>JAZUGE010000059.1:0-143037 GCA_045641045.1 Treponema sp. | reverse complement strand
TTCCTTGAACAAACATTGACTTAATCATTTTAGTTAGTTATATTTTAGGCGTATTGGTTTAATATTTTGAACGCATTAAAATAATTAAACCAAATATACGCGTTTTGCAAGTTTTTAACTAGTGAATTTTGGAGGCAGTTTTTAATGAGAAAACTTTTAAAACATCCTATATTGATTATAGCAGCAAGTTGTATTATTACAGCAGTTCTGGCTGTTCCACTGCGAACAATTCAAATTGAAAGTTCTATCAGACAGTTCTTCCCTACTAAGCATGAAGCTTACATGAGATTAAATGAAACAGAAGAACAGTTTGGAAGTATGATTTCAATAGGAATTTCCCTTGAAACACCAGCTGATACAATTTTAACAAGTGAGTATATCAGTGCAATCCGCACTCTTACACAGCACCTCGAAAACATCGAGTACACAGATAATGTTACATCAATAACAAACATTGACTATATTGAAGGTATAGACGGTGCAATAAATGTAGCACCACTTCTTGAAAACAATGATGATGGAGCAATTACAGACACTGATGTTGTAAACATTACAGAACGTCTTGCTAACTGGGAAGACATGTACAATCTTGTTGTCATATCAAATGACGGCAAAGCAACTCAGGTTTCACTTACAGTAGATCCATCAATCTCTCCTAATGAACAGCAGGAAGTTCTTGATAAAGTACGTGGTGTTGTTATTGAGGATTTAAAGGAAACAGATCTTATCTATAAACTTTATGGAGATCCTGTAACAAGTGAAAACTCAAAGGCATACCTTTTGACAGACCTTATAAGTCTTATTCCACTTGTTGTACTGGTTGTACTTATTTCCCTTTATTTCTCTTTCCATACTCTTGATGGTACAATTTTACCATTAATTACAGTTCTGATGAGTACAGTATGGTCTGTAGGTATCATGGCACTTACAGGAATCTCCTTCTCACTTGTATCGTCTGTAATTCCGGTAGCACTTATCGGTTGTGGCAGCGCATATGGTATCCATGTACTTACACACTACTACATTGCAGTTGATAAAAAACGTAAGGAGCTTGACAGTCAGGGACAAAAGTTTTCAAAAGAAATTCACTTAGACTGTATCTGCGAAGGTTTAACAAACGTCTCAGAGGCAGTTGTACTTTCTGCAATTACTACAATAGTAGGCTTTATTTCTCTTGTAACAAGTCCTATTAAACCTCTTTTCAGCTTTGCAATATTTACAGCTATTGGTATTGGATTCAGCCTTATTCTTTCAGTAACTGTAATACCAAGTTTCCTTACCCTCAAAAGGGTAGAAAAAATTGGTATGAGATCCCGCCGCATGGAAAAAATAACACAGAGAGTTCGCCGGCGTCTTGAAAAGGTTGAGTTTTCAAAATTCCATAAGGGGGACTCAAATCCAGAACAGGCAGGTCTTGCAAACAGTTTATACAACGTTTACCACTTTCTCTGTGGTACAAAGCCTCGCATGATTGTATTCAGTATTATTGTCATTGCCCTCAGTGCGTTTGGACTGTCAAAACTTGTTATTGATACATCAATGATTAATTACTTCCCTTCAAAGGCACCAATCCGTCAGGATGTAAACTATGTAAATGACAATTTTGCCGGTACAAACTCTGTATACCTTCTTATTAATTCTCCTGCAGCAAAGCCAAAAGCCGAAGCTAAAAAGCTTTTTGACCAGGCACAGGCAATAATTGATAACGCAGAAGCATCAGGAAGAGAGCTTACTTCAGATGAAAAATCAAAATACGATCAATTAGTAGCTCAGGCTAATGATAAGATTGCTGAATCACGATCAATGCCAGACATGACAAATGTTGAAGCTTTAAGAGCAGTTGATCTTATGGAAAGCTGGATATTAAGCAAATATGACGTGATTGGTAAAGCTGTATCATATACAGACTCAATCAAACGTATAAACCAGACCTGGAATGCACCAGGAGCAAATGCAAGTCAGTCAACATATTACAATGATTACTCAGATGGTTCATTAGATGACGACTTTGGTATGAGTGATTTTGGCATGGACGCCTTTGGAGACGATGCCTTTGGGGATGACTTTAGTATGGATGCATTTGGTGCAGATGCCTTTGGGGATGAAGCTTTATCTGACAGTACCACTGGTGACTCAAGTTTTGTCGATCCTAATATCGCATACGAGCAGATGTTAAATCAGACTGTAACAGCAAAAGATGTTCAGGAGCTCATTGGTCATGCATATGCAAAAGCAGGAGGAAGAAGAGCTAGTGTAGAAGACTTTGTTAAAACACTGCAGAAGGAAATGAACTTTAATGGAGCTGCTTTCTATGAGATTCCTTATGATCCTGCTAAATATATGAAGTCTGCAAGGGGTGAACTTGCTGGTATAGTTTCAAACTACACTCAGATGCTTGGCGATTCAATGGAACGCTTTACAGATGACCAGACAAACTTTACACCAACTGTAATACGTATGCAGGTTCAAATCCGTACAAACTCAACACAGGTTGTTGGTAAGATGATTAAGGATTTTGAAAAATACTGTGATACACACTTACCAGAAGGTTACTACATGGAAGCTACAGGTTCTGGTGAAATGGAATACGTTATGACAAATCTTGTTGTAAAAAGCCAGATGACATCTCTTATTCTCAGTATCATCCTTGTATTTGTTGTACTTACACTGTCATTTAAGTCTCCTGTTGCAGGCTGTATCGGAGCTATACCTCTGGCATTTACAATTATCCTAAACTATATGGTTATGGGTATTGCAGGCATTAAGCTTGACCTTATTACAAGTATTATTGCATCAGTTGCAATTGGTGTAGGTATCGACTACACAATTCATTTTATGACCGAGTATCGTACTTTACGCGAACAGAGTGACAACCTTGAAGAAGTAACAAGAGAGACATTTAAATCTTCAGGTTCGGGCATTATCACAAATGCTATTGCTGTTGGTTTAGGATTCCTTGTTCTGTGTTTCAGCCGCTTTGTTGTATTAAGATACATCGGTATCCTTATTGCAATTGTAATGCTTACAAGCTCTACCCTTGCAATGACTGTACTCCCTGGTATCTTTAATATCTTTGACCCAAAGTTCCTTCACAAAGGACAGCCAAAAGCATGGGAAACAGAAGAAGATAACAAATAATTAACTATTTTCAGACTGCTTTTATATAGCTGTCTGATAGTTTATGACTTAAAATATTTGTAAAGTTCAGGTAGCTGTGCTTTTACAACCCGTTTGGAGGAAACAATGAAACTTACTAAAACAATTACAACTGCGGCTTTATCTATCCTGCTTTGCTCAAGTGTGTTTGCCATTGATGGACGTGAAGTAGTTCAGAAAGCTCTTGATAAGCCAGATCCAGCTTTTTCACAATCAGCTGTACAAATGGATCTTATTGAAAAGAACGGTGCCAAAGAATCTCGTAACGTTCTTGAGTATGGACGCAAGAGAAATGATTTAACTGCTGCTGTAATGGTATTTTTAAGTCCTGCTAGTGTTAAAGATACACGCTTTTTACTGCAGGAAAACGAAGGTAATAAGCCTGATGATAAGTTTATTTACCTGCCTGATTTAAGAAGTACTCGCCGTGTATCAACTGCCGAAGGTGGAAAAGCATTTATGGGTACGGATGCTTCATATGATGACTTATCTACACGTGATATCGATGAAGATAAGCACGAGCTGTTAAAAGAAGAAAATAAAAACGGATTTGACTGTTATGTTGTACGCAGTGATCCTGTAAATCTTAATGATGCTCAGTATCTATACCGTGTTCAGTGGATCGACAAAAAAACATGGGTTCCTGTTTATGCAGAAATGTTTGACAAGAAGGGAAAACTCATAAAGACACTTACTGTTGAAAAACTTGAAGTAGTATCCAGTGAAGACGGAAAAAACTCATATAACACACCGATGGTAACATTTATGCAGAATGTTCAGACTGGACACTCAACACGCTTAACAATCAAAAAGATTGTAGTTGACAAGCCTATTCCAGACCGTGTATTTACACAGAACTTCCTTAACACTGGTAAATAAGTAATATCAAAGGCTCTCAATATTCTGCAAGTACAGATAATTGAGAGCTTTTTTTATACAATAAACAGGAGATGATATTTATGATTAAAAGAGTTTTAACTCTTTCACTGGCTTTTTCAATGCTTTTTACAGCAACATTAACAGCGCAGGATTTTGACGGTTTTGATGACTTTGGAGGTTTTGATGACACCTCTTCAAGTGAACCAGTTTTAACATTTAATGGCAGTGCAGAGGTAAACACCAGAGCATATCTTAATACAGAAGATGGATATCAAAGCTCTGATGATATAAGTGCCACTTCAATCAACAGTAATGCACAATTTAAGCTTGATGCAGTGTACAATGGAGCTAACTCAGATATTGAAGCAAAACTCAATTTTGACACAGCAAAGTTAAAGGATTATCCAGAAGATATTCTTGAAGAAGTAATCATGAGAGGATACTTTGGTAACCTTACCCTTGAAGGCGGTAAAATGAAGGTTGTATGGGGCAAAGGTGATAAGCTCCATGTACTTGATAATTTTAATGCCAACGATTACACAGATTTCGTATTTCCAAACTATGTAGACAGACGTATTGCCGAGCCAATGCTTCGTGCAATATATGCAACTCCTAATAATCTTCGTATTGAAGGTGTCTACACACCAATGATGACAGCAGATCGTTTTGCTTCAAGCGGAGAACTCGTACCATACTCAATGTCACACCTCACTGATACTGTTATGGGAATTGCAAACCACAATCTTTCACTTGCAATGACTGCAGGTGGCAGTACTGCAGCAGGAGCTATAATGGATCTTTCAAGTTTCAGTACTGAAGATCTTTATGAAGAAAACATTAAAACATTAAAATATGGACAGGGTGGTTTACGCGTAACAGGTACATTAGGAAGCTTTGACTGGGGTGCAAGCTACTACTATGGACATTATAAGCAGCCAAGTGCCAATTTAAGTCCATATATATCTTCATTAACTGAAGCTGTAACAAAGTTCGCTTCTACACCAGCAGGTATAACATATATACAAACTACATACGGTACTGAAATTGCAAAAGTAATGGCTGCAACAGGCCTAGACCAGCAAACTGCAACAAAAGCAGTTTTAGCAAAGCATGCCACAGACCTTTTAAACGCAGGAAAGCTTTCTTCATACGAACTTGAACTTCCATCATTAAATTATGACCAGGTTCAAACTTTTGGACTTGAAGCAGCGTTTGTACTGTGGAAGTTTAATACAAGATGGGAACTTGCTTATAACTTAACAGAGGATACAGCAGGTGATAATCCATGGATAAAAAACAACAGCATTGCATGGCTTGGTGGATTTGATATGGATTTACCAATTCATAATGTAAACATTAACATCCAGGAAACAGGTACATTTACTCTTAACAGTAGCAAAATTAAAGACGGCGATTTTAAGGTTTATGATGTTGACTACAACACAGATGATAACTACTGTATCAATAAGCTTGTTGTAAATATTTCAGATACATTTATGCACGAAAAACTTAAGCCTGAAGTTACAGTCATCTGGGGTATTGAAAATAAAGAGCTTTGTGTACAACCAAAGGTTGAGTACAATGCTGTAGATGGTCTTTACCTTAACCTTAAAGGTGGCATCATATACTCAAATAATGAAAATGGAGAGTTTTATAACTTTACAGCCGACAGTCCTGACAATCATGTTAAGTCATTTGTCGGAGCAGGCTTAAAGTATACATTCTAAACTTCTTACGTTCTTTCCTTTTACGTAAACAATTACACCTGGGATAAAACTTATATAGCAAGTCCCAGGTGTTTTTTATTGCAATAAAAACTGCTCAATTGCCTGTGAACAACCACCTGAGTCATTATCTGCAACAACAACATGAGCAATGTGTTTTACATTACTGTTTGCGTTTCCCATAGCAACTGCTAATCCTGCAGTCTTTAATATGGCAATGTCATTATCAGCGTCTCCCACAGCAATTGATTGCTCCAGTTGTATATTAAGATAATTGCAAAGCTTAACTAGACCTTCCCCCTTTGAGACTCCTTTTTGAGAGCACTCAAGACTTGTATGCTCTGAATACACCATTTCAATAGGTAAATCTTTTAGCAAATCCATAAAAAAGGCTCTGTCCTCTTCACTTTTACAATATATATTAAATTTATATACGGTACTATGATTTTTTTCTATATAATCTGCCAGCTCATCAACCTTCACAGTTATATTTTCAAACATAGGCTTATAATGAGCCATATTATAGCACTCCATCTTTTCTACCTTATCTTTTTGCACTAACGATACATCAGAGTGAATATGAACCATAACATCGTACTTTTTTATACGCTTAAATATTGTTTTTACAATCTCTTCTTCCATCGGACATTTATAAATCACATTACCGGTAAATGCATCAAATACAAGAGCACCACTTGCACTAATTACATACTGAACATCCTTAAGTATAGCAAGGCTGTCAGTAAGCTCCGGAATAGATCTCCCTGTTGAAAGGGCGACAAGCTTATTATTTTTGACAGCTTTTTTTATAGAAAGCAGACTATCAGGACGAACTTGTTTTTTTGAATCTAGCAAAGTTCCATCCATATCAAAGGCTATTAATTCATATTTAGACATAGGCACTATTATACTGTAATAATTATTTTATGCAAAAAAAAAGCTTGTTTCCCCAAAAAAGGAAACAAGCCTGTTCTATCCTTTTACGAATTAACTTCTATCAGCTTTTTTTGCCGCACAAATCTAACTGTAAGTTTAGAGCCATTATAATCAACTACGACCTTATGACTTTTTTCGCACTCACCTTCAAGTATCAAAACTGACAGAGGATCTTCAATCTCTCGCTGTATAAGACGCCTCATTGGGCGGGCTCCCATACTTGGATCATAACCATTATCAATAAGATAATCTCTTGCCTTTGCTTTTATAGTAAGACTAATTTCTTTTTCTTTTAATCGAGACTCAAGTTCACCTATTTGTATATCAAGAATTGAAGAAATCTGCTCTCTGTTTAAAGCATTAAAAACTACAACATCATCAATACGATTTATAAGCTCAGGACTCATAATTCGCTTAAGTTCTTCCATTGCACTGGCTTTTATTTCAGTATAGGGCAAAACACCGTCACTTACATCTGAAAAACCAAGTTTACGATCGCTTGTAATTTGTCGTGCACCAGCATTAGAAGTCATAATAATTACTGTGTTACGGAAATTAACAGTATGACCTAGATTATCACTGAGCTGACCTTCTTCTAAAAGCTGCAGCAAAAGATTAAATACATCTGTATGAGCCTTTTCAATTTCATCAAGCAGTACAACACTATATGGATTTTGTCTGACTTTTTCAGTCAAAACACCACCTTCTTCATAACCGACATATCCAGGAGGAGCTCCTACAAGACGGCTTGAATTGTGTTTTTCCATGTAATCAGACATATCTATACGGATAAGAGCATCCTCAGATCCAAATAAAAACTTAGCCAAAGTCTTTGCAAGCTGAGTTTTACCAACACCTGTTGGACCCAAAAATATAAAGGATCCCATAGGCCTGTGTACACTTGACACCCCTGCCCTGCTGCGTCTGATTGTACTGCTTAAAAGCCTAACCGCTTCATCCTGTCCAATAACAGATTTATGAAGCTCGTTTTCCATGGCCAATAGTTTTTTTGATTCATTTTTATCAAGCTGATCTAAAGGGATCCCTGTAATATTTGCAATAATCGAACAAATATCATCAACAGTTACCCGTTTTATCATTGCGCTCCGGTTGTTTTTCCAGTATTCCTTTATCTCATCCAGCTTTATCTTCATATCATGAACTTTGTCACGAATCATTGCAGCTTTTTCGTAATCTTGACTTGCTACATAAGTCTTTTTTTCATCACTGAGAAGTTCAATACTCTTTTCAAGCTCTGCAAGTTCTATAGGTCGGTCTTCTTCAATTATCTTTTTTGCACTGCCAGCTTCATCAAGTATATCAATGGCTTTATCCGGTAAAAAACGTTCAGGAATATATCTTGTTGTAAACTTTACTATTGCAGGAATAACATCATCATCATACTTTACGTTATGAAATTCTTCATAACGCTGTTTCAGTCCTTCAAGTATCTGTATTGATTCTTCAGAAGATGGCTCATTAACTTTTACCGTCTGAAATCTACGTTCCAAAGCTGAGTCTTTTTCAAAATACTTGCGGTACTCTTTTATTGTAGTAGCACCTATAATCTGTATTTCACTTCGACTAAGGGCAGGCTTTAGTATATTACTGGCATCCATAGAACCTTCAGGACCACCAGCACCTATTATAGTATGAAGCTCATCAATAAAAAGGATGATATTTTTATTTTCCTTTATCTCTTTCATCATCTTTTTCATTCGCTCTTCAAACTCGCCGCGATATTTTGTACCTGCTATCATGGCTGCAAGATCAAGAGATAAAATACGTTTCTTTAATAAATCAACAGGAACTTCCCCTGAAGATATCTTATGAGCAAGACCTTCTGCAATGGCAGTTTTTCCAACTCCAGGTTCCCCTAAAAGAATTGGATTATTTTTTGTTCTGCGGCTTAATATCTGAATTACTCTGGAAATTTCTTTTGAACGCCCCACAACTGGGTCAAGTTTACCTTCTTTTGCTAATGCAGTCAGATCACGACTGAACTCAGATAGAAATGAATTCTGATTTCCTCTGTTCTGATTTTGCTGAAAACCGTTAGGCTGTCGATAAAAAGACTGATTATCTGCTCTAAATGAAGGACTCTGCATCCCAACAAAACCTGATTGAGAGCTTGCCGTATTTTGTATACCTTGATTATCACCTGCCTTATTAGAAGAAACACTTGAAGGTTTTACAAGCTGAACCTCTTTTACAACAGAACGTGCTAAATCAAGACTTATTCCCATATCATCAAAAAACTTTTTTGATGCACTTAACTCTTCCTTCATGCCAGCTAAAACAAAATGCTCTGTACCAATATACATATTGCTAAGAGACCTTGACTCGATAGCAGCCAGATCCAAAAAAGTTCGCAGTCTGCGGGACACAGTATACTCCACTGGAGGAGTACGATATAGCTCCGATTTTTTAGCTAAAAACTGCTCCAATGCAAGTTGAAAAGTCAGTGTGTTAATATGAAGAGCCTGTAAAACTGCATATCCTAAACCATCGCCCGATTTTAGTAATGATAAAAGAATATGCTCAGGCAAAATTTCCGGAATAAAACCATTACGGGCTTCATTTACAGCCATTATCTCAACTATTCTATTTGCTCTTGGTGATAATAAATTCTTCATAAAACCTCAATGAATTTGATTACTTCATAACTACATTTTCAAAAACTTCCTGTACCACTACAGACCGTAATCGATTTATCTTTAGCTTTTGATCCTGCTCTACATCCATAGGAAAAGTCAATTTTCTAGTACTCAGTAAATAGCTTAAATGACCTTCCTGTATTCTATACAAACTGGCACATAACTCACTATCTTTTATACCATCTATTAGATTCAGGGCCTTACCCCATTTTAAATCCGAAATAAGACATATAGCTTCGTTCAATGAAATTAAAGAAGCAAACTTCATTATTGCATACGACCGGCATATTTTATCAGACAGCACTGTCTTTTTATTAAGCAGCAGGTTTTCTCTCATGCGCCGCTCAGTTTCAAGGACATATCTTACAGCACTAATCAGACTGGCCATCTGATCAAACTCAGAACCACAACCTGCATTTAATGTTGATAACTGATAAAAACACCCCAAGGAAGTTCCTGTCTCATGTCCACTTCCGTATACAGCAGAAAGCTCAATCCCTTTTTGCTTTAAGAAATTGTATAACGAAAATATACCGCCTGAAAATGAAACTGAAGGTAAATGAACCCTGCAGGAAGCTTTCAAACCACTCCCGGCATCTTTTACATTTGCTGTTAAAAAACCAAAATCAAGGGATGCTGCAAACTGAAGATAGTTTTGCAAGCTGTCATCCAAAGCTTTACAGGAATCAAAGGCCTGCTCTGCATTTAAGCCAGGTACAAAGGATGAAATTCTGACATGGTCAATATCGTTTACAGTACATGAAAGTTTTCCATCCTCTCGCATTACAACACCAGTATCAAACCCCTTTATAGTTGATTCCTCTATAACACCACGTTCTTTTAAGATACTTTTTCCAAGAACATCAAGCTTTTCAACTGCTATTGCCTGATAGCTGTCAGGATTTTCACATTGTGAAAATGAATCAAATACTAAAGCCTGAACCCTTTCAGAGTCATCCCCCCTGAATCTTGTTGTAAAAGGAAAATTTGCAAGATTACGAGCCAGCCGTACTCTCGTAGACAGGACAACATCATTTTCAGGTCCGTCATAGGAATACCATGCATCAAAGCCTGTTTTGCGTGAAGAATCTTTACTCATCAGATCCTCCACTTACAGGAGATTTTTCAAGAGCTTTCAAGCAGTCCCTGTATAAAGCAGCTTTTTCATAGTCCTCATTTTTAACAGACTCTTCAAGTTTAGACTGAAGAACAATTCGGTCCGTAAGCACTGACTTAAAGCTTGAAAGACGACGAGGCATACTGCCTGTATATTTTTCCGTAATGCCATAAGATTTTTGAATCTGTAAAATATCATTTTTGAATATAGAATAACACTCTGAGCAGCCTGTACGAAAGGTTGACCTGATCATTTTTAAGCTTGTTCCGCATACTGGACACAGTTTATTTTCATCAAAATCCTTTTTTTCAGCAGTAAAGTTTATCGACTTAAAAAGACTGTCAACAGATTTTTCTAAGTTTTTAGGATCCTGACTTACTCCATATTTTTTTGCACATTCAAAACATAAACTAATTTTTTTTCGAAAGGTACTTCCAACCTGTTCAATAAAAAAAACAGCATCCTGAGCACCACATATATTACAAATCATAAATTATCCTTAATATAAACTATAAGACACGTAGCACCTTTTTTAAAGAGTAATTACATATTATTATAACTTATATCTTTCTAAGAGTATCAATTGGTTTTTCATTACCAGCCTTAATGGCAGGTATCGCACTAACGAGGAGGGATAAAATTAAAGTACATACACCAATTACAATAAGCTTGTCCAGCGGTATTGAAAGAGGTATATTTTGCAAATAAAAGGCCGGATCAAGTATATGTATATTTGTGTAACTATTAGCATTACCCTCTAATAAAATATAAAAAAATTTGGCACAAACGTTAACAAATTTTTCTAAAAAAATAATTATTTTATTAAAATTTACGGCACACAATAATCCAACAGGAATCCCGCACAGCATTCCCATAACCCCAGCAGACAAACCTGTGATTAAAAAAGCAAAAGTAATGCCCTGAGAGGAGCCGCCTATACTTTTTATAATGGCAATTTCTTTTCGGCGTTCCATCACGAGCATGACAAGGGCACTTGATATATTAACACTTGCTACAAGAACTATTAAAAGCATTATAAACAAAAGCATTATCTGTGTTGAACTAAAGTTTTCAAACTCTGCAGCATTAAGCTCATCCCAAGTGAAGACATTTGAATAAGGAGGCAAAATACCGTACACATTCCGTTTAAGGCGCCCTAAATCAGGAGCAAAAGCGTCTTTAGTATATATATTAATCAAAACCTCATTCGACTTCACAGGCAAAATCTTAAATCCATCCTTCAGCGATATAAATACCCATAATGCGTCAAGTTCCTGGTATCCACTTGAAATTACACCTTTTACCTTAAAGTTCGTTATCTTAGGGATTATTTTACCGGAAGGCAAAGTCTTCGATGTTATCAGTCTGAATGATTGTCCTGCTTTCAGATTTAACATCTCAGCCAGCTTTTCACCAATAACTGCCTCATTTTGAGATAAAACTCCTGTTTCACCCTGTACAATATTAAATAAATCCTTAAACTCGCTGTTTTCTGTAAAAATTGTTTCTGAAACAGCTCGTATACTGGCTCCTGTTCTACCCTTCGCTGAAGCAGCTAAAGCAACACCTCTTACCTCAGGATAAACCTGCTCAACACCCTTAACATTCTTCAAAATATCGTTACAAATGGAAAACAAAGCTTCTTCGCTCTGTATATTTTTATTTTCATTATCAAGACTGCAGCTTATATGTGCACTTGACAGCCCTATAAGTCTACTGGTAATTCCTTCAATCATTCCGTTGGATACAGTTAAAAGCATAACCAGCGGAACAAGACTAATGCCAATACATAAACAGGCTCCAATCAGGCTTTTTCGGGCATTTGATTTTAGGCCGGTACGAGGAAAAATCAGTCTATAGGCAAACAGTAAGGAAGATTTTGTTGTCATTGTTCTATAAGACTACCGTTTTTTATTGAAAATCTAACAGAGCCTTTTGAAGACAGCTCCATATCATGGGTAACTAATATAAGTGTTTTATTGTATTTATCAGTCATAGAAAAAAGCATATCCCCAATCACTTTAGCATTAGCAGGGTCTAAGTTTCCTGTAGGCTCATCAGCCAGTATCAGCTGAGGATCATTAATCAATGCTCTAGCTACAGCAACCCTTTGTCTCTCGCCTCCTGAAAGCTGGGAAGGAAGATGATTAAACCTCTCTTGTAACCCAACGTCTTCAAGAAGCTGCTTTGCTTTTTCCATTGCATGTTTTTTATTCATACCAGCCATAAATCCTGGTAAAAACACATTTTCTAAGGCTGTAAAGTCTTTTAATAAATAATGAAACTGAAATATCAATCCAACAAAGCTACTGCGGTATTTTACCATCTCTTTTTCAGAAAGATTTGAAATTTCATACTTACCTGCAATTACAGACCCTTTTGTTACAGTATCTAAGCCACCTATAATATTAAGGAAAGTACTTTTTCCACTGCCACTTTCACCAATAATTACAGTCTTTGAGCCCTTTTTTATGTCTATATTTACATCCTTTAAGATTGTCAGAGTTTCAAAATCTGTTTTATATGTCTTTTCAAGATCTCTTATTGAAATAATGTTTTCACTCATCTCTCATAACCTCTGCCACAGTTAGCTTTAATATACCTTTACTTGCCATCCAGCTGGCAAATAATGCAGAAAAAATTCCAAATATTGTTATCAATATTACTTCACTTATCACAATACGAGGAGGAATATTTGCATATAATCTGTACATCGGATTTTCACGTATGTATTCCGCAGATTCAGAAGCAAACAGCATTAAAAAAAAGTACTGAATATAAAATACCGATTTGGACATAAATGAAAAAATCGATGACATATTTACACTTAATAGTAAACCAAGTATAAGACCAGGAACAGCTCCTGCAAAGCCTGTCATAAAGCCCTGTAATATGAATATAAACTGTATGTCACTATCTTTCGCTCCAAAGGAAGAAAGCACTGCAATTTCTTCACGTTTTTCATATACCATCCTGCGCATACCATTATAAATATTTATGGCGACAACTATAAATATGATCAAAACAAGCAAAAGCAGCATATTTTTTTCAACTCGAAGAGCACCAAAAAAGGATCTGTTATAGCTTCTCCACGACTGACAGTCAGCTTCAACAAATTTTGACTGAACATCACTTATTATAGCAGTATCATTTTTCTGGTCTTTTAGTTTTAATCCGAAAATCAAATCAGAATCTTTACCAAAATACCTGACGCCATCATCTATATTTATAAATGCATAAGATGCATTTATATCTGCGTATCCTGTCCTAAAAATACCTGTTACAGTAAAAATACGGTCTTCAGATAACAAATCAACATCACTGCCCCCAGATAAGGCAAAAAGATTAATTACACTCCCAGTATGCACGCCAAGTCTGCGTGAAAGTTCTGTACCCAATACAATGGAATTTGGTTCAGTCAAATCAAACTTTCCACTCCACATTTTGACTTCTTTTCTAAAGCCCTCATCATCAAGCCTTATATCAAAAGGAACTGCTCTTATTAAAGAAGCAGTCTGCAAACCATTGTTGCCCACCACAAGACTTTGAGCTTCATAAAATGGTGTAAAGCTTTTTATAAGCTTATTATCTGTACAGTATTCATTAAAATCAAAAAGGTTTTCTTCACCAACATTTTTTACCCTCACATCATAGGAACTAACTTCCATAATCGAATCAATGAAGCTCATTTGAAAACCATTCATAACACTAATTACTGTAATTAATGTCATTACACCAAAACAAATTCCTAAAGATGCAAGAACAGATGTAATTGCAGATTTACCTTTACGGTCAACTTTACTAAAACGACTTGATACAAAGAAAACCCACTTTACTGCAGAAAACACATTTTTATTATCTGTTATCAAAAGAAATACTCCTCTGCTCTACACCATTAAGCATAACTGATTCCCTTATTTTTAATCCGTCTTCATAAAAAGTCTCAATAGTAAAACCATCATCAAAATACAAAAACTCAGTATAACTCTTTTCATCAGCATATAAAGTTTTTACTCTGAGATTACCGTTTTCATAATATAAAATATCTGGACTTATATTATCATCATGATATATATACAGACGCTTAATGTAAGTTTTATCTGTCATCCGTCTGTTATGCCTGTTCATTTTGTGGCTGAACAGTACTAAATCTTCCCTGACAAGACGATTTTCATCGTCATACTCAAAATCAGTTTCCTTGTCTTTAAGTAAAACCTCACTGTTTGCTTCACCAGATTTCTCTAATTCATAATGACACTCTTGTATGTTTTTTACTTTATTAAAATCAGTATACAAAATCTCAACAGTAGTCTTTTTTGTTTTATTATATTCGTATGATTTATAAGGAAACTCTTTTTCATCTTCATAAAAAAACTCAGTTTCATCTTCCAGTGAGATATCATTGACGTTAGAAATATTAACGAACACTTCCTTTTTTTTAAGTCTGTATAAACTGTCATAAATCTTGCGCTTAATTTTGCCATCTGCCACAGAGTACATAATGTGACCGCTTTTAAAAGCATCAGTAAAAAACTGTTCGTCCCCATAGATAAATCGTCTCACTTCATTATCTTTATCTGTGAACACAAGCTCTGAAATTAAATTATCATTAAGATCAGCATCGTCAGTATATAAATCATCAAAAGACAGATCATCGGCTATAAAATCAAAGGATGAGTCAGATATAATACTGGAGTGAATACTGTCTTTATAATAAAGCTCATACAGACGGACAGGCCTATGCCTTTTTGCTGTCCAGATATAATGGCCACTAAAACCCGCTGCATACATAGACACATCTTTAAAAGGAGTGACCTCATCATAAAGAGTATATCCTGTTAAGCAATATTTTGTTATTTCACATACAAACTGTTGTAACGACATATTTTTTACATGTGAGATACTAACATTACCCTGCGAAGCATATAGATGACTGGCAGACAAAAAAAAGGTTAAAATGATTAAAATTTTTACAAACAAAGGTCTGTGCAATATTTTACCTGCCAATAAAATCATCAAGATATGAAGAGGCATCAAAGATCTTTATATTTTCATATTTTTCGCCTGTACATACAAAAGCCACAGGTATATTAAGCTCTTTACCAATTGAAAAGGCTATTCCACCCTTTGCAGTAGAATCATACTTTGTAAGGACAAGTGCATCTATACCGATAGCTTCGTTAAAAACCTCAGCTTGTCTTAATGCATTTTGCCCCGTAGTGCAGTCTACAACAAGTATTTTTTTATAACAGCCTTCATCACTTTTCTGACTTGCAATACGGTCAATTTTCTGTAACTCACGTACAAGGTTTTCTTTGTTATGCAGTCGCCCTGCAGTATCGGCCAGTACCAGACACGCTTTATCGTTTTCTGCCATAGCTTTTGCTGCATCAGCTGCATCAAAAACAACAGCCGACGGATCAGAGCCATGCTGATGACTTACAACCCTTATATTAAGATTTTTACCGTGCATTTCAAGCTGTTCTTCTGCAGCCGCTCTAAATGTATCAGAAGCAGCCATGATAACCTGTACATCTTTATTTTTATAATAATTTGCAATTTTTGCGGCAGTAGTAGTTTTACCAACACCATTGACGCCTAACAGCATAAAAATGTTTACCTTATTATTTTGAGGAACTAAATCAACAGCTTTAACATACTCTGAAAGCAATTTTTTCAGTTCTTCTTTTATAGCATTTTCATCAGTCAAATGCTCTTTTTTACACAAGGCCTCAAGCTTTTCGGTTATCTCAAATGCATTTTTTGCACCGATATCACCTTCAATCAAAGCATCTGTTATATCTTCAAAAAACTCTTCATCAATCTTTTTTGAACTGAATATACTTTTAATTTTTTCTGCAAAAGAAAGCTTTGCCATTTTAATTTTCCTCTATATCAAAGTTTGCTTTTTTATCGATTACTGCATTAGCAGGTAAAACCTCATTTGCAGCATGAAGATACCTTACAAGCTCTATAATAGACCAGGCTCCCAGAGCCCAGTTTATACCAAAACAAATATAACTGCGTTTCTGCCATTTTAACACTTCATCAAAGCTTACAGTATCACCAGAGTATCCTGCATAACTATTGTTTGCGGCAGTAAAGTTTCCAACACAATAGAATGTTGCAGGTAATGAACAGATTAAACATGAATAGGCAAGATACATATGCCTGCGCCTTTTATCTATATTTTTTTCACGGTCATAGGGTTTTGCATTTACAACAACAGAACCATTTTCCTTTACAACAGATGCAGGTACATAATAAAAAGCTTTGTTTGAGCTGTCTGCACCGTCATTTTCAGCATTTGCAATAAACACACCCATTACAGCTTTTCCGTTGATCTGTATCTGTCCTTCATTAGCTCTGTAGCCTGACGAATAAAAAACTCCATCAGCATATTTTTTTAGCCGTATGTTCATAACACCCTTTACTTCAGGTACAAGCTCTGTTTTTATAACATACTTTTCGTTTCCCTTAAACTGATAGCTAGTTGAAACACTTTCATACCCTGCACACTCAATAGATATAGTATGTATACCAGCATCTAAAACAACATGCTCCGGCACACTTGTATAAACAAGATCATCAATTGTAATCAAGGTTTTTAAGTCCTGGGAATAAGGATTTATATCAAAAACAAGCTCAACAGGAAGACTGTTTGCAAGCTTTGGAAGCATACTTCGTACAATACGCTCAGCTAAGTCCATAGGGTTTGCTAAAGATCCAACTTCGGTAACAGTAGCTACAGATTTAGCTCCAGGATAAACAAACAGATCTACAGTAACTGAAACATAGTCACCATATACAGTAATGCTGCCAGATAAAACACCGTTTATCTTTGCAGCATCAACTTCCTTTTTATATGTCCAGCTGTCAAAACCTTCTTCAAGAGCTGATTCACTGGGGGTAAACAGTGCAGCAGTATCGTTTTTATATAATACAATTTCTTCAACTGTTCTTTTCTCTCTCTCCCCATGGTGAAAAAACGGAAAAGCAAGGCGTAAGCCTCTCTTATCGTGATTTTCATCGTCAACAAAGCTATTCTCTTCACGCTCTATTTTTTCACTGTGCTTATTCTTCACCTTTTCAACTTCAGCAAGATTATCAGCAATATTTTTTTCAATTTCAGAAATCTTTTTTTTCTCTGCGTTAAGCTGCTTTTCAAGCTCCTTTGGCTTTAAAACAGTTAAAACAAGAGTATCCCGTACCTGATACTCTTTTGAAAGCTGCAAAAGTAAAGACAATCGCTTTGTCTGCAGCTCATCAAGCTCCCGGTTCATAATCTCTCTTTCAGGCAACACTCTTTGTTGCCCCGAAGATATTTTTTCAAGAATAAGCTGCGTTAAAATCACTGCAGACTGGGTATAAGACTCAGACTGTGAGTACTGCTGCTTAAACGAAAAACTTTGGGCAGCCAGTACCCAGTTATCCGAATACCCGTTGGATATCGTAAATAATAGAGAAAACAGTATGAATATATTTTTTAATACCTTTTTTTTAATAAAAAACATCTGATACTCTTACAAAATATCCTACATATCATCGTCACTATCATCGCCTGAAGCTGTGTTTCCATTCCACTGGGCCTGTAAAAAGGCATCAATAAACTGATCTATATCGCCGTCCATAACGGCCTGTATGTTACCAGCTTCATATTTTGTTCTATGATCTTTAACCATAGTATATGGCTGAAACACATAAGTTCTGATCTGGTTACCCCATGAAATCTCTTTTTTTTCAGCGGCAAACTTAGCGTTTTCTTTTTCCTTTTGCTCTTTGTAATATTGATACAGACGGGCTCTCAAAAGACTCATACAGGTAGCTCTGTTCATAAGCTGAGATCTTTCACTGTCACACTGAACAACTATACCAGTTGGTATATGGGTAAAACGTACAGCAGAATCTGTTTTATTAACATGCTGACCACCTTTCCCCCCCGAACGATATGTATCAATACGTAAATCATCAGGTCGTATATCAACCTTGATGGTGTCATCAAGAATAGGAAAAACAAATACAGAACTAAAGGAAGTATGACGTCTTGCATTAGCATCAAAAGGAGATATTCGTATTAAACGATGAACACCAGCTTCACCTTTTAAATACCCGTATACATAATCTCCTGTTATCTGAATTGTAGTACTTTTTATACCACCTTCATCTTCCTGTAAGTCAACAGTTTCAAGCTTAAAGCCGTGACGTTCGCCCCATCTGATATACATACGACTTAACATATAAGCCCAGTCACAAGCCTCAGTGCCTCCAGCACCTGAGTGAATAGTAATAAAGCAGCCGTTTTTATCAGCTTCACCGGACAAAAGATTTAAAATACTCTGGTGGTCAAAATCCTTTTGAATCTTTTCAATAATAGGCTTAAGCTCTTCTTCCACAGACTCATCCTGACCCTCAATACCAAGCTCGTATAAGGTTTCAGCATCTTCTATCTGAGAGATAAGAGACTTCCATGGATCAATACGACCTTTCAAAAGTTTAAGGTCATTCATAACCTTTTGAGCATTTTCCGAATCATTCCAAAAATCATCAGCAGTAGTAAGGGCTTCAGTTTCCTTTATTTTTTCTTCGATGCCATTGTGGTCAAAGACGCCCCCAAACATTGAGGATATCTTCTTTTAATTTATCAATTGGTGCCTTTAATTCTTCTAACATTTATTTTTCCTTTGCAGATGATAATAACCCCTGTCTCCATATCTTATGTTTTAACTCTGTTACAGCAAAACACTCCTTTACAGGAAACTGATATATTCGTACACAATCATAATAATCTGTGACCATATCAATCTGCTCCTTCAGAGACTCAAACTGATTTTGTGAAATCGATGTAGACTCCCAGCATGCTCTTTGAGACTTTTTTAATCCATAATTAACCATAATTTTTGCCAGAAGCCTGGCAGTGTCAGGTCCTGATGGATCAAGTATAACAGATATAAACATAACCTATAGAATAAAGTAAACACCATTACTTGTCAAATAGGCTAATTTGTTGCATTATAGAATTATGGTTAAGAAAAAGTATTTTGCAGCAGTCTTGTTATTTGTACTTAGCACTGCAGTATGTTTATCTCAAGATTCAAAACCAATAATTGAAAACCTTACAGCAACAATGATATCCACTGGAGTTGTAAAACTGCAATGGACTACTACAACGTCTTTTACAGCAGACAAAATTTTGATATACAGAGGTTTAAAACCCTTTGTATCAAAAAGTCAAATTACAGGTACAACACCAGTCGCTGAAATTGATCCAGAAAAAAACTCTTATATTGACACTATCAATAACTATCGCGAGTACTTTTATGCAGCGATGGTAAAACAGACTGATAACAGTATATATACAATTGTATTACCTTCAATAAACGCAACTATTCACGGTGTAAAGCAGGAGCGATACTCCAATATCGCACCTCAGCAAAATGAAGAGACAGAACATACATACACAGCTGGGCAAAAAAGAGAACTACCTTTACCATATCTTGATTTCATCGAAGATTTAAACAAACAGCCAACAGCATTCAGCAAAAAAACAATGGACAGCGTTAAAGATTTAATTAATCCCGAAGAAGGCCAAAACATATATCTTGATCCCTATATTTTTGACTATGATATGGTTAGCCATGACCGAGGGGACGACTACTACCTTTTTGAAATATTAAAAAGCTCATTTATTTTAAAAAACTATGAAAAAGCTGCAAAGGATTTACAAAATCTTTTACGAGTAAACAGAAGTGAGGAAGTTACAAACAGAGCCATTTTTTACCTGGCCGAGTCCCAGTATTACAATGGCAGATACAGGCATGCACTTACACTTTTTTTATATGTACAGGACCAATACCCTATACTAAGCAAAAAATGGATAGAGTCTACATTAAACTTATATAACAAAAAACAGAACAATAAATGATAAAACGAACAGGATTTGCAGACCTGCCCCTACACACAGGTACTGTACCAAAATGGCTTGCAGACAGAATGAAGCTTTTAGGTACAGAAATAGTAGAAGCAATACTTATAAACTATGGTAAAAAAGAAGTTCTTACTCGTTTAAGTGATCCTTTATGGTTTCAGTCACTAGGCAGCGTACTTGGTATGGACTGGCACTCATCAGGCATTACGACAAGTGTTATGTACGCACTAAAAAGAGGTATAAACGAAAGAGCCAGAGAGTTTGGGCTTGTAGTATGCGGAGGCAGAGGCAAATACTCAAGACAGACTCCAGACCAGCTTGACTATATTGCAAATGCAACAGGACTTAACGGTAATGAGCTTATCAGGGCAAGTAAATTATGTGCAAAAGTCGACGGAAACGCAGTACAGGATGGCTTTCAATTATACCAGCACAACTTTATTTTAAGCGATGAAGGAGATTGGGCTGTAGTTCAACAGGGTATGAATACAAAAACTCAAACTGCAAGACGCTACCACTGGAACTCAGCAACATTAAAATCCTTTATTGAAGAACCTCACACAGGTATTACAGGTGAAAACAAAGGAAAAATATTAAACCTTACAGATAGTAAAGCAGACAAAACAAGGCAGAGTATACTCACTTTAAGCTGTGAAAATCCTGATTGCATGATAAAAGAAATTGCAAAAATCAGTAACAAAGACCTATATCACCAGGGATTATTACTGTTTGACGAAACTCCTAATGTCCAGACAGATATTATAATAGAGTCTGGTCGAAATATAAAAATGCCTTCTCATCATGAAGTTAGAAAAGAAGATGTAGATTTAAAAAGATTAGGGGCTGTTTTAGCTACAGCATACGAAAACAACAATCAAAGCTTTGAAGACCTCCTGCTCACCCCAGGACTGGGCCCCAGGACATTACAATCCTTGACATTAGTCAGCGAAGTAATATATGGTACACCAAGCCGATTTACAGACCCTGCAAGATTCAGCTTTGCCCACGGCGGTAAAGACGGACATCCTTTTCCTGTTCCATGTAAAGTATATGATCAGTCTATCCGTATACTTGGCGATTGTATTGAAAAATCAAGGCTTGGATACAATGACAAAAGCCTATGCTTAAAACGCTTGCAGGAAACAGCCTTACAGATTGAAAAAAACTGTGAGCCTATGGCTGATTTTGAAAAGGTTATTGAAAGAGAAAAGAAAAACTCACATCAATGGGGCGGCAGAACCTGTTGTGGAGAAGAATAAATGAGTATTAATACAGCATTAAAAAGACATATACCTACCCTTATTTCATTGTGGCGAAAAAAAAACAACTCATCTCCATTAAATCAAAATGAAATAAACCGTATAGCAAAAAATCTTGTAGAGCTGCAGCGTGGCCTTACAGGCAGTCGTAAATTAGCCGGAAAAACATACATGGACAATGATGATACCCTTGGAGCTTATTTATTGTATTACTGGCCTGTTACATACATGCAGATTTCAGCAGTTCTTTATCCCCTGAAAAAATATCTTACCATTATTGAAGAAGACTGCAAAAAGCAAAACAGGCCACTAAAAATACTCGATATTGGTTCTGGACCAACACCTGCCTCGGTAAGTATCCTTGATAATATTACTGCTAAAGACATACAGGTAAGCCTTATAGATCACAGCGACAAGGCTTTAACGCTGGCAAAAAAAATAATTAATACAGATTATAAAAATGTATCTGTAGCATCAGAAAAAAGTAACATTGAATCAAGAGCTTTTACAACAATACAAGGCGAGTACGACATAATTGTAATGAGCCACGTGTTAAATGAGCTTTATAAAAATCAAAAGGATGCAGTTGCTAAACGAAAAGAATTTTTAGACAGCATTATGACTCATATGGGTGAAAGCACACTTTTAATTATCAATGAGCCTGCAATCCTTGAATCAAGCCGTAACCTCATTAAAATACGAGATCTTTTAAATGATACTGTTAATATATTAAGTCCTTGTGTCCATGCACAAAATAAAACACAGTGTCCGGCCTTAAAAGCAGGTGAAAACCATACCTGTCACCAGGAAAATACATGGAGTCCCATAGCCCCTGTATCAGACCTTGCAAAACAGGCGGGATTGGACAGGACTTCAGTAAAAATGACCTGCTTTGTATTTAGTAAGACAGAGCAAAATGCTATAAATGAAAACTTATACAGGGTTGTATCAGATGCAATGCTTAATAAAGCTGGACGTATACGGTATTTACTGTGCAACAGTCAGGATCGCATAGCTTTTTCAGCAAAAAAAGATGACACACTATCAGTACAAAAAGGCTTTTTTGCTCTTAAGAGGGGTACTGTTATAAACCTTACAAATCCACAGCTTAGAGGAGACAAAGAAAACAAGGCTTACGGTATAAAGGAAGACACACAGATTACCGTAATTGAAAAACCTTTAGTTCTTTAATATATTAAACATATGGAAACAGCATTATACCTGATACCAGTAACTTTAGGTGAAACTCCACAAAGTAAGGTTTTACCTTCATACAACCATGACGTTATTGTAAACATAAAGCACTTTATTGTTGAAAGTAAAAAGTCTGCAATACGCTTTTTGCACCAGTGCGACAAAGATATAGACATTGACTCCCTTAAGTTTTATGAGCTTAGCGAGCATACAGATGCAAAAATGGATTTATCACACCTTTTAGACCCATTAGTAAAAGGTGAAAGTATGGGTGTAATATCTGATGCAGGATGTCCTGCTGTAGGAGATCCCGGTGCTCGTGCCGTAGATATTGCACACAAAAAAAACTTAAAGGTTGTCCCTCTTGTAGGACCGTCATCAATGATTATGGCTGTAATGAGTTCAGGCTTTAACGGTCAAAACTTTGCCTTTAACGGATACCTTCCTGTAAAGCCAAATGAGCGGACATCAAAAATAAAGTTACTTGAAAACCGTATTTATAAAGAAGACCAGACTCAGCTATTTATTGAAACACCATACCGCAACATAAAGATGTATGAGGCTATCCTAAATACATGCAGGGCTGACACAAAACTTTGTATTGCTTCAGGTATTACAACCTGTGCAGAATATATCTGCACAAAAACCATAGCCCAGTGGAAAAGATCTAAGGCCCCTGAAATAAATAAAGTGCCTGCAATATTTTTGCTCTATAAGTGAGCCAAAAAAAATGCGTTACACCAGTCAGGCATAACGCATTACATAGTAAAAAAGTCTTTTAGCTTCGTCTGCGGCCAAAAAGACGTAAAAGAGCAAGGAACATGTTAATAAAATCAAGATAAAGCTCTAAGGCTGCAAGTATGCTTACCTTTTTAAAGTCTTCTCTTGAGTCAGCCATTTCAGCTGTACGCATAACCTTTTGTGCATCATATGCAGTAAGACCAGTAAATACAACTACAGTAGCTAATGAAATAAGCATGTCAAGACTTGTAACGCTTTGACGTGTAAAAAGCCCAAAAAGCATCTGAAAAAGAGAAGCTGCTATAATACCCATAAGAGCCATCATTAAATAGCGGCCAAAAGAATTAAGATTACGTTTTGTAACAGAACCATAAACGCTCATTACAAAAAACATAATACTGCATGCCAAAAATACAGAAGCAACAGAAGTTCCTGTATACATTATAAGAATGTATGAAACTGACATTCCATTTAAGACAGCATAAGTAATAAACCCTGTAATGGCACTTGTCACAGACATTTTACGTATACCCATTGAAAGCCAGAATACAAGTGCAAGTTCTGCAATTGCTACAATTGTAAATCCAAAAGACTTTTGACCATATAAAAACATAAACAATGGTGCATAACTTACTGCTGCAAAGGCACTTACAGCACTAATAAAAAGAGCAAATCCCATCCATCCATATGTTTTGGCCATAAAACGAGCTTTGTCACTCTCTGTTAAAACCAAAGATGTATTACTATTAAACATAATAATCACTCCTTACATTTGATTTATAGCATAAATATATATACATAATAAAATATCCGTCAATAAAAAAAGTAACTGCATTCTTTTAAAATATACATATCCCCGCTTTAGATAAAAAAACAAGGCTCTAAAGCAATATTTAGCTTACAATCCTTAAAAAAAATACCGATTATTGAGTAAAGACATCATGTTTTTGGGAGAAATCATGAAAAAGTTTTCTTTAACTCAAAGAGTATTTATTGCAGCAGCACCTTTTTTATTATATTCTTGCGCATCAAAACCTCAGTCTTCTCAGGTCTCATTACAGCAGCTTATTCTTGAAGGTCGCTACGACGAAGCAAAAGATTTATTTAGAACAAAAACTAATATAAATGCAGTTGACGAATATGGTAACACAGCACTGCACCTGGCAGCCCAACTAAATGAAAGTGATCTTATAAGTTTTTTAATTGCAAAGGGAGCAGACACCACAATAAAAAATAAAGCAGGGGATATCCCCCTTCACGTTGCAATTAAAAATGATAACATCGAATCGGCCCGTATTCTTTCAATTATTGGCGGAGACATTTTTATAAAAGATGGTAGTGAAAACACAGCCCTTGAGCTTGCCATGGCTAGAGGTGAAAACTGGTACAATGTTGTAATTACACAAAAAACCGGAGATATACGAGATATTGAAGGAAAAACAATTGTACACTATTTTGTTAAAACTCGTAATGAAAAAGCAATTGATGTATGTATAAGTCAAAAGCTGGATATTAACATAAAAGACAATAAAGGCGGATCCCCTCTGGCAGAGGCTTATAAAACTCCAGAAAACTCATCAGCTATACGCATAGCAAGTGCTCTGCTTCTTGCAGGTGCTGAAGGGGAAAGGGGAGACTTTGCATATTTTGAAGATGCAGTAAGGACACACAACCCGATGCTGCGCTTTAGTGACGGACAGACAGCTTTACATATTGCAACAATTTCAGGTCACACCGGAGTTGTAGACTATATAATTCATCAAAATGGTGCAATCAGAACATCTGACTTGCTTCACTCTCAGGACATAAGCGGTGCTACCCCTTTACACGAGAGTGTAAGATACGGCCGCACAAATATCTGCCGCATGCTCCTTGATGCAGGATCTCAAGTAGATGCACTGGACTCTATTGGTAAAACCCCTCTTTTATTAATTGTACCTAAGGACTCACAAAGTGAAATTTACAATATACTGATCCAGCACGGTGCTAACATAAATCAGAAAGATATGTACGGGGACACTGTATTACACATAGCCACAATGGCAGAAGTTTCACCTGAAGTGCTCGAGTTGCTTGTTAAAGAGGGAGCTCCTGTAAACGAGCGCAACAAGCAGGGGGTTACACCTTTATCCCTTGCTATTGAGAGAAAGCTTGATGATGAAGTTGTTTTTTATGCAAAAAACGGAGCAGATATATTTGCTGAAGACAGAGAGGGTAACACACCATTAACCCAGGCTCTGGATTCAAGTACAATAAACATGCTTAAAACTCTCATTACAAGTGAAAATGTTCTTTCAAAGGATAGTGCCGGAAACACTCCTTTACATTATGCAATTATGAGAGACTCGCCTGCTGCGTACATTCAGTATCTTGTTGAAACAGGAGCTGATGTAAATGCCCGCAACAAAAACGGAGACTCTGTTCTTTATCTTACTGTACAAAAAAACAACAGAGATGCCGGAAGTCTTCTCTTAGACCGTAACGCAGATATATTTGCAACAAACACACAAAACTATTCTCCACTAAGACTGGCCTTAACTAATGGCGGAGAATTAATGGACTGGGTAATTACTTCGCAGACATTAAATACAACAGATGGAAGTGGAAACACACCTTTACATTATGCAGCCGAATGGCAGTTAAACGATGCAATTATCGCCCTTATCGAAAAGGGAGCAAAAATAAATGCTGTAAACTCAAACGGAGAGACTGCATTGTTCTCAGCTGTAAAAAGCGACAGTGTATCCACAGTCAATATCTTGATAGAATATGGTGCTGTAATTGATACCCGTAACAGCCTTGCCCGTGATTACCTGGGTAATACACCACTCCATTCAGCTGTAAGATGGTCAGCTTTTAATGTTGCAAAAGACCTTATAAACAACGGCATTGATGTGGATGCCCAAAACTTAAGCGGCAAAACAGCTTTGTGCGATGCCTGCCGTTCTGGTAAATATGATATGGCACAGCTGCTTCTTGACAGCTCAGCTGATATTAATGCTACAGATGCAACAGGACGTACTGTTTTGATGGATGCAATACAGAGTATGAGCGAACCGATGATAAGTATGCTCCTTGCAAACGGTGCAAATCCACACATACAGGAGATGTATGGTCGTAACGCTTATCACGATGCTGCATGCACAGGGAATATAAATATTATAAATCTCATACGCAAAGCAGGTGGTAACCCATTAAGCCGCGATGTATATGGAGACACTCCATTCTCACTAGTATTAGGAAACGAAGAAAAAGTAATACGAGCAGTTCTTGGAAACAATACAACTATTGTTGACTCAGACGGTAACACACCTGTACATATTGCAGTAACAAAAAAAGTTTCAAAGGCAAAGCTTACAATGCTTTTAAATATGGGATATCCTGTAAGTCAGCGAAACAGCAAGGGATTATCAGCATTAAATGAAGCAGTTGCATTAAATCAAAAAAAACTTGCTATAGTTCTTTTAGAGCGAGGTGCAGACCCTTACTTAAGTACTACAAGCGGTGAAAATGCATTAACAAGTGCATTTAAAACAAATAATATTGATATTCTTGATGCTATTGTGAAATACTGCAGCAAAAAAACTGACAGGCAGGGAGATGGTATATTACATTATGCCTGTCGCATGGCAGATGAAAACACAGTAATTCACCTTTTGTCATTAAATCTTGATAAGGATGTTAAAAATATTTCAGGTGAAACTCCTTACCAGATGGCTTTAAGATGGAACAGAAGTGAAATTGCAGAGCTGTTAAAGTAACACCTTAAACTAAAAAATAGAGTTGCCTTACAATGGGGGGGCAACTTTTTTTTATCTATACTAGTGCTATATAGCTCTAAAAAGAGACAAAGCATATATCTGATTATTTGTTATTTTTTTTAGTTCACTTGAGCATCCTTCAATAGTACTGCCTGTAGTGATTAAATCATCAATAAGTATTATATCCTTATCACATTTTACCCTTTCATTTTTTATGGCATAAAGATTATTTTTGTTTGTGATACGACCGGCTTTTGTAAGTTTTTTTTGCTGATTATTTTTATTGCGTCTAAGATAATACTTTATACTAAGATGATACTTTGTTTTTAATATATTACAGATATCATCAATCTGATCCCACCCTTTTTTTTTGATTTTTCCCGGACGGGGAGGAACTGGAACAATATAAAAATCAGAAGAGTAGTTATTTTTTATATATTGTATTTTTTTATAGAAAAATGAAGCAAATAAATCACTGTACTCCCTTACATTCATAAATTTCCACTGATAAAGCCAGTCTTTTTTGTAATAGGTATATGAAAATAAAGAAAATACATAATTGCAGCTGTTTATTATCCTCTCAGTTTTACACTCACTGCAGATCTTATCTTCACTGATTAATACCTTACCACAATACGGGCAACATCTTTTGCTGTCAATTTCGTCATATAAAGTTTTGTAACAATTATTGCATAAAAGTGTATGAAAAGTCTGACATCCGCACCTTATGCAATAATTATATCCCACAAAATAAGAAAAAACTGTCCGTATAAATCTGATTTTATCCATATAAACTTTTATAGATAAAACTAAACTCAAAACGGTAATTTTAAATAAAAAATTATCGGCCTGAAAGGGATGCCTTCCATCTTGATAAAGTCTGCAAAGCTTCAATTGGAGTCATATTGTCAATCTCCAGTGACAATATTTCATCAATAACAAGCTCTTCTTCACTAAAAAGAAGAGGAACAGAAGCTGTATTTTTTTTTGCACAAGCTTTTACAGTCTCAATACCTTCTGAAAACTTTTCTTCTGCATTCTTTTTTTGAAGAAGCAGTAAAATCTCATTTGCACGATCTATTACGCTTTCAGGTACTCCTGCAAGACGCGCAACATGTATACCATAAGAGTTTTCACTTGCCCCCTGCTTTACCTTTCGCAAAAATACAACAGAACCGTTAGACTCAGACACTGCCATTGATAAAAGTACAAGCTTATTATGTTCAAGTCGAGTCAATTCGTGATAGTGGGTTGCAAACAATGTTTTACACTTTATCTCGTTAAGTAAATGCTCTGATATTGCCCAGGCAATAGAAAGCCCATCCTCTGTAGAAGTTCCACGCCCTACTTCATCCATAATGACAAGAGACTTTTCAGTTGCACTGCGCAATATATTGGCAGTCTCAGACATTTCAACTAAAAATGTGGATTCTCCTTTTGCAAGATTATCACTAGCCCCAACACGACAAAAAATCCGGTCAACGACACCTATGTGAGCTTTAGAGGCAGGTACATAAGAGCCGGTTTGCGCAAGCAAAGCAATAAGTGCATTTTGTCGTAAATATGTACTTTTACCTGCCATATTTGGACCTGTAATCAAAGCAAATGATACCTTATCATCTTCACAGGCATAAAGCTTTAGGTCATTTGGAACAAACTCACCACTTGGTATGTGGGATTCAACAACAGGATGCCTTCCATCAATGATTTCAAAATCAGAAGAATCATCAACGTCAGGCTTTACCCAGCTGAACAAAATCGCAGCATGTGCTAATGAAGTTACAACGTCAATATACGATATCTCGTGAGACAACTGCATAAGATAAGGTACGTAACGTGAAAGCTCATTGCGGATTTCAATAAAAAGATCCCTTTCTGTCTGAAGTATCTTTGAAGATGCCTCGTTAAGACTTTGCTCAAGCTCCTGCAGACGTTCTGTAGTATAGCGGTCTGCATTTACAAGGGAACGTCTCATAATAAAGTGAGAAGGCACATTTTGAAGCTTTCCTTTTGTAACTTCAATATAATAACCTGCATTATTGTTGTTTCTGATACGAAGGTTTGATATACCAGTCTTTTGTTTTTCTTCTTCAGCGTACTGTTCAAGTATGAGGTTAAAGTTATTTAGTACATTGCGGTACTCATCAAGCTGGCTTGACCAGCCTTCTTTTATAATACGGCCTTCAGTTAAAGATGTTGCAGGATCATCAAGAATAGAGCTCTTTATCAGATCAATTATTTTATTTGCACTATCAAGCTCTACATGAATAAAATCAAAATCGTTAAACAGACTTCGTGTATCTATCCAGGACTCAAGACTTAACCTTAATGCCTGTAAGTCTTTACCATGAGCCCTTTCCATAGCAATTCGTCCAGCTAAGCGCTCTATATCAAGAATATGCGACGTACAGTTTCTTACTTTTTCCAAGATATCCTTTTGTGCAAAAAAATATTCGACGCTTTTTTGTCTCGAAATAATTATATCAGACTGAGTTAACGGATACAAAAGCCAGTTGCGCATAAGTCTTTTACCCATTGCAGTCTGTGTAAAAGAAACACACTCAAGCAAAGTATACTGAACAGAGCCGTCCATTGTATTTGAAACAATTTCTAGATTTTTTCTAGATGATTCATCAATTTCAACAAAATCGCTTTTTTTAATTATCTTTATAGAAGATACATGAGGAGAAGATGTTACGGCTGTCTTTTGTAAATAATCAAGCAAAAAGCCTGCTGGAGCAACTTCAGCAGAGCTTTCATCCAGTGAAAAGGATTTTAAGTTTACAACCTCAAACTGCTTTACTAACCGTCTATAAGATAAAGACGTATCAAAGTTCCAGTCAGGATAATAGGCTACGGCAATACCTTCATTAACACTTAATATGTCCTTTACATTCTTATTGTCGTAAAGTGACTGTGGCAGCAAAAGTTCTTTCGGATGTACTCTGCCTAACTCTTTTGCAAAGTTTTCAGAAAAAACTTTACAGGGCCAGGATGTAGCATAAAACTCACCTGTCGTAACATCAATATAGGCAAATCCTACCTGATTATTGTTGATACAAAGACTTGCCAAAAAATTATTGGCACCACCATCAAGATACTCGCTTTCAACAGCAGTACCAGGAGTAATTATTTCAACAACTTTACGCTCTGTAAGACCTTTTCCTTTGGCAATCTCTCCAACCTGCTCGCAAATTGCAATACGCTTACCACATCTTAAAAGACGGGCGATATACAGCTTTGAGGCATGGTAAGGAATTCCACACATAGGCTGCCCTGCTCTATGTGTTAAAGTTAAGTTTAAAAGTCTAGATACTTCAACAGCATCATCATCAAACATCTCATAAAAGTCGCCCAGACGAAAAAAAAGAACATCATCCTTATGCTCGTCCTTTATCCTGTGATACTGAAGCATAAGAGGAGTCAGTTCTTTTGTATTGGCTGTACTCTTTGTCATCTGGCCAGCGACTATCTTATCATTAGTCTTTGGCATTATATACTATAATCCTAATTCAGCTATAACCTTATCAGTAATATCAACAGACGGACTATACCACAAAATGGCATTAGCCTGCTGCAAACTTAATATCATACTAAACCCTTCACTTTCAGCAACATGTCCAAGGGTTGAGTAAAGCTTCTTGTAAAAAGAATCAGAGTTTTGCAATGATTTTTTTAACGACTCAAGCTCTACATTTTTTGCATTGGTATACTCAGTTAAATAATCAGTCTTTTTTATAATTTCTGAGTCAATCTTTAGTGCTCCACTTTCATTGCCGCTATTAAGGTATTCGGCCTTCTGCTGTTTTAACTGCTGAATCTCGTCTGTACGTTTGTTGATTTCGTTCTGAAACTCAGTCTTTTTTGCTTCATAATTTCGAACTGAAGTCGAATTACGAAAATATGCAGCATATACTCTTGAAGTATCAACAACACCAAATCTTGTAATCTGCTGAGCAAAAAGTCCTGTACTGCTCAAAAAAAGTATTGAGCAGGCAATTATTATTCTTTTTCCGATATTCATAATCTAACTTTACCTCTAATTATTTATTTGTCAAATTGAATGACAATACAAACTTCCACTTTTTATCCCATTTAATATTAGAGTCTTCAACCTTAAATGTGTTTGCAAAAAGCAGGCGCAATGGGAACTGAGGAATTGAGAAACGAATACCAGGTCCTGTACTGAAGTAAAAATCCTCAACACAAAGGTTTGTAAACATTGCAGTTGGCTGCTTCTTTATTGCAGCTGCGTCTCCAAACCAGTCAAGAGCAATAACCCCTGGTACTAAAGGCATGCGAAGTTCAATATTACTTGACCACATAGCCCTACCACGCACTGTATTATAAATGCTTGTCCATCCTCGGCCGTTAAACATACCATCAACATACAGGCGGCTGGTATCCCCAATTGAAGTTCCTGAATAAGGGAAAAGCATTGATAAACCTGTGTATCCTGCAAGAACCATTTTTAAGTTCCACTTATCAGATACTGGTAAGTTTAACAGTGTAAAGTACTTTTCAAGCTTTGTATCTGTTCTTAAAAAATACTCATCCTCAAGAGGTGTAATACCATACCATGTAAATCTCTGACTTGTAAACCATCCCTTAGAAGGATCGTAGTTTATATCACGGTCATCAATTGACCCTGCTATATAAACAGAGTTCTGCCATCCCCATTTATTTGCATAATCACTAACAGATGTATCTACAGGAATCCACAAATCATCATTGTAAATATTACTCTTAAGAGAGCCTGTAATACCACCGCTTAATGACAAAATTGCCCAGTCTGGAGTCCATCTGTGTCCTAAAGATAAACCAAGACTCCACTTCCACTGTTCATAGTCCATATAATATGAATCACTGTCAACAGAACCATCTGGCAAATACTTTAAGCGCAAAGCCGAAAGATTTGCATGAGATATTTCAGTTGTAATCGAAGAGCTCAATGGCAATCCCATAAACCAGTTTTCACCATAGCTTAAACTTAATGACTGCTCGTCTGTTGCAACTGTTGTACCTACGCTTACTGATTTTCCAAGACCGGCAATATTACTGTCCTGCCATTTTACAAATAAGGCAAATGGTAAATCATCTGGATCTGATACACCACTAAATGTAACACCAAACTCAATAGATGTAGTTGACTGTTCTTCAACACTGATAACAAGATCAACAAGGTTTTCTTCAGAACCACTTATAATATCAGGAACTACAGCACTGAAATACTGAAGGTTATAAAGATTACGTAAACCTGTAGTTACTTTTTCCTTTGAAAAAATATCTCCTGACTCAATAGGGATTTCACGTAAAATTACGTGTTCCTTTGTTTTTGTATTTCCCTTTACAGTTACGCTTTCTACATGACTGCGCACGTTTTCAGTAATGTTAAATACATATGTAATAACTTTATTTTCAGTATCCTTTGATGGAATAGGCTGAAATCTGTTTGATGTGTATCCGTTTTCATAATACAAATCAGCTACAGCCATTACACTTTCCTGAAATTTTGACTGATTGAAGACTGCACCATTCTTTAACTTAATAAGACCGGCAAGCTTATTATCATCGAAAATACGGTTTCCGTTAAATGTAATACCACCAAATGTATACTGTGAGTATTCCTGAATTACAAACGTAATTGTAAGTTCATCCCTGTTCTTTTTTTTGTTGATTGAAGTTTCCTGTGTAACGTCCACAATTACTGCATCAATATATCCAAGGTTCTGATAATATGACAAAATTGCCTGTTTATCAGCTTCCAGCATTGACTCCTGAAATGCACCCTTATTAAACAGACCAACTTCCTTAAGCTTTAGCTTACCTCTCAAAGTCTTATCTGAAACAATCTTATTACCTCTAAACGCAAGGTTTGAAATTACAGTTGAACGACCTTCATCAATAATAAACGAAACTTCAACACCTTTTTCAGTCTGCTTTGTCGAGCTTGTTACTTTTACATTTGTAAAACCTTTTCCAAGATAAAGGTCACGTACTGCCCGCTCATCAATCAAAACCTTACCGGCAATAAAAATATCTTTTTCTTTTATGCTTACAGTATCTTTAATATCTGCTGTACGTACCTGTTTATTACCAGAAACAAGAATACGTGAAATAACAGGTCTTTCTTTTACAGTAAAGACAATAGCCACAGTATTTCGTTTTGAATCTCCAGGGACAGCTTCAGGTGTAATGTCGTCGAATAAATCCAAAGCATAAATACGATCTAAAAGATCTGCAAAAAGCTCATCGCTGAACTGTTTACCTAAAAAACTTCCGGTAACACCATCAACTTCCTTACTTTGAACGCTTTTTAAACCTTTAAATGAAACAGACTTAATATGTTTTCCGTAATACCAGTCCGAATCTGAAGTTTCAACAGTATCAGAACCCCCATCCTGCTGACTGTATACGGCAGCAGAGGTAAATAATAAAAACATTACTGCAGCAAAGACTTTCAGATACTTAATACGCATATATGCTCCTACATTTTTAAAAATTATATTTCCAAGATAGTGTAACAGATGTGGATGGCATCCACTCCTTTTTTTGTATTGCTTCAAAATCAGGAGCAACACCAAGCCTTATGTTTACAAATGGAGATGCCATTTCAAGACCAAACTCAGGCTGAAGCACAAGACCTCCAGAGGTATCCTGACTTTTTGCTTCGTCATACGACCAGTTCAAAAGGGCATCAAAATACATTGCACTACCAAAGTACTTACCAATATAAACAGTTGAGTTATCAAAAAAGTTACCGAAAGTCATCTGATTATTGTTAGAGTCCTGGTCTATACTTCTTTTTAATGCATTTTGTAAAATATTTGCTCTAATTGAAAATATATCAAAATTGCATAGTTCACGCAATGAGTTTTCAATTCTTCGCATAACCATAGTCTGAACAAAATAATCTCCACCTGCCATTGCAAAGGATGCTACACTATCTGAATCTGCAGTAATAAAGTTTCCCAGAAGTTCCATAATTTCAGCTTCAGATTTTGCAGGTGTAGCAGATAGGACAGGTCTGAACTGGCTTAAAAACTGGTTTGCACAACTTAGTATAACTGTAACCTGGTTACCACTTTCATCACGCTCACGAGTCTCGGCTCTGACGTTAATTTTTGGATCTATGGCATTTTGTGTCTCATTAAAGGTTATACGACCTTCCTTTAAATAGAAGTTTCGGTTAAGCCAGGCTATCTCTCCTCCTCTTAACTGAATGTCCCCCTTAAACAAAAAGTCTCCAGTATCACTATTTATAACTAATGATAAAGGTGTATCTGGTACAATAACACCACGCAAAAATGGATTTACAGTAATTTGAACTTTTGAACCGACTATGAACCTTAGGTTCATGTCGAGAGAAAGATCACTGTCACTATTATCATTATCAACTACCGAACCAGATAAATCCTCACTGCTTAACTGGCTCTGAAGAGACGAAGTTACAATATCAACCGTTGAGTTTTCAGCCTTTATATCCCCTGATAAAACAAGCTTATCTCTTGAAGGCTGATATGACAAATACAGGTCAACTTCACCCTTTCCCCTGTAATGTATATATGGGAAAAACATATTGACTGGTATGCTTGAATATATAGGAGTATTAAAATAACAGGCTATTTCATCAATACCCCACCTGTTAAATATAAAGTCTGCCTTTACATTGACAGCGTCTTTATCAAGAATAAACAATGTATCACCAACGCTGATAAGTCCCTGAGAAAGAGTTGCCTCAACTATTTCACCTTTAAAAAGTTTATCAGAAACATAAGGGACATTAAACACAGGTTTTGTTACTGTTACCCCCCCGTCAAACTCAGGGTCTGTCACAAGACCTCCGATATGTACATCTCCCGATGCAATACCAGAAGAAAAAGTTACATAAGGTATGTCAATTTTTGAACACACAATTCCTAAATCAACGTTTAGCTTTGATAAAAATATATCAAGAGTATTATTTTTTATCTGGCCGCTGATATTAAAGGACACTGGTGAACTATCCCCAATACTTAATGAAATGTTACCATCTGAAGTTATAACACCTGCAAGACTTTCATAACTATCTGAAAATAAATCAAATCTGCCAGGTGAATATAAACCTGTAATATCAAGCTGTAATTTATCATGGATAAATCCTCCTGAAACTTTGTCTGATTTTACATTAACAATAAAGTTTTCAGGGACCGCCCATTTTTCAACAGCAGACAAAGCCCCCACACTTATATTTACAGGCATCGTAAACGAGTATTTATTGCCTCCTCCTGATAAATCACCTTTCACATCTGTCTGAAAGTTTTCAGGCATAAAATGAACATCACAGTTTTTCAATGATAAGCCTGCCCACTCAGCTTCAAAATCAGAAAGATTTACACTTATATCATCTACAGTTAAAAGCCCCTTCGACACCAAAGTAGTTCCCAAAACCTCTGTTACCAGTCTTGAAACATTTAGTGATACGTAAGGAGAGCCAACATTACCAGTAACAGCAAGCTCTGCAGTTACTGTATAATCTTCATTTGGTACAGTTTTAGAAAAACGAGAAATATTAAATGAGTTAATATCTGACTGTATTGATAAATAAAAGTTTTCAAACAAATTAGTTTTAGTAAGCTCTAATCTGTCTGGATTTGAAATATTAGCATCAATAGAAATCTTTTCAGTAGTTAAGGGACTATAACAGTTTAAATCAGCATGAATTGAATCAAAAATACCGTCGTTAATGTTCCACAAAAAGTTACCATTGCCGTCAAGAACAGAAATATTATCCGAATAAGAAATTGTATCCATGAAAAAGCCATAGCTGTTTAATACACCATTAAACGTAAGCTTAGGATTAAAAGCGTAAAGTCCAGATGCTTCTGCGATATCACACTCGTAAATATTGAAAACATATCCAGCATTACGATCCTTCACAAAACTTGTGTTTGTCGAAAATGAAAATATATAATCACCAAATGCAACCGGCATATTTTCAAGCTGTATGCTTCCATCTATACCATCACCAAACAGCATTGAAAAGTTAAAGCCGTAATCTCCTGCAACAGAAAGCCAGGACGATGACATATTACCGCTTAAACTGTAAGGAATCGAATTAACAGAACAATCGCTTGTAAATGAAAAATCTTTTAACCCATGACTAAAATCAAATGCAATAGAAGCTGTTGCTGACTGGTTTTCATACTGCATTTCAAAATTTGATATCTGTAAAGTCTCTTTGGAACCGTCAGCTGAAAAAACAACAATCTGTCTGTCTCTTTCAGTATTTGCTATAACGCAGAAAGGTATATTAATTGAAAAGTCGCTAAAATCGGTTGAAACATACATTTCATTTGAAACAATAAAAGGCTCTGCAATGCTTTTAATTTTTTTTAAGCCATTACCAGCTTTTGTAAAGCAAGATAAAGTATCTGCAATACTGTCACCAAATATATCCGAGACATTAACCTGAGCCTGAAGGAACATTTTTGCTCCAGTGAGTAAGCTTCCGTCAATTCGTATATGACCTGCCCTGTCATAGGTATAGTGAGCATAGTCATCCATTTCAAACGAAAAATCCCAGGATTCATTTTCAGGTTCCAAGTTAAACTGAAGGGCAGTAAACACCTTTTCATTAATATATAACTGAGGAGCAAAACACATAAATCCATTATTATAAGGATCTATATACACTTCAGATGACAATGAACAGCCATTATTTAATACAAACTTATCGATCTGTAAAATACCTTCAGGCTGCATTGATTTAAAATCACAAGATCCCTCAAATGAAGCGTCAATAAAATCACCAGATGCCTTTAGCAATGAAACATTTACGCTCTGTAAGTTTCCGTCAAAATCACATGCTAACGAAAAAGGTTTTCCTGCAATCTTTTCAGCCAGATTAAAACTTGCATCTACATCATAGTTTATATAATCTCTAGCTAAATCTACTTTGAATCCGCCGTATATTTTCGATCCGGCAATTTTTTTAAGAAATTCTTTTTTTTGCTTTATAACAACTAGATCAAAAGGATCAAAGCCATCCATTTTAGCTGCAATCATTCCCTTTTTTTCTTCTAAATCAGCTTCGATAAGCAGGGAAAAAGGAAAAAGAGACCTTACCGTTCTGAACGATAAAACAGAATCATCGTAGTTAAAAAGCATATCAAGTTTGGATACTGTATAGTCAGCGCTAGCAGATGAAGAAAGATGAACACTTGCAGAACTGCCTCTAAATACAGAAGATACCAGAGACGAAAAGTTAAAGTTACAGCCAATACGACTCTTTTTATCATTAGAACGAATCTTGTCGTTATAGTAGACAAGCTTTCCATTTCCATCCACATTCATGAAATCTATTGAACGGTTTTCCTTTAAATTTACATAATTCAAAAAAATAAGTGCGTCATGAACGTTGTCGATATAATGAACAGATACATTTTTCAAAAATACATCAAAAGGTATTTTAAATGCATCATTGCGCTTTTTAGCCGAACTTTTTTCATTCTGCTTTGAAAAATAATTAATAAACTTTTCATAAAGCTCTTTATCAGTTAAATCGTTGTACTCAAAAGTAATTCCTTCAACTACAAGACTTTTTAATACTTTATCTTTATCTGATGAAAAAAAATCGAAAAAAGAGTATGAAAGGGTTGCCCTTCGGATTTCAAGCAAAACATCTCCGTTTACTGCATCCTGAAGTACTATACCTTTAATATTAATTGCTGATAAAATAGATGGTGAAAGAGATTTATACGATAAAGTCAAACCAGTTTTTTGTTTTACTTCATCATATAATTTTGTTTCAAGTTCAGACATTGATGCCGATAGTCTTTCATAAACAGGACGTACTAAGGCCAGTACAATAATTATCAGTAAGAGAAATAATGTGCTGCCTATACTTGTTTTTAAGACTCGTGATTTCATGTTTATACTTGTCTGAAAGAAATTCGATGGTTCAAGGAGAGCTGACTCTCAAAACCTTGCCTTCGCTTTTTTTAAGGTTTGTATTAAATCTTAAATCAGACGAAACTATACACCATTATCGGCATAATTAATAGGTTTTATCTATGGTATTGCATAATTTTATTGTATTTGAAGGTATTGACGGAGCCGGAACTTCGACACAAATTGAAATCCTGAAAAAGACACAGGATCCACAGTTATTTTTTTACACAGCAGAGCCAACTAACGGTCCGACAGGCGTTTTTTTGAGAACAATGTTAAAGGGAGACATAAAGCTTGACCCACGCACTGCAGCATATCTGTTTGCCGCAGACCGAAACGAGCACCTGTATGGAACAAGTGCTGCAAACGGTAACATTGAGCAGTTATGCAAAGACGGAAAAATTGTTGTAAGTGACAGATATCTTTTTTCAAGCTTAGCATACCAGTCTATTCAGTGTGGCATTGATTTACCTTATATGCTTAATCAAAATTTTCCATTGCCTGAACTTTTATTCTTTTTTGAAATCGAAAGTGAGCAGTCCCTTAAACGAATAACAGGCCGTGGTGTTACAGAAATCTATGAGAAAGCTGACTTTTTAAAAAAGACCGAAGAAGCTTATAAAAAAGTAATAGCATCCTACGAAAAAAACAGCGATGGTATGAAAATAGTCTATATTGATGCAACAAAATCAAAGGAAGAGGTTGCGAATATAATACTTGAGAACATCAAAAAACTGCCGATATACAAATAACGATGATTGGTTCTGACAAAGGCATAAAAAAACTTTTATTACTCATAACACTTATGGCAGTGTGTTTTGTGTACACACCTCAAAATAGTTATGCCTATATGGTCAAATACAAGGAAGACTTTTACAAGCTTTTTCATGTGCACTACCAGCAGTATCCAGACGATGTAATCGAAAATATCTGGTGGCTTGAAAAAGCTGTACAGGCAGATTTTGCAAATCCACTTTACGCTCAGGCAAAAATAAAAAACGAAAAGGACTGGGAAAAATATCGTTATCTTTTTATGATGCACCTAAACCTCAAGCTTATCGAACAGCATTTAAGACTGGGCAGAATATACGACAAAAAAAACGCAAACTTTTATGATGCACCTTTTAAAGACATATATCTCAAAAACCTTGAAAAGGCCAAAACATGCTATACTGCTGGCCTGCAATATTGGAGAGAAGCTTGCCTATGGGCTGAAAAAGCAAACGTGAATGAGTTTTCTTTTTTATTTCTCACAGATATACAGGAATGGGAAGATGAAAGAGAGAGAATAAGAAGCGGGAAACTCAATTATGAAAAGATAATTTCAAGAGAGCTTACAAGAATAAACAAAGTAACAGAAGACTTTATTGCCATGGACTCAAAAAATTATTAAAATAATTTTATGCAGTACGATGAAAAAATAGTTAATTACCCATCCGTAAACCCGGGGACTGAAAAAACTTCCATCAGATTTTATAGCGGAAAACCTGATTTACAGTCTGTTTTCTACGCAGATACCGAAGTTGCCCAGCAGAGAATATTTGTTACAGATACATCCGTAGCATCTCTTTCTTTTATGTATGACTTTATTTCAAAGTTCAAGGACGATGAAAACAAAACACAGATAAAACAAAACTGGACAGGCAGATACGAAAAAGATTTACTTGTAATACTTGGACCTGGTGAAAAATTTAAAACAATTGAATCAGTTCTCTTTATAATAAAAACAGCTATTGATTTCAGCGCACAGCGATCTGCACTTTTTGTAGGTATAGGAGGAGGCGTCATAACTGATATGACAGCATTTGCCTCATCAATATTTAAGAGAGGAGCACATGTTGAACTTGTGCCAACAACCCTTTTATCAATGGTAGATGCTGCAGTTGGTGGTAAAACAGGCTGTGACTTTTCAAGCTATAAAAACATGATAGGAACCTTTTTTCCTGCACAAAAAATACATATCATGCCATTTTTCATAACAACTTTACCAGAAAGTGAATACCGCTCAGGTATGGCCGAAGTTGTAAAAACAGCAGCCTTATACAGGGGAGATTTATTCACTAAAATCGAAAATAATCCTCAATCATTAAAGGACAGAACCTCAGCTCTTGTAAACGAACTTATAAAGGCAAGCGTAAACGCAAAAGCAAAAGTCGTAGAACAGGATTTAACTGAAAAAAACATCCGTATGCTGCTTAATCTTGGGCACACTTTTGGTCATGCTCTAGAAAGCTGCGCAGGACTGGGAACAATATCTCACGGAGATGCAGTAGCATGGGGTATGGCAAGAGCTGCAAAACTTAGTCTTAAGCTCAAACTTACGACAAGAGATTATTGCGAAAGAATGCTAAAAACTCTTTCAGCTTTTGGTTGGGAAACTGCTTGCTGGCATCCTGTTTTACAGAACACTATACCGGACAAAAATGAAGCTGCAAATAAACTTTTCAGTGCAATGCAGAAAGACAAAAAAAACTCAACATCAAAAGTTAAGTTTATATTACAGCGAAACATCGAAGATACAGTTATTACAGAAGTTGAACAAAAGGATGTAATATCTGTTTTATTGGAAGACTAAAAAAATGCCACAGAACGAACATTATTTTGACTGGGCTGCAACAAGCCCAGCTGATGAACAGATACTCAGACAAGCACTTGAGCTATCTATGGAAAACTACGGTAATCCGTCAAGCATCCATCAGCAGGGGGTAAAAGCAAGAAAACTTTTAGATGATGCAAGACAGACATGTGCTAAAGCTTTAGGCGTAAAAGCTGAAAATCTGTATTTTACATCAGGTGGAACTGAAAGTGACCACATTCCTTTATTGTCGCTTTTAAACAAAAACGAAAAAGGAAAAATCATCATTTCAGCCATTGAACATCCGGCATTAAGAGAACAGTGCGAAAAACTTTCAAAAACGGGCTTTACAGTTGAAACCGTCGTCCCTGACAGTAATGGTTTTATTGACCCCGAAAAACTAATTGAAAAAGTAACACCTGATACATTGTTTGTAACTGTAATGGCATGCAACAATGAGACAGGATGTGTTCAGAACATTTACCGTATTGCAGACCTTTTAAAGCAAAAGGCAAATGGCAAAAAAAAACCACATTTTCACATAGACTGTGTACAGGCTGCAGGTAAAATACCTTTAGAAATAAGTTATGACGGCATAGATAGTGCAGCATTCAGTGCCCATAAAATATGCGGACCTAGAGGCATAGGCCTTTTATATCTTGCAAAAACAATTACACCTTTTTTAACTGGCGGTGGACAGGAAAAAAACATCCGTAGCGGTACTGAAAACCTTTTTGGAGCAATTGCTTTAAGCAAATGTCTTGAAAAATACTGGATATCAGATAAAGAAAGTCAATCTTACAAAAGATATTCATTACAAAAAAAACTTACTGAAAACTTTATAAACGAGATAAACTCAACAAAAGTTTGCACTATAGTTCCTTCTATCAGAGTAACAGAAGGAGAAACAGAAAGATTTTCGCCTTATGTAGTACAGGCTGCATTTAAAGGTATACCAGGCAACGTTATGGTAAGAGCTCTGGATGCAAAAGGCTTTTGTATATCAACAGGTAGTGCATGCTCTGCAAAAAAGCAGTCGCGCCCAATACTTCAGGCAATGAACGTTACAAGAGATATACAGGATACAGCTGTAAGATTCAGTTTTGGTCCTGAGTCAACACAAAAAGGTATTGAGGATTTAATCCTGGCAGTCAAAGAAATATGCAAAACTTTTTGCTAAACATATTGTTATACCTGTTGCATAAATAATAAGAATAAAGTAATATCTCGATACATTTACATTTTTAAGGAAGGATATCATGGGCATTCGTGGCGAACTTTACACAACACAGGTTACCTTAGATAACAGATCATATTTTTTCAATGTTAAGGAAAACCGTGCAGGTGATGTTTTTTTACAGATAGTTGAGAGTAAAAAAGGTGATGGCTCAGATTTTGACCGCCATCAGATTGCAATATTCGCAGATGACCTGCAGAAAGTATTAGGTGGACTTGAGGATTCACTCAAATTCATCGAGAAGGATCGCAAGGCAAAAGCTAAGGCTAAAGCTGAAAAGAAGGCCATGAAGGAAGCAAAATACGGTAAAGGTTCTGCAGATAAGCGTATCTACAAACGCAAAGGTGATGAAAAGAAAGCAGACGACGGTATTAAGCGCACAGGTAAAATACATGTAGTAAGTAAGAGACCTCAGACCGAAGTTTCTGATAGCGAATAATCATTTAAGCATTAGCTTGAAAAAACTCCAGATGTCATTTTTGATATCTGGAGTTTTTTTATTAAATACCCATTACAGGCTTTACGACAACTTTGTTTCAGCAATTCTCACTTACATAATAAATATCGTATTCGTAATTTATTTTACGGTCTAATATCCTGCAAGATCAAATAGTTGTGATAAATATTTCCAGTAATCATCAGCACTGTTTTTATATATTTTTACATTGTTATCTGATAAATCAAATTTATAACTATCGTTAAAAAGTAAATAATCAAAAAAATGATAGACAGCTCTATCCAATTCTTTTAATTGCAAATACTCTACATTCTCAAGCACTGTTTTATCATCCAAAAAGATATACTCCTGTATACCAATGTTTAAATCCATTAAATAATGATAAAACCGTTCTTCAAATGAGGTTGGATCATTTTTTGTGTTTCCCCCATATAAGCCATGGCCAGATGTCAACTTCAAATTTATTAACAGGTTTATCATATGAACCATAATTATATGATCCTTTATTCCAGTCGTTTGTGACAAGATTTCCGTCCTTATCAAAAACGGCTTCTTCTCCCGTGATTTTTACATAAACTTTATTTTCCTGCTCACCACGCATTTTGTGAGTATTGTTCTCATATGTATTTTTCAAGATGTAATGAATAATTGAAAGGTGCTCCCTTGAAATATCAGAGTCTAAATCAAGCTGAAGGGCTTTACACCCATTTTTCAAACATGTATCAGCATCTTTTTCTTTAAAAGAGTTTTTAAAAACTTTTAGTACATTTTCACCAGCAAATGTCTGAGTCAGAAGAAAAGATGCATACAGTAATATAAAAACTGTTTTTTTCATTTGTTTCACTTCTCCCCTAATCATGAAAAATATTTTTTTCAGCAAATTCAAGTTCTATAAGACAGTTTTTTGCAAGCTCATACCCCTGATCACTTGCTTTTTGATAATAAAATCTTGCTTTTTCAAAATCACGCTTTACACCTCTTCCTTTTTCATAACATCTGCCCAAGGCACACTGTGAAAGCATATTATTTTGTTCAGCTGCTTTTGTATACCAGTAAAATGCCTTTTCACTATTACTCTTACATCCTTTCCCTTTTTCAAAACAGTATCCAAGATTAAACTGTGCATCAGCAAATCCAGCTTCTGCCGCTTTTTTGTAAAGAGCAAATGCTTTGCCACAATCTTGTTTTACACCTTTACCTTCTTCATAAAAGTATGCAAGGTTATTTATCGCCTCAACAAAGCCCTGGTCACTTGCTTTTTTATATAGCTCAAAAGCCTTTTTCTCGTCTTTTTCAGAACCCTTACCATATGCATAACAAATTGCTGTATCGTTTTGTCCAATGGCAAAACCTAACTCTGAGGATTTTTTATAATTTTCAAAAGCTTTTGTTAAATCAACTTCAACACCAAATCCACACTCATAACAAAGTCCTATATTATAAAATGCTAAAGCATTCCCCTGTTCACAGGCTTTGTAAAAAAACTCAAGAGCTTCTGTATACTGTCCATTACTAAAATAAGCAGCACCAGTATCTAAAAGTTTAGATGAGTCAGATTGACAATAGGTTTGAAAAATAAATAGCGAACACAGAAATACACACAAAAACTTTTTCATACAGACCTCTAGTTTTATTTATCGTCTAAAAACTAAAAGTCCCATATTTTTTTGTATATATCAGTATTTAAAAGAAAGTCGCTGTATAGGACTTGGTCCAATTTTATGACATATTTCACGGTGTTTTTTTGTAGGATACCCTTTATGTCCAGCATATCCATACTCAGGATAAAGCTTATCATATTCTTTCATCAAACGATCTCGTTCAACTTTTGCAATAATACTGGCCGCCATAACCTGAGGATATTTTCCATCGGCTTTTGGTTCACACTTACATACACAACTCACAGGTGGAACTGTTGTACCATCTGCAATTGCCGTTATAGCTTTTGTTATATCATCTGGTAAATCAATATTATTTTCTTTAGTCCAGTCATCCATCTTTAAAAGCATCATTTCATAGGCAAGTTTCATAGCATACATACTTGCCTGAAGAATGTTTATTTTATCGATAGTTTCATGATCTACTATACCTATACCCCACAAAGCTTTCTCTTTTATAATAAGCTCTGCTTTCTCTCGTTTTTTTTCAGAAAGCTTTTTTGAGTCATTAAGAATTTCAAAAGGAAAATCATCAGGCAATATAACACATCCTGCTGTAACAGGACCTGCTAAAGGACCTCTACCAGCTTCATCTAAACCACAAATCAACATATATTAAAATCCAATAATTGTATTATTGCTATTTTCAAGCACAAGAGTATCATCATCTTTCCAGATAGGATTTAACCCTTTAATTTTTTTATCAAACTCTCCAGAAAAACTGTTTAACGAAAGCTTTATATTAGATTTTGTAAGTTCTGCAACACGACCAAGATGCGAAACAACCTTGCATGATGATGACTTTATCTCTGAAGTACCACCGCTTATGCTGAAATTAACGGCCGTATAGGCAACTGCACTAAAGCGGCTGTTTAAGACATTAAGCTGAGAGTCAATTGCTGAAACACAGCAGGCATAGTTATCAGCCTTAACTGTAATACCACTGTTTTCAACCGAAATCACACTACCACTTGAAGTAAAAACTGAGCCAGAATCGTCAAAGATACCAACTATTTCACAATTATTTACTGTTAGAACTGCATTTTCTACAATAAACATCTGACCTGCAGAACTACTTCGTCCACTGTAGTTTTCCCTCTCCACAGTAAGACCTTCTAGCTCAACACTAGCATCATTTATGCAGATATAACTGTTAGGACTTAAAACCAACCGTCCATTATTAAAAGATTTAAGTGTGATATTACTATTTAACAAAACATCTTTTTGAGAAAACTTTACAGTACCTGATATATATATTCTGGCAAACTTAGCATTTTTCACGAAGGAAAGTACTTCGTCTAAATCGTTATACGGATGTTCTTTACTACCATCACAAAATGTTGAGTTTGAGTTCTCAGCAACGTAATAGTTATTTGCATCAATTATTACATCATATGTGGAAATTGAACTTATACTGTCTGATTTGTTTTTTGCATAGGCTGTAATTCTATAAAAAAGAGGTACATCTTCATCACAGGCAAGTGTTATTACCCTACCATCATAAAGCCTATAGTCTCCAGTCTGAAGATTTTTATAGGAACTTTCATCTGTATCAGAAGTAATTTCAAAACCATTACTAACTGCGTAATAAATATCTGCACCATCCTGGCCCCGTATTGAAACATCTACAGAATTACGCACTACCATCCCCTTTACAGAAGGAACGAATAAAGGTGAAGAAGGAGGTGTTTTGTCAATTATAAAATCTGTCTGAAGAGTTCCGTTGTATACTCCATCACAGTAGATTGCAAAATCAGCTTTACTGTTTACATTTTCACCTTCAAAAACATCAAAGACTAATTGAGTAAACAAACCTTCATTGTCTTTTGACTGTCCTGCTAATCCTGAAGAAACGATTTCCATCCGATATCGCATATCTCCATCAATGCTAAATAAAACTGATTTTGTATTATAGCTGTTACTTGAAGTAATAAGAGATGGCTTAGGCGGAATCACATACGACTGAACAGGATTACCTTCTTCATAGGCTATACTCTGCCATTTAATTACATGTTCAGTATCACGGTCAATATACACAGGTTCTGTTGATGCGGACCACATGCCATCGTCGATGCACCATATAAGCTTTTCTCCATTAAAACGTACAGTATTCCAGTCTTCAATTGAAAAAGGAACTGTCTGCCGTGTAAGAAGACCGGTTTCGCTTCCGGCAACAAATATTATAAAGCGCCATCGTAGATTTTTATTTGAAACTATACATGGCACGTATCTTGATAATCTGTTTGAGCTGTCAAGGCTAAGATTTTTTCCTTGAAAGGAGGGAGCTTTTTCATCAGATAGTGAATACAAAAAATCGGATGGTATTTTAATTTCATCTTCTGCAGTATACAAAACAAGTGGTGAATCAAAAAAAGATGCAACAAAATTATACTCTTCACTGTCAGGACTAAAACCTGCATTACTGTCTGAAACGGTATAATCTATTTCGTACTCCTCTGTTCTTTCATCAGTTACTGCAGCAATTCTGACCTTTACTTGTCCCGTCTCATCAATAAGAATCGGTCCATCATATACAAAACCAGAGGTCAAAGGGTCCGATCCAGAAAGTGAATAAAAGCATTCAGCTCCGTCAAAGTTATCAATAACAAGACACTGTTTATTGTTCCATGTACCGCTTGCAGGACTTATAACTCTGTCATAGGCCCAAAGTTTTGCAGATACAAAAAAAACAAACAGAACAGCTGAAAAAAACTTTAACTCACTTTTTACCATCACAAACCCTCTATAAAACTATTTTAACCCATTATCGGCTTAAAAGCATCTCTGAGCTCTGGGTCCTGCTTGAAATAGTGCTCTTCAAGTTCTTCTTTTGTAAGACCTACAAGCTCATGACTCATATAATGAATCCACCTGTCATCTTCAGGACTGTTAATATCTATCTTACGGCACCAGTAATCAGGTTTAATAGGAAGAGTTTCCTTATAAGTAAAGTTTTTATAGTCGTGAACAACAACTTTAATATCTTCTCTAGGTACACCCTTTTCAAGTAAAACTTCAACAAGATAGTTTAATGTACGACCACTATCAAAAATGTCATCAATAAGTAATATTTTATCACCTGCACGTAAATGATCTGGAGAATATGTCCAACCATCAATACGAATTGCATCTGATTGATGAACATTTGTATAGGAACGAGCAACAACAGCAGCATAAAGTACAGGCTTTTTACCTTTAAGGGCAAGCTTAAAGTATTCACTGATTACATTTGACATATATGCCCCACCTCTGAGTGAAGTATATATTACATCAGGTACAAATCCATCCTGAAGGATTTTATTAGCCATCTTTATGGCATCATTACGAACAGTGTCATATGGCAAAAACTCTTTCATAGAACCACCTCTAATATATAAAGCTCTATCCTACTGTAAAGAAAATAAAAGTGCAATAAACTTCAATTTTCGACAAGTAAACTCGCTAATTGAACTTCATTTTCAATCTGGTCTTTTGCAGGAGAAACAAAAGACTGAATTATTGTACCATACTTTTTATTTCTTATGTCTCTAATAATCTGTAATGGAAAACCATTCATTACAATAATTCTATCACTTAATGCTACAGCTTCTTTTACATCATGAGTAACAAACAATACAGGCTTATGATTTTTTTTTAGAAGATTTTCAAGCAATAAAAAGAGTGAAGCTTTTACCTTAAGATCTAAAGACGAAAACGGTTCATCCATCAAAAGAATTTTACCAGGATATGCAAAAGCCCTTGCAATTGCAGCTCTTTTTTTTTCGCCGCCGCTTAAGCACTCAGGCATAGCATAAATTTTGTCCTTTAAACCGCATTGTACAAGATAATAATAAGACGTAGCATAGGCTTCATCTTTACTCATAATGTTTTTTAATGGGATAGCAACATTTTCTAAAATGTTCACGCCTTTTAAAAGACTGCTGTCCTGAAACACATAAGATATACAGTGTCTTTTTGCCTTATCATCATCAAACGTCACTTCACCGGTAAAATAAGCATCGTCATCCTTTAACAAAGATGAAACAAAATCAAGCAAAGTAGTTTTTCCACAGCCACTTGGAGCAACAATAGTTGTTACGCCATCTGATTTTACAGTAAGGGAAAAGTCCTTATAAAGATTTTTTTTATTTCGCTTTATAGACAGGTCCTTTATTTTTATAAAATCATATTTTGCATCGTCATCAATCTTTTTTAGATTATCCTGTATTTTAACTTTTTTTTTCCCAAACCTTACACTGAACATTTTTTTCATTACAAATTGTAAAGCAGAACTTACAATAACAATAGTAAAACATAACGCCCAGGTTTCCTCTGTTTCAAGATGTGCAGCAGAGTTCTGTATCATTGAACCTAAAGCCCTTTTTGGCAGACTCATTATCTCACCTGCAGCACATACTTTCCACACAATACCAAATGCTGATACACAAGAACCAGAAAAGAAAGGTTTTAGTGAAATCATGTACACATATAAAAACTTCTGCTTTTTTGAAAACCTGTAGCACTCTGCCATTTTTATAATCTGAGGATCTACACTTTTTATACCAGAAGCTGTATTTGTTATTATAACAGGGACACTCATCAATACAGCTGCAAAAACAGGAACAAAGGATGATGAAAACCAAAACAGCGAAATAAGTATAAAAGCTACTACAGGTGTAACTCTTATAAAGCAAAGCGGCAACTCAATAAACTTTTCAAAAACTGTGTAATACCCGCACAAAACACCTGTTATAAAGCCAATAACTACTGAAATGAAAAAACTCACAAAAACTCTTGTTAAAGTATATAGCAGGCTCTGGTAAAAATAGTAGCTGTGACATAAGGCAATTAATCTTTTTATTATTGAAAAAAATGAAGGAAGGATTATTGGAGCATCTATATAGATACTTAAAAGCTCCCAGGAGCATATAATAAATAAAACAGACAGACTGTATATAAAAAACGAGAACATCTTCGTATTCTTTATACCAGACTGTCTTTTACTCATATGCTACTTTGTAAAGTAAAACTTATGCTCCGGAAGCTCATTACCAATTGCAGAAGCATCAAAGTGCAAAAACAAAGACAAAAGGCTTTCAATATCATCTTTCGCTTCAACAGCATCAACCCATAAATATCCGCTATTAGGAATGGACTTTGAAGCAATAGGAGCCATAATCCCAAGATTTGACTGAACAAGAACACCAGCTTTATTTACATTATGTAATATCCAGTCAATTGACTGTCTTACTTCGTCAGTGAATAGCGAGCAAAGCTCCGGATTTTTTTTCGCAAATGACGAGGAAGCCACAAGAACTGACAAAGGATAGCTTTCTGAAAGCTCAACTGAAGAGTATTCCTTTTGTAAGTCAAGAACTTTTTTTACGCTAGGATTTTTCATTACAGCTACAGTGGCAAAAGGCTCTGGCAAAACTGCATAGGAAATTCGTCTTGATATTACAGCAGCAGGTAAATCTGAAGTCGGAATACTGTAATCAAGATTAACACAGCTCTCCCCTTCTCCTTCTGCTAATCCTTTTTTACTTAACAGATATCTTGTTATATATTCAGGTGTTGCCCCTTTACCTGCTACGTAAAGAGTTTTTCCTTTTAAATCTTCAAAACTCGAAAAGTTGTCATCATACGCTATCAAATATAAATTACCGTTACCACATACGCCAAGACAGACAATTTCACCTTTTGAAGCATTATACACTTTAGCAGCCAGATTCACAGGTAAAACACCTATATCCAACTCACCATTCAACAATTTAGGAATCTCCATCTGCGGAGTTGCAAACTTTTCATAGACAACTTCATTTCCAGCAATGTCTTTTACATTTTCGCAAAGATACGCAAAAGGAACCCCTGTTGGACCATTTAAAAATCCAGCACGGATGGTAGACTTCTTACTTTCACTCTCAATTTTCTTTACAGATACATCTTCTTCAATCTGCTGGTCAAACTTTTGCTTTACCTTTTTATCTTTTTTACCGCCTGCATATACAAGGCTAAATGTTAAACCAAAAATTAATGCCACAGAAAGGACATTTTTTATGCTTCTCATAGTTTCCTCTATAGTTTTTTATAACTTATTGGATGAAGTATATCACATTTTAAGAATCGGGTATATATTCGTAAATTATTCTTAATTTTCTATAAAAAAAGCACCTGTCATAGTCTGACAAGTGCTATTAATTTATTGCTCCGAAGTCTTTGTCAAATCCAAAGACACGTGAGTTACTCCATTTAACTCATCAAGCTTTTCCTGTATACGGTCTCGAACTATCAATGCAAGAACTTTACGATTATACGAACTATACTCTTCATAAGTTATTGGCTTCAAAAAGTAAATTTGAGTCCTTACCTTATGAAAGATATCATTGGTGTTCATAGACTTATGTGAATCATACAAGACAACTGGCACTATAGGAGTCTTTGACAAGGTTGAAGCCATAAAACAGCCTGTCTGAAAATCAAACATCTGTGTATTAGATTCACTCGTTTTGCCTTCAGGAAATACCAGACAAGGTCTACCGCTGTTCACTTTATTAACAATGGATTTTATAACAGGCATAAAGTTCTGCTTTTCAGATGTATCAATGACATCGCAGTCAAGCAAACGGCTGATCTGGCTTGTAATAAGCTGATGAGCAGATCTGATATCCCATAAAATTGAAAAAGGTCTGTCATGGTAGCAGATTAATGAAACTCCATCGTATTTTCCCTGATGATTTGAATACATAATGTATCCACCCTCAGCCGGTAAATTTTCTTTACCATACACATCTGATTCAGTAAGCGCAAAAGTCCTCAAGCACCAGCATATTTTTTTTGCAAAGTTAAAACGTTCTTCAACTGAGTGCTTTACTTTATCCTTTATCAACCGCTCAGCCTTTGGAATATGATAAAATGTAAAAGGAATGAGACCTTTCGCTACTACAGCTTTAAATCTAAGATTCATAAAAAAACTCTTATAACCTAAGAGTCCTCCTTGTTTAGTTTATTTATTTTACTCCTTATATGGATTAAAGGAAATTATTTTGCTATTTTTTTATTAAAATTTGTTATTATTCATCAACAGAGTTATCCACTTATCCACAATATACTTATAACAGTTTATTCTATTGTTTGTAATTGCTTTTAACGGCTATCGATTTAAAATAATGGGGAGCCCATTGGTCTGTCTTTTTGGTTTTTATATTTTATTTGGAGGTATCAATATGATCAGCTCTGATATGTATATGACTAAAGAAAGAATAGCAGATATGCTTAGCGAAAGTGAAAAAGACCGTCTGTTTATTACAGCGCCTTTTAATGAAGAGCTTTTAAAAAGTAGTTTTGCGAAGATTAGTTTACTTTTCAGGATTATTAACTTTGTTAATAAAACCCCTAAAAAGTAAAACTTTACTTGTCAACTAAAAAGACAGACTCGGGTTTAATTTAATCGTCTTCCTGTTTGTTTTCGTCTGGTATTTCTTCGTCAATACCGCATCTGGTTCGGTTATACTGGTATAAAGAGATACCTTCGGCATTTAGTTTTTTTATTTTTCGAATCTCTGCAGAACCATAATCTAAACCAAGAGCCAAATCCAGGTATTTTTCGCATAAGTCGTATTTTTTATCTTCAAAATAAAATTGAGATAAATACTCATAAGCAAGATACCTTTCACCATCAACTTTTGCGAGATCTATTGCTTTTAAATAGCTGCTTTCAGACTTTTTTTTACTTCCAAAAGGAGCAGGAGCATAATACATCCAGTTACCAAGACTTACTCCGGCACCTGAACTTCCGTCCTGAGTATCCAAAGCCTTTTCATACCATTTTTTTACTTTTAACCCGTAACGTAACGTTGCACCAACAGAGCGAGTCATATAATAAGACGTTACATCCCCACAGGCATAATAAAGCCACTTGCTTGTTTTATCGGAGCTTCTTTCATTGAGACACCTTACGTCATCCTGCATGCGCTTTTTTATTACTTTTCTGAGCTCATCCCTATTATCAAGGGTTACAGTATGTTCATAGGTTTCAAGAAGATAAAATGTTTCTAATATACATTTTTCCTGTTCATAGTCTACAGCATATATCTTTAAGCCTTCCAAAGTCTTATCACGTTCCTGTGATAGTGAAGCAACAGCTTCTTCATCGGATGGAGAGCTTTTTAATAAAGCCCGCAGTTCAAAAAAATCATATATGCGCTGGGTTGCAAATTGAGACAAAACAGCATCATCTGTAACGCCATAGGATACTGAACAAAAAAGCAGAAAACAACTTATTATAAACGAGATTTTTTTCATATATTGGTTAAACCATTATATACTAAAAAAATTACAATTGTCTTATAAGTAAGACATTTTTTACTTATTCTTTACCAAGTTTATATGCAATATCAAGCATGCGTCTGAAGGCACTATTTGGCTTTTTTAATTCACGACTGCCTCTTGTAATCTTACATAACGACATACCAAATTTATGGGCTATTTCACGTTGAGTAGTCCCTTTATCTATTTCACGAACCAAAAGCCAGCGGGTAGCAAAATCTTTAAGCTCAGACGGTGTAAACAGGCATTCAAAAAAATCATATATAAACTGTGTATCGTTATTGTTAGAAATCAGCAAACACATTTCTCTCAGAGCACTATCAAGCTCTCTTGTACGCTGTTCATCATCACGTTCATCGTTCTGTTTCATAGTAACAGTATAGTGTATTTTATGCTAAAAGTCCAATAAAGAAAAACCTTTACATTTGTATAAAAAAAGAGCAATATATCGCAATACAGTAGTTTATTATGTGAGGTTTCTCTTTATGTTTAAACCCGAGCTTATTAGCAGTCTTAAAAATTACTCAGGTAAAACTTTTGTTAGCGATTTAATCGCTGGTATTATCGTTGGTATCGTTGCCTTACCATTAGCAATAGCTTTTGCCATTGCTTCTGGCGTAAACCCTGCTGCAGGTCTTTTTACTGCAATTATTGCAGGTTTCTGTATCTCAGCATTCGGTGGAAGTACAGTACAGATAGGTGGCCCAACAGGTGCATTTGCAGTCATAGTCTACGGTGTAGTAGCTCAATTTGGACTAACTGGTCTTGCTACAGCCACAGTTATGGCAGGTATACTCCTCATTTTATTGGGAGCATTTAAGCTTGGCGGTTTAGTAAAGTTTATTCCTTACACAATCGTAACAGGATTTACAGCAGGCATTGCAGTAACAATAGCAGCCGGTCAGATTGGAGATTTTTTTGGATTAGTACCAGATTTTTCTACTCCAGTAACAGTACTTGGTGAAACATATACAAAAATGCCAGGTGACTTTTTGCCTAAGATTATCGTATACATCAACAGTGCAGCAACTATAAATGTATATTCGTTCATCATGGCTGCAGTATGTCTTGTCTTTATTTTTATCTGGTCAAAGTTTGTAAAAAAAATTCCTGGATCCTTTGTTGTACTTATTCTTGCAACAGTTGTAAGTATCATACTAGACCATGCATGTGGCCTGAAAACAGATACAATCGGATATTTTGCAAACGGGGAAGCACATTTTGTAATTCCAAACTCATTACCAAAACCTCAACTTCCAGATTTTAGTATCAAAACAATTACCAATCTTTTTCCTACAGCTATCTCAATTGCTGTTCTTGCTGCCATCGAATCTCTTTTATCAGCAGTCGTTGCAGACGGTATGACAGGAAGCAAGCATGACTCAAATACAGAGCTTATCGGACAAGGTATAGCAAATATTGCGACTCCACTGTTTGGTGGCATCCCTGCAACCGGTGCAATTGCCCGTACAGCAACAAATATAAAAAATGGTGGTAAAACACCTGTTGCCGGCATGATACATGCTTTGACACTTCTGTTAATCCTTTTATTTTTTGGTAAGTACGCAGCATATATACCTATGGCTTCTCTCTCAGCTGTTCTCATCAATGTTGCATGGAACATGGCTGGTTTACCTGCCATCAGAGCTTTAGTAAAAGGACAAAAATCAGATACATGTGTATTTGCAATAACTTTCCTCATCACTGTTTTTGTAGATCTTACAGTAGCAATTGAAGTTGGCTTAGGTTTTGCAGCATTCTTCTTTATTAAAAAGATGATTGAGCTTTCAGAAATTGAAAACAAAGAAAGAGGCTTTACACAGGGTATTGACGGCACTTCAACAGATTTCCCTGCTGAAACTCTTGATATACCACAGGGTGTGTTTGTTTATGAAATCGCAGGTCCTTTATTCTTTGGTACAGTAAGAAAATTTGAACACGCAGTTGAAAGAGCTGAATATGCAGGTGTTAACTGTAAGGTAATCATACTGCGTATGCGCAATACTTTGTATCTTGATGCAGGTGGATTACGAGCTTTAGAACAGGCAAAGCAGGCTTGTGACAGAAACGGAACTACAATTGTTATTTCAGGTATCCACACACAGCCTTATATGCTGCTTGAAAAATCAGGAATGGCAGATACTCTTGGCAGAGAAAACATTTTTGATAATATTGACTCGGCACTTGAAAGAGCAAAATCAATAGTAAATAAATAGCAGTACTTTTTTTATATCAAAATAACTGATAATATTAGCGGTATAAATAAGCAAAATGCTTTTTTATACCGTTTTTTTTTCTAGCTGGTACATAAAGCTAAAATCTGCCCATTAAGGAAATTATATGACAACAAAATATGGTAACCCACATACAGACGAAATCAAAAAATTACTACTGCAGATTACACAAAATGATACACCTGAACACTTTTTTTCATCTGCAGAAGATCAGTTAAAACTTCCTTCATATGTAAAATACTATATAACAGACAGCATCATACGCAGACTTTATCAGTTTATCTGTCATGCACCAGAGGCTGCAGATATGGTTGAGTTTATCCCTGAGACAAAAAAGAAGGACATTGTATTACACTGTATCGCAAGCTCACTATTTTTAGATATTCTGCCACATTTTTATGACCACACAGACCATAAAAAAGCAGATGAAATAATTACATCATTTTTATCGGACAGTAAAGTTAGTCCTTTATTTGACAGCGACTTAAGCAGTTTTATAAAAAATCTTATTGATAATACCTGTACAGCCCTTACTAAAACATTTGGTATTACAAAAACTGACATAAAAAAACTTTTGGACGATGTAAAAAAATATGTAAAACATAATAAAAAGCCTGACTTTGATTTTAGTTTTAACCTTCTGGATAATTACCAGTATGTTAATGTAAATGCCCAGGTATTAAATTTTATATACAAATCTTTTACAAAGGACTTCATATATCTTACTCAGGATGTTTCAAAGTTCTATGATGAAATAAATACAATTGTTCCTAACTGTGCAGCATTTATTAATCCATGGCTGAAAGGTTTTGTCCATGTAGCCCAAAATAAATTAAAAGATGCTCAAAAAAACTATAAAGAAGCATTTAAGCATATCACTTATGCCGGCGACTATATCGCTGTATTTTTGCATCAGTATTTTGCCCTTTTTATGTACACAGACAATATTGAGGAAGCTTGCGAAGCGTGGAATTACGGATTTGCAGCAGGACTCAACGGACAGGCAACACAAGACTTTATTGATTCATATAATCCAAAAGAACAATTTTACGTACAGTTTCCTCTGGCAATGTTTGTTGATAAAGACGAAGCCTATAAAACTGCTGTGTTAAACTATACAAAAAAATCTGAGGACAAAATCAAGCAGGCTATAAATACAGGCAATGCAGCTGAACTGGAAAGCTTAATCAATACAATTGATATAAACACTTATACAATTGATAATGTAACTCCGTTATACTACGCACTTCAGCGTAAAAACACACAGGTTAACGGTAGTGAAGCATATGCTGATAAAATAGTTGAAACACAAACTGCATTAATGATTAAACAACTTAATTTTAACTCAATGACAAAAAATCAGCAGCAGGGTGTTGCAATGAGTGTTCACGCACAAATGAATCTGACATATAAAAAATCAGGCCTGGCAAAAGCAATGTTTGAAGCAGAGTTTTCAAACTTCAAATTAGACGATGTAATTGATTTACTAATTAAACACACTGACAACCCTGATAATTTTGTTTATAAGCTGTCTGGTAAAATGGGAGCAACACCTCTATATCTTTCAGCAGAGACTGACGATGTTAAAACAGCTCAGGCTCTCATAAATAAAGGAGCAGATCCACAGCTTTTACTTGGAACAGCACCTTTTGGCCTAAAATATAAGGATGGTAAAAACATATACACAGAGCTTCCAAACACATTTATTTACAGGCTCATAAACTTTAAATCATTTAAGACATTGAAGATGTACTTATCTGAATACGCAGCTGAAAACCACCAGCAGATGACACAAAAAAGTGAAAAATCAAACATCACCCCACTTGTTTACTTTATCCTGAATATGCTTTACACAGCAAGAACAAAACAGGAGTATGACTCAAATGCAAAAATTGTAGACGAGTTTTTACCTTTGTTCATCCAATCAGGCAGTGTCTTAACCGAGCAGACTGCTTTTGGAACAGCAAAAGAGCTTTTGGGGATGTAGGAGAATACATTAATGAATCAAGAACAGGAAAAATTATATAACGATATAGATGCTTTACTTGAAATGTTTGATAACTCTCAGTGTGTAAAATCATCAAAAGAGTATAATATCGAACTTACCAAGCAAACTCTTATCCAGATGATTGACCATATAATATATGATAAAACAGAAGGCCAGGCACTAAAAGACTGGATGACTAATCATGAGTTTTTTAAAACACCAGCATCAACAAGATTTCACGGTAACTTTGAAGGCGGACTTTTAATACACACAATGATGGTCATTGTTCAATCATTACGTTACGCAAAAGTTTTGTATGAAAACTATAAAAGTACACCAAAGAGCAAGCAGTTTGATTTTACCTGTGAAGACATATTTATAGCAGCGTTGGCCCATGACTTTTGTAAATCAGGCAGCTACCGCATCGAGTATCACAATACAAAGGATATACTTGGAAACTGGGTAAAAAAACCAACATATCACACTAAAAGTGAACTTCGCAATTTAGGCCATGGAAACGAATCTGTATTATTACTATTAGAATCAATGCCATCACTCATAAAAAAAAGACATGTCATTGAAGCAATAAGCCGCCATATGGGCTTTAGCGATTTGTCTCCAATGGAAACATATAATTACTCAAATTTTTTACAAAATCCCCTTGTAGTACTTATTCAAATTGCAGATGAAACTGCTGCAGCATGGTTTGACTGTTAATTATGGATAACGCACAATACATAACCGATACAGTACCTAATACCTCATATAAAATCATACAAAGCAAAGACGGCTTTCGCTATGGTATTGATGCAGTTTTATTGTCAGATTTTGCCAGAATTAAACCAAACGACAAAGTCATTGATTTATGTTCAGGCAATGGTATTGTACCATTATTATTGTGCGGTAAATGCAGTTCAGCATCATATACTGGTGTAGAACTACAGCAGCATATATGTCACATAGCACAGGAAAGTATAAAGCTTAATCAGCTTAACAACATCACAATGATAAATGGAGACCTGAAAAACATAAAAAGTCTTTTAAAAGGTAACTCATACGATGTACTGACAATCAATCCTCCATATATGAAAAACGAAGGACGTATAAATCCGGACTACAGTAAAGCAGTTGCAAGGCATGAAGTAGAGTGCAGTATCATAGACATTGCAAAGAGCTGTTCATATCTTTTAAAAGACGGTGCAAGCCTTTATATGATTCACAGACCTTTCAGACTAACTGAAGTGATAGACGCTCTAAATGAAACAAAGCTTCAGTGTAAAGAACTCAGATTTGTATATCCTGACAATGAAAGTGAAAGCACCATGGTACTGATACACGCAGTTAAAAACGCAAAACCTTTTGCAAAAGTATTAAAACCTCTGTACATATATCAGTCTAAAGGCATCTATAGCACAGAGGTTCAGTTAATATACGGAAAAAACTAATTGATACTTCGTATTAAATCTACAATAGCTGGTACACGAACAATACCAAGTTCTTCAGCTGTGATTTTTTTATTTTTAGATGACTTGGATTTCTTTTCCTTTTTAGGCTCTAAATCTTGAGTCTGTTCAGTTTTTTCGTCAGATGGCTGAGAAAATATAAGAACTTCGTCTCCAATATTTACCTTATCATAAAAACCATTTTGAACAAGAGTACCCTGGGCAATTTCTTCAGACGTACGTGTTATCGTAACCTTACCCAAGTGATTTTTTTTGTCAAACTTAACACCTGGTGCATTATCTAAAATCTGAATTTTCGAAGCTTCTACTACATCAAGAACAGTACCTTCAATTACACCATCAACGCTACCAAGATCTATAAGCAAATCATTTACATTTCGGTCAATGATTTTACCCTTTACTGGTAAAAAGTTATTAATAAACTGTCTGACCGAACGCAAAACAGAGGCAAACTTATCATTTCCGGTCCTAAACACATTATATTTTGTAATTTCAGTACCAGTCTTACCAGAATAGATTGTAATATTCATAGACACTTCACGTTCTGTCTCATCAAAAGATAAGAGAACAAAGTAGTCTAAAGCCTTTGACCTTGCAACAGTGAAAGCCTGACCAAAACCTTCAACACTTTGCTGATACAAGCTCACGGTAGTATTTGCACCTACACTAAATATATCAGCAAGCATTGATGCAGCTACTTCTTCAGCATCACAGTGAACCAGCTGGACATTAGACTTTTTATAAAAAATGCCAATATTCCATCGTGTTTTATCCAGATAAAAAGGATCAACATTCCATTTTGCCGCAAGTGAATGCTTCATCAACGAGTCATATGCTTCGACAGTATCATTAATAGTAATGTGTTCTTTAGTTAGCTTATCGCCACCTTTTACCACAGCCTGCTGTATAAACTTAAGCTGATAAATATAGTTTTCAGTCAAACCAGACTTTGACAAAAGTTCTGCAAAATCACTACGGGCTTTATGATTTAAAGGATATAACCTCAATGCCCTCTGAAACTCATAGCGGGCTTCATCCCCCATAAACATTTTTGTGTATTCTTTTGCTTTTTTATAGTGATAATCAGACCAGTGTACACGTCGTTCATCTTCAACATCCAGTTTTTGTGTAATTAAAAGTTCAAGAGCACCACGAGTAAGTTCATCCTGCTCATTTACACTTATAGCTGTAACCCAAGTGGACAGACAGCTTTGCCAGTCACTTTTTTTTAACTGAGCCAGCCCCTTGAGGTACCATATAGGACTATTATTACGATTTTTTGAAATTAAATAGTCACAGATGTCTATAACTTCATCATAACGACTCTGAGTAAAATAAATCGAGGCAAGGAGAGAATATGCTTGAACATAATCAGGATAAAGCTGAACTGCAGAACGGCATCTGCGTTCAGCTTCAACAAGATTACCCTTTTTTGCATTAAGATATGCAGACAAATAGTGAACTTCACTTTCACCTGAGTGGTATTTCAGCGCCTGATTAATATAAATTTCTGATGCATCGTTATTACCAAGTTCTTCAGATAAAACAGCCAGGGATAAAAGAGCCTTACGGTTATTGTTTTGTCGTTTTAAAGCATCAAGGTAAAGATTTTGAGCAGTATTATATCTTCCTTCGAAGAGATTAAGCTCAGCAAGTCCAAAACGGGCATCAATATCATTTGGATAAGTCTCAATTATACCTTCAAAAACATTTCGAGCATCGTCAAGTCTGCCAAGTGAAATATATGTCATTCCCCGAAGATTAAGTAAATCAGTGCGGTTACGGGCATATTTTTCAGCCTGTTCAAGATATGTAAGAGCTAAATCAAAATCATTAAGCTCATAGCTTATCTGGGACAAATGATACCATGCTTCTCCGTAAGAAGGATTAATCTGAACAACCTGCTGAAAAGCTTCAGACGCACCATATAAATCATTACTGTTCTGCTTTGCAATACCGTTATTAAAAATATCTATAACTAAAGGTGACACATCCTGTGCAAAAACATTAACGCAAAAACAACATGTAATAAAACTTATAGCAATACGTCTGAAACTTATTTTCATATTTTTTATATCCCTAAAATAAACAACTCTACCTATTTATCGGCAGATTCTGTATCGTTCTTTTTTATTACTTTAATCAAATTTACTCTGTGACCTTCCATATCCTGAACAATAAACTCAAAATTGTGCCACTGGATCTTTTCATATTTAACAGGAATTCGTCCAAAGATATCAAACACAAAGCCACCTAATGTATCAAACTCCTCTGTAGGAAATGAAGATTCAATTGTTTCATTTAGATCTTCAAGATTAACACGGGCATCGCACAACCATATATTTTGCCCGATAGAAACAATATCTTCCCTTTCATTGTCAAATTCGTCCTGAATGTCACCAACAATTTCTTCTATAATGTCTTCCATACAGACGATACCAGAGATTCCACCATACTCATCAATTGCCATTGCTATGTGTATATGCCGTCTTTTAAACTCTCGCAAAAGACTGTCAATGCGCTTTGATTCAGGAACAAAATACGCTTTACGGATAATTGTATCTAGGTTAACATTTTCACTGATGCTAAAAGCCTTAATCAGATCTTTTACATAAAGAACACCTACAACATTATCAATTGATTCTGAATATACAGGAAACCTTGAGTGTCCACTCTGAGCAATTTTTTCAAGCAGCTCAGTCTGTGGTGTGTCTATGGATATAAAATCAACATCAATACGAGGAATCATTACTTCTTTTACCGAAGTATTAGACAAATCCTCAATACCTTTAATCATATCCTTTTTTTCTTCAATTAAAAATTCTTCCTGAGCCCGATCAGAAGCAGCCTGACTGCTTTCACTTCTGACCGGGCTGCTAGAGTGTGGGTCACCTTCTTTGTTCTTGCTAAACTTAAAAAACTTCATATCTTTATTATCCTATAAGAGTCTCGTCATCAAAAAGTTTTAAGGTCTGTTCCTGTAACTTTAACATCGGATCATCACTTTCGACGCCGCTTTCAACATGAGCATCTCCATGGTCATAGCCATTCAAGTGTAAAATACCATGAATTAAAAGCCTTTTCATTTCCTCATTCTCAGAAACTCCAAAATACTCAGCATTTTTTGGAACTGTATCAAGACTAATAATTATATCTCCGGCACTAACCCACTCACACCCTTCTTCATCCTCATAACTTTCTCCGTTTTCAAAGGATAAAATGTCAGTAGGAGCATCGATGTCTCGATATTCTTTATTAAGATTTTGGATAAAAGGATCATCGCAAAATAAAATCGAGATTTCCTGGCCGTCATATCCAAGTTTTTCTAATACCTTATTAACATAAGGTTCAACTTTTGTAAGCCATGCAGGTTCAGCCATCTCATCCTGCATTGAAATTAAAATTCTGTTACTCATACCTTGTTCGCTTCGCTTAAAGTTTTGTCTCCAAGAACCACATCATCAGATTTTTCGCCGTCAGGGTCCTTTTGATTAGGATACTTAACCCTTGAGTGATATACAGCTGTCTGCATTTCAACAAAAGAATCACGTATCGTACTTAATTCATTAAAGTTTAACTCACAGTTATCCAACTGATGCTTTTCAACCTTCGCATTAATTAAAGTCTGTATAAACTTTTCAATACGTGCAGGAGAAGGCTCATCCAAAGACCTGCAGGCCGCTTCAACAGTATCGGCAAGCATTAAAACTGCACTTTCTTTTGAAGTCGGAGGGTTTTCAGGATAAGCAAAATCTTCAGCACTGACAGTAGGATCTTTTTCCTTAGCTTTTGCATAAAATCCTTCAATTACACTGTTGCCATGGTGTTCAGAAATAATCTTTATAACCTGCTCAGGCAATCGTAAATGACGGGCCTTTTCGACACTAACTTTTACATGGTTTTTAAGTATCGAAGCCGAAAGAGAAGGATTAATATCATCATGCTTGTTTTCACCTGCAGGCTGGTTTTCAGTAAAGTACTCAGGATGCTCAATCTTACCAATATCATGGTAATAGGATGCTACACGCACTAAAAGATAGTTTGCCCCAATCTTTTTACAGGCTTCTTCAGCAAGCTGAGCTACCTGCATACTGTGCTGGTAAGTACCAGATGCAGACACTAAAAGCTTTCTGAGCAAAGGAGCGTTTACATCACTTAAATCCATAAGCCTGAATACACTGGCAGTATTAAGTATGATTTCAAGTGGAGTTAAAAGTCCTAATGCAAGTATACCTGATATAAAGCCGTTAAAGGCAATTCCTGGTAAAACAAAAACTGCATCTGCAAAGGAGTCATTAAATATAATTTTTAATACAACTATAAACACACAGTTAAGAACTGCCTGAAATATCGAAGCAAAAACCATGTCACTGCGTTTTTGAATATTAAAAACAATACGGCTTGCAGCCAGCCCTGAAGTTGCAGTAAAAAGACATGGAATAAGATTAAAGTCTGTAATACATAAAACTCCAAGACTCAATAAAATTATAAAGTAAAGGGCTGAAATTTGACCAAACAGTATTGCAATCAAGAAAATACACAGAGTTGAAGGTATAATTACAGGGAGTGAAAAACTAGTCTGAAAAAACGAAGTCTTTGCAAAAAAAGCTGCAGTACTGATTACAATTAAAAATAAAATACACTCAAGGAGAATTTCCCTAAAGAGAGGGAACCTGCCCAGTAAAACCGGTGAGAAAAGAACAAAACCTAAAGAAGACAAGAGCATTAAAAACAATATCTTGTCACAAAAAGCCCTCCAGTCAATGTAAACAGGCGACTCTGCCATTTTTTTAAGCTTAAGGTAATCTTCTTCTGTAATGGCAAAGCCCTTGCGTATAACCTTTTCGCCTTCTTCAATTGCAATAGGAAAAGCTTCATCGGCAGCAATAGACTGCGGTGCAAAAATTGTCTTATCAGCAATCTGGCCGATTTCATACTCTTCGATTGCATAAGTTGCAACAGTATCTGTTGTACTTGCTTCAAGATAAGTAACTGCAGCTGCAACTAAAAAAGTCACAACAAAAGCAATTATCTGTCCCCAGTTCTTTTTAATAAACTGGCTTGCGGACATAGTCACATCTGTAATAATAACGTTTTTTTCGTTATTCGTTTTCCTGCTCATTTTCGTATGCCTGTACAATTTTTCTTACGAGACTAGATCTTACAACATCGTTTCCGTCAAGTTGAACAAACCCTATTTCAGAAATCGAGTTCAAAACCTTCATGGCGTGTACAAGTCCAGACTTTACACGCTTAGGTAAATCTATCTGTGTTACGTCTCCGGTAATAAATACCTTTGAGTTTTCCCCCATACGGGTTAAAAACATTTTCATTTGTTCTGCGGTAGTATTTTGAGCTTCATCCAAAATAACTACACAGTTATTAAGAGTTCGTCCTCTCATATATGCTAAAGGTGCAACCTCAACAATATCATTTTCTTCAAGACGACGAACAATTTCCTTTGGAAGACACCTGTTCATTGAGTCATACAAAGGACAAAGATAAGGATTTATCTTATCTTCAAGATCCCCTGGTAAAAAACCAAGGCTCTCCCCAGCTTCAACAATCGGACGGGTCAAATATATTTTGTTTACCTTACGGCTTAAAACAAGTCTTAATGCCTCAGCTATAGCCAAAAAAGTTTTACCGCAGCCTGCAGGGCCCACTGCAAAAACAAGATCATGATGTCTGAAAGCTTTTACTAAAAGAGATTGATTTTTTGTCTTAGGATAAACTTTACTCTTTGCACCAGGGATTTCAATTGCATACAAACCCGCATTAAAGTCTGTATTGCATCCTGTAGTGACAAAGCCATTATTAAGAATCGACTGTACTAAATCAGAACCTGACTCGCCGCTGTCTGATATTTCATCAACAATACGGTCAATTATAAACCTGAACTGCTGCTGTATAACAGGGTCATCCTGATCAAGGGATAATTCATTACCTTTTGTAAAAACCGGTACACCAAGATGTTCTTCAATGAGTTTTAAATTACTGTCATTGCTGCCACAAACCCTTTGTAAAACCTCAGGGTCGTCCAGCACTATTGTATATGTTGAATTCACTTAAAATTAATTGTAATAGTAAATTATGTTATTTGCAATATCATAATTTATACTTAAGGATTTAACTGCCACTCACCATACTCATCTACAACTTCAGTCTTCATGCTTGACATAGGTCTCCATGAAACACTTATAGTAAAATACGGGCTGTAGTCATAACTTTTTATACCGTCTTCAGTTAAAAGACGAGGTTTTATCGTAAACTCAGATGATAAATCCCAGTCATCAAGATCATGGGTTACAGCAATGCTCAAGCTCTTTATCTTATAACCACTGGCCTTACGCTTATTAACATCATCAAACCTGAAAGAATTGATAAGATCTTTTATAGGGTTAGTTTCACCGCTTAAGTTTATATTACTGTCAGTATATTTACTGAAGTATCGGTATATAGAGCTGTTTTTTGACTCAGAGCTGAATGTCACATTAAGATAGTTATTAATCTTAAATGTAAGACTAGGCACAAACTTAAAATATGAGTTTGTAGGCCTGATACAGTCATATACAACACTTGATGAAACTGACGGAGCAAAGGACACCTTATCTGTCCAGTACTTAAAAGTCTTTGAAGGGTTAGCATATGCAAGGCTTACAGAATATGGCAAAAACTCCTTTTCACTGCGGGCTTTCCATCCATTATCAAAATCATAGCCTGTTGTATAGCTTGCTGTATATGCAAGCTGAGCCCCGTAACCTGAAAGAGCCAGCTTAAGGGAATCATTATATTCTTCTTCAAGATTATAAACATATGACTCTGTAAACTTTACTTTATCATTTATAACACTAACAGCAAGGGATTGAGTTAAATCTTCCTTTATCCATGTATCATCTGTGCTGCTCTTCTTTTTTACACCTGTAGCGGCTGTAAATGTCGCATACGGAAACTTAAAAGTTAAGACCCCGTTATACTTATCAACCTGAGGAGGCAGTGTCGAAGTCAGTGAAAGACTCTGGCTGAACTTATCCTTTTTTTCACTTGCTGCAAGAACAAGATTCATATTATGTACAGTTACACACTCATCATCAAAAATATCAGTTGTAAGATACTGCCACTCAGGGTTTTCAGCATCACCGATAAACTTTGTACGCACCATCTTTACAGTTGTGTTCCAGGTAAGGGAAGTATTTGAAAAGTTTTCAGTATGATAAAAAGGTTTAAAAGTAAGGGCATTTACATCCGTTAAATCAAGTTTTCGGGCATTATAGTCAGTCTTTTTAACAGAAGCTGCACTTGTCTCAGTGTATCCCCACTCTTCATCTGCATCATAATCAGCATCTGTTGTTTTTTTACCCGGCTTCACATGAAGATAAGGATGCTTCTGGTAAATCGGATTAAATGTAAAAGTATCAGTTAAGCTTACAAAGCTGTCCTTAAATCCCAGGGCACTTGTTAACACTGTAGGAGCCTTTACCTGATAATATGTTGATAAAATCTTATTCCAGTCAAAATCATCTGGAGTTGTAATAATATCTGAACTGTATGCAAACTGTGAAGTAAAATCAGGTGAAACGGTATAAGACAGTTTATATGTAAGACCATTAACATTTACTATTGATGGAGAAGTTACATTCATTAAAGGCAAAGCCTTTTCGCTAAATACAATATCAGTTTTTTCATCAGGTATAGAACTTTCCTGTGAACTTTCTTTATTTTCATCCTTATTTTCACTTTTATCAGCTTTTTCTGATTCAGTTTTTTCATCAGTTTCTGTCAAACTTTCGGGAGGAGTAAGTTTTACAGTTGATTTAGTTGGTGCTACTTTTTTTGCAGCAGCTGCAGAAGGATACTGGTATATTGTACCTGCAAGCTTTGCTGAAATCTTAAAAGGCGTAACCTGTGAAGGATAGTAAAACTTACGCTGCGGAGTATACTCACTCCAGTATTTTACATATTCAGAACCAGATGACGAAGTGACTTCAGTATTTGTTTTTGAAGTATATACAATTGATGATGAAAAGCTTGAAAGATTAAAGCTGGTTAAGTAAGGATTTACAAAAGAAGGCAACGGTATTTTATATGAACCTGTTGCAGACCATGTAAATGACGATATTTCAGTTATGTCATCAGTACTGTTATCATCAGTAGAACCGTTTTGCATAAAATAATCGATCCAGTCCATAGTTTCGGCACGATTGTTAAAGTCATAGTCAAAATATGGATCTGAATATACAGGCATAGAAACTGTAAGACTAAAAGGCTTAGCCACAGTAAACTTTAAGTTTGCCTGGTAGCGGAAAGGAGAAGAAAAAGACATAAAGTTTGACGTATCTTTATACTTTGTCCCTGTTCTGTCATAAGGAACATAGTCCCCTAGACTATTTACAAATACAGTATTACTGAAACCAAGTTCAAGATTAGCATTAAGGGAGGTTAAAACGTTACCTGGCTTCAACTGTGTATCAAATCCTGTCATATATCCAAGATTTGAGTAATAGTCAGCCATAAGCTTAAAATATGTACTTGTATCTCCAGTATAGTTTTTTTCAAGATTATGAAGAACAATTCCTTCTCTTCTTTGCTCTTTTAATGAGGTAGACTTCATAAATGAAAAAAAGTCGATTTTATCATCTTCATCGCTGTCACTGTCAGTTGAAAGCTCACTTGTAGATTTTGCATCTAACGGTTTACGACCATAAAGGTATAAAGTAGTATTAATAAAATATCCTTCACGGGTTTTAAAGCCAAAGGCTGGATTAAATATAAGCTCATCCTTTGGATAGTAAAAAGCAGGCAGATAAAGAAGAGGGACGCGTCCTACATACAAAAAAGCATTTAAAAACGCAAACTCACCACCTGGCAAAAGCCAGATACGGCTTGCCTTTATGCGCCAGTGAGGTTTTTCATCATCACAAAATGTAAGTTCACCAGTTTTAAAAGCTACTGTACTGCCACTGTCCCGGCCAAAAAGCTCAGAAGATACAATAAGCTTTGAGCCACTGGGAAGATTTAACGCATCACTTGAAGCCTGCACTACTCTGCCGTTATCAAAGATACCTTCCATAGACGAAGTATTAAATAGAAGAGAATCTGCAGTTACCTCTTCTCCTCCATCACTGCCGTTTGAAGTTTCAAGTGACACAGCCCCTTCTGCATAAAGCATTTCAGTTGAGCGGTTAAAATTTACGTTTTGTGCTTTTATTACAGTTGTACTGCTTCCTTTAGCAACGCTTATTACTACGTTACCATTAAGGACAATCATATCACCGCCATTTACCGAGTCCTTTTTATACTCACTTTTTTGAGCGCTGACAATTGTGATGATACTTTTTTCTTCATCATCAATCTGGCCATAGGCAGCCGTCCCTGGCAAAAAAAACAATAAGCCAAGGACACATATTGAGCATAGTTTGATTACATTAAATACTTTGCCTTTTAAACACACTTTTATAAACCAGTTTTATTATCGATATTTTACAATTTATAAAAAAGCAAATTACTTTTTAAGTTTTAGCTTTTCGTTTTTAAGCTGCATGTCAACATACATACCAGTATATGACTTACTGCATTTGCTTACCTGCTCTGGAGTACCGGTTGCAACTATAGTACCACCCTTGTTTCCACCCTCAGGACCTAAGTCAATAATATAGTCTGCCTGACATATAACATCAAGGTTATGCTCAATCATTACAACAGTGTTTCCTTTGTCCACAAGCCTTTGTATAACTTCCATCAAAACCTTGACATCTGCAAAGTGAAGACCTGTTGTAGGTTCATCAAGAATGTAAAGAGTTTTACCTGTACTTGGGCGGGCAAGTTCTGTTGCAAGCTTAACACGCTGTGCTTCACCACCACTTAAAGTAAGGGCATTTTGACCTAACTGAATGTATCCCAGACCAACACTTTTTAAAGTCTCAAGCTTACGGGAAATATGCGGAATTGCGCTAAAAAAGTCGCAGGCTTCTTCAATAGTCATATTTAAAACATCACTGATGTTTTTACCTTTATAGCGAACTTCGAGAGTTTCAGCATTAAAGCGGTGCCCGTGGCACACATCACACTGTATAAATACATCAGGCAAAAAGTTCATTTCAATAGTAATTGTACCGGCCCCCTGACAGTTTTCGCAGCGGCCACCCTTTACATTAAAACTGAATCTTCCTCCCTTATATCCCCTGGCCTTACTGTCTGGCAAAGTTGAAAAAAGCTCACGTATTGAGTCAAATACTCCGGCATAAGTTACAGGATTACTGCGGGGAGTACGTCCGATAGGACTTTGATCAATATTTATTACCTTATCAATATACTCAAGCCCCGTAAGACTTTCGAACTTACCTACGGGATAGTCTGTTTTCATAAGCTTATTACTTACTGCAGGATAAAAAACATCACTGAGCAATGTTGATTTACCGCTGCCTGAAACTCCTGTTATACAGGTGAAGGATCCCAGAGGTATATCAATGCTTACATTTTTAAGGTTATGCTCTTTTACACCCTTTAAGCTTAAAAACTTTCCGTTGCCACTCCTTCTTTCAGAGGGGATATCCATACGCAAAGTACCTGCAAGATACTGGCCTGTTAAACTTTCTTTAACTTCCATAACCTGCTGTGGAGTTCCGGCAGCAACAACATTACCTCCGTGAACCCCGGCTCCAGGTCCTATATCCACCAGATAGTCTGCAGTACGTAATGTCTGCTCATCATGTTCTACAACAACGACAGTGTTCCCAAGGTTACGCAGATAAAGCAGAGTATCAACAAGTCTCTGATTATCACGCTGATGAAGACCAATACTAGGCTCATCCAAAATATACATTACCCCTGTAAGACCTGAACCTATTTGGGTTGCAAGGCGTATACGCTGAGCTTCGCCTCCGCTTAATGTACCAGCAGAGCGGTCAAGGGTAAGATAATCAAGGCCTACATTGTTTAAAAAAGTAAGACGAGCTGTAATTTCTTTTAATACCTGAAGGGCAATAAGTTTTTCAGTGTCAGAAAGTTCAATATTTTTTACAAAATCTAAAGACTCAACAACACTTAACGAACAAAGCTCTATGATGTTTTTGCCGCCTATTGTGACACCTAAAGCTTCTTTACGTAGCCTTTTACCCTTACAGGATGAACAGGTACAGTGTGACATGTATTTTTCTTCCATGCGCACTCTTTGATTTTCACCCCAGGCTTCAGCATGTCTTCTTTTCATATCAGCTAAAACACCAAGCCAGGGTCTGTTATACTCACTGTATCCCTCGCCGCTTTGTTTTTTATAAGTCCAGTGAAGGTTTACATTTTCGTCTCCGTTCCAAAGGTATGAAAACTGTTCTTTAGTAAGATCTTTTAACGGAGTATCAAGGCTAAAGCCTGCATGTTCTGCTACAGCAGAGAACATTGCGTTGTTCCAGCTTGAATCAGGATTATAAAAAGTTATACCGTTTTGATTAAAGCTTAATGACATATCAGGGATAATAAGGTTAGTATCCCACTCCATTTTTTCGCCAAGACCTGAACAGTCAGGACAGGCTCCAAAAGGATTATTAAAACTAAAAAGACGTGGCTGCATTTCAGGTATTGAAATACCACAGTCAGGACAGGCATTTTTTTGACTGAAAAAAACTTCCTGTTCGATATAATCTTTTGATGACAGGGCACTGTCAAAGGCCGCATCCCCTTTATTGATACGGCGCAAAACATTTATAACACCGTTTGAGCTTTCAAGAGCAGTTTCCACAGACTCACTTAAACGCTTTCGGATATCTTCTTTTAAGGCAATACGGTCAATTACAAGCTCAATTGTATGTTTTTTTTGTTTATCAAGTTTGATTGTATCATCAAGCTCAACCATAAGACCGTCAATGCGTGCCCTGACAAAGCCTGAAGAACGGGCATCATCAATTACCTTTTGATGCTCTCCTTTTTTTCCCTTAATTACAGGAGATAAAATTGTTAAACGAGTTCCATCCCCCCAGCTCAAAATTGTATCAATAATCTGGTCAACAGACTGTTCTTTTATTTCTCTGCCGCACTTAGGACAGTGAGCTTTACCTATACGGGCAAAAAGGAGTCGGTAATAATCATATATTTCAGTTACAGTTCCCACAGTAGATCGGGGATTACGATGTGTAGTTTTTTGTTCAATCGAAATTGCAGGTGAAAGCCCTTCGATTAAATCGACATCAGGCTTGTCCATACTCCCTAAAAACTGTCTTGCATATGAAGACAGACTTTCCATATAGCGCCTTTGACCTTCAGCAAATAAGGTATCAAAAGCAAGGGATGACTTACCGCTGCCTGACAAGCCGCTTATTACAACAAGCTTGTTACGTGGAAGCTCGATATTAATGTTTTTAAGGTTATGTTCTCGGGCACCCTGTATAACTATTTTATCGCCCACAAAAGAATTAATGTTCACTTTAACAGTATATCTGATTTTAGTTATCGTGTTCAATAAACTAAACTATGCTCACACTTCTCTTACTGACATATCCCATATCTTCAAGGGAGCGGACAAGCCTGTATACAGTTGCCCTGCCAATTTTTGCATCAGCTTTACGAGCAATATAATAAAGCTCTTTTACAGAGCATCCAGGATTTTCAAGAATAATTGACAAAAGTTCTCTGCGCTGGTCTGTAATACGGCAGCCCTGTTTTTTAAATGATAGCAAAATTTCGCTGTACTTTTTTTCCATATAGATACCTCCTGTTGCAAAGTTAGCATAAGGTAACTTAAAATAAATGTCAACAACTTATGTTACTATAACAAACACACTGCAGCACAGCAAAAGCAAAACAAGGCTTCTTTTTAAACTAAACTAGCCTTTTTTTAAAACTAAACTAGGCCACTTTTTAAACTAAACAAGCCTTATTTATAAAATAAACTAGCCTTATTTATAAAATAAAACCCCCTGTTTTTTTTCATAACCCCACGGATTACAGTTTATAGTCAGTGGGGGTATGAAAGCTGTAAAAGTAAAAAACCGTCCCCTGTTTTAATAAACAAAGGACGGTATATAAAAAAGGCGTCTAGTAAAACAAATTACAAACTAGTTTTCAAGCTTTACATATACAGTCTGGGACATCTTACCAGTAGCATTTTGTCCTGTCTGACTGTTTGTATATGTATAGTCTGCTTTTACATATATGCGGTATGTACCTGCAATGTAGGCACCAACTGCATTAGTTGCATCCCAGGTAATACTTGCACCATTATTTGAGCCATTAGTTGTTGCAGCAAAAGTTATACCTTTTGCTGCCCCTGTAGATAAGCTTGCAACTGAAGCTCCTGTAGGATCAAAAATATCAAATACAACATTTGTAAATGTGTACTCTATATTTGTTTCAATTACAATTGCAGTATCTGTTACATCCTTTATAATTGTAGCTCCATCACTACAGCCTTCAACTAAAGTAATATCTTTATAGTCTTCATATGTAGGGAAAGTTGCAGTTGCATAGTCTACGTTTTTCCATACAGCATAAACATCAATATTAGCTTTATTGTCTTGTGCAATTTCTGTAAGTTCATTTAATGTATCAAGATCAGACGTAGTAGTCCACATACTGAACTTTGATCCGTCCGGGTGAACTACTCTCGGATACTTTGTACTGTTTTTACTTGCAGTTGTACATAGCTCTGCACCCATAAGAGACTGAGTATTTGTATCATCGTAGTTATATCCCTTAATAAAATAGAGAGCATCATTTTGTGCCGAAGCTTTTACAATTGAAGGGGCTGCACCTGTATCATATACAGTACCAATAATTTCACCTGATGAGTTTACTTTTATATAACCACCCTTTGTATGATAACTTACAGTAAACATACCAAAAGTATCATCTGTTGGCACTACTGTATCTGTACCTTTAAGATAAAGATTTGCTTTTGCGACAGTTGCGTACTCAAAGGCTTGAGTCTTTGTATCATAAATACCGTCACTGTCACTATCCACATCAAGCCAGTTATAAGCTGCAAGAGTTGCTGTATAAGTTGCACCTAAAGGCAATGCTACTGTACAAGTTGTGCTACCTGGAGTTAAAGCTCCGGCTTTTAGATCTCCACCTACAACTGTTGAGTCTTTATCAAATTTTGTAACGCCGCTTGTACCCCAGGTTGTGTCAGATGAAGTAATTACAAGCTGGAAACCTGTTTCGTTATCAGATGAATCAATCCAGTTAAATATTGCATCAAATTTTGTTGGATCTGAAGCACTACCTTCAACATCAGTAAAGCTTGTTACAACAGTTACCTTTGCAGGATCTGGAGCAGGCTTATTTAAGATACCTGCTTCAGAAGTAATAATATCTTTTTTAGTTGTATTACCACCGTCAACTACAAGTGTATCATAGTAAACACCAATTAATTTATCACCTGAGTCATAAAAAAGGGCACCAAAATAGTATCCGTCGCCAGCAGGTACATTGTTATTTGAGTAAGTGATAGCTTTATATCCTGCAACCTTTGGAGTACCATTCCAGGTTGTAACTGATGTTGTTGCACCAGTAAAGGATGCAGCTGTTGGAGGATTATTAGTATTAATGTAAATACCATAATCAATTTTAGCTAAATCAACATCACTATCAAGCTTAAAATCAAGCTCTAAAGTAACTTTACCCTCACCAGCAGTAGCTGATCCTGCACTATCTGAAACAGGTGTTTCAATAGCAGAGTCTGTTGTATATGAGTAAAGGGGAGCTAAATCAAAGTTTACAGTCTGGTTACCTGTTGTAAGGTCAAGACCAGTTCTCTTACCCTGTAAAACAGGTTTTGTTATATCAGGACCTGGAGTTGGAATTGCTCCGTCACTTTGATAGGCTGTAAGGTACAGAGTCCATCCTGAGCCTGAATCAATTTCAAACTCAGCACCATTTGAAGTAACTAAATCATCATAAGCAAGTATTACATTGTCTGAAGTTTTAATAGCTGAAGAAGAGTTTTTACCGGTTAAAACATAAATTAAAGCTCCGCCGGTTGAACTGTTCCACTCGTCAGGCAAGATCTGTCGGCTTACCTGGGTACTGTTAATCTTTAATGACAAAACAGTTTTTGTAGGGTCTGCAGATTTACCTGATTTATCAACCAGGGCTGTATCAAATACATTGCTGCAGCCAGCAAAAATAAGCAAGGCAAGTAAAGTGCTTATTTTTATAAGGTATTTTTTCATAGGTCCTCCTTTTTTTATACCCTTTTATTCTAAACCATAAATTAACCTTAAAAATATCTATATTAATAATTATTTGTAATATAAATACTAATTTAAGATTGAGTTTTCAGATGTTTGTATCGTCTTTGTTGTACTATTGCCTCCTGTAACAGTTAAAAGATCAAAATAGCAGACAATAAAAGACTCGCTGCCTGTTTGACTGTTAACAACAGCACCGGTTCCAGTAACAGTTTCAGTTAAAGTCTTTTTTCCGTATATAACAACTCCAAAATAGTAATCATCAAAAGCTCTTACTTCGCTATTTTTAAAATTGATTTTTGCCCATGTCCCACCATTAAGCACTTCAGTTTTGTACCAGTGTTCACTATCTTCACTTGTAATGTCTTTGTAACATAAACCGTCAATGGCAAAAGACCTATCATCTTTCTCAAAAAGCCCGTAAGTGATTTTTGTAATTTCACAGCTTTTTGTAAAAGTATGACTCACTCCCGAATCTGAATTATATGAGACAGTAGGCTCAAGGCTCACTAAAAAAGACACATCCACACTGCCTGAGGCTTTAGTCTGGATAGCGTTTTCAGTAGCTTTATCAGCTGGTAAAGGTGTTCCGCTTTGATTGTCTGTGACATAGTAAAATAATTCTGAAAGATTAAATAAAAGAGGAGTTTTTGATCCTGTAAGGCTTACGCCATCTAACTTTGACGTTAAGCATGGTTTTTCATAGTCCGGCACAGTTAAGCCTTCACTATCAGTTTTTGTCTGAAAAGAAGTAAGATATAAAGTCCAGTCTTCAGTGCTTTGAGCCTGAAAGCTTGCTTTTCCTCTTGATAAAGTCTTAAAGTCGTATATTCTGCCTTCACTTGCTGCGTCATTAACTGTAAGAGTTTGTGCAGAACTTTTTCCTGTAAGGACATAAAGGAGTGAAGTCATTTTTGAAGTATCGTATGTGTGTGTAGCCCACGAATCAGGCAGTATTGTGCGGCTTGTATACTGACTTTGTAAAGCTATATAACAGGTAACATCCCCTTTAGAGCTTGTATGAGAATCTGTTTTATAATCATCAGAAGGCTGCTCCAGACATGCACATGAGGTAAGAGTCAAAAGTAAAAGCAGGTTTATTATAAATAAAACTTTTTGCATAAAAGAAATATCACACTTTATATTTCATATCGGCTCAAATTACATTCACCGTAATCGTATCTGTAAAAAACTGATTATTGTAATTTTCAGCAGTAACCGAAAGGGTGTACTCACCTGTATCTATATTGTCAGTCACTGTCTGAACCCATATACGAAAAGCATTGTTCACAGACATATGTATTTCGTTACCGTCAGCATCCTTTAAGGTCCAGTAATATGATTTATACACATTCGAAGTGCACTCTATACTTTTTAGATAGCCTTTTTTGACTTCAACAGTGTCTTCTTCAGTAATTAAATCGGTTTTTATGTAATGTATGCCGTCTAAAGTCCACTCAGTACCAGAAGCATTTATGACAATAAGGTTATTGTTATATTCTTCAACCATATCTTCAGGGCTTTTACCACAGCTTATAAACAAAAATGACAGTAAAACTAAAGGGAGAAAAAACTTTATCATAAAAAATCCTCCCGTTTCAGGTTTACGCAAAAGCCTGCCGCAGCTTTATAGGTAAAACCGTAATTTGTATCATACTGAGCTCCTCCGCTTAAACGAAAAAGCTTGTACTGAAAACCGCAGTTTATTTCAGCAAAGCCTGATACAAAGGGTTTAGAATAAGTTAAATAGTCAAGATTATTGTTACATAAAACGCGCACATTAGGCCCTGTGTTGACCTCACAAAATACTATTGTCTTCTGCTCAACAAAGTAGTAGCTTAAGCCCATACTTATAGCAGGAGCTGCTGTATATACAGAAGGCGCATTGACTTTGTTTCCGTTTGCAACATAACTGTAGGGAAACGATTTTGAAGGCAGTGCTATGGACAATAATCCGTCAACACCTAAAAAGAATGGATAAAGACGGTAATTGCGGTAGTTAAACTCAAGTAAAAAACTTCCGGTAAAATATGAGCTTGGTATGTGTATATAGCCTGTATTTAAGCTTATTGAGTCAAAAGGTGGAACAACGATATTATTGTTTCCGTCATTTAAAGGAACAGCATTACCGTCTTTGTCTTCAAAGATTACGTGATCCTGAATAACTTCAGTAACAACATTAAGGTCTGGAGGAGGTACTTTTTCTCTTTCACTAACAGGTTTACCGTTTATACTCCATCTTAAAACATAACCGGCTTTTGTTCCGGCAACTAAAAACTCACTGTCAGGACTAAAGGCAAGGCTTAAAGCCGTATCGTTTTTTGAAAGGCGGTATATACGTTCAACTGCAAAGGTTTCAACATCATATATTTTTACTGTTCCGTTTTTTAATGCTGCAGCAATTTTTGTTCCATCATTATTAACAGCAACACTGTTGACAAAACCGTCCATATCATGGAGCACACGAGAAACAGAACCGTCAAAATAGCTTATGACAAGGGAGTTTTTGTCTGCTGCTGAAATAAAGGAATTTCCGTCTTTCATAAAGACAGGAGCTATACGACTTGAAACATAACGTGGAAAAGAAGCTATAATTTTTTTACTTACAATACTTGTTACATCTACAGTACCGTCTCCATACATTGCTAAAAAAAGCGACTTATCAGGGCTGACATTTATGGATTTTACTTCGTCACTTTTACGCTTGATTATTGCAAAATCATAGCTTTTAGTTGCCTGAAGCTTAAAACAACTGTATATGTTTGATCCGTCCATTGGAGCTAAAATACTGTAGCCGTCTGAAACAAAAGCCGCATCCCTTACAGGAACAAGTTTACTTTTACCTTTGATTGTAAGACGGGACTCTTCATTTGCAAGGTTTCGAACAATTACATTATTGTCACTGCCTACTGACAAAAGCCATTTACTGTCTTCACTTATTTTAACTGATAATATTTCGTCCTGATGACCAGTACATACAGCCCGTATTGTATTGTCAGAAGCGTTCCAGACAATAATATTATTTGCCCAGGCTGTTACAAAAAATGAACCGTCATTGCTCCAGTCCACGCTGTAAACGCTCTCCACAGCTTTAGACACAACTTCAGGCGGATTTTTATTTTGAGAATATATACATAATGTACAGCTGAACCATAAAAAAATGGCTGATACTTTTAACTTCATTTGATTATTGTTTTTACACGTTTTTATCGGCAAAAAAAATCATGTGCTCAACTGATTAAGGAAAAAATAATTTTTATAAAATTTGTACAAAATTATATTTTACTTATTGACACTTTTTTACGTTTTCTATATATTCATAGTCACATTGCATTCCCCGATTGTGTAATGGTAGCACTTCAGATTCTGGTTCTGATTGTGGGGGTTCGAATCCTCCTTGGGGAAATACACAAAAACCTCTTGGTTTAACAAAGCAATGTTGGTTCCTTCGAATATCGGTTTAGTTCATCGCCCTCTCAAGGCGGAGAGACGGGTTCGACTCCCGTAGGAACCGTTAAATATATTCCCCGATTGTGTAATGGTAGCACTTCAGATTCTGGTTCTGATTGTGGGGGTTCGAATCCTCCTTGGGGAACTCAAAAGAACATAAGCAAATGCTTATGTTCTTTTTTTTTCTACACGACATACACCCTAATAACAATTTATTATCAGTCAGAGCTTTTCATATAACAACTTTTTTATAGCTTACATCTATTTATTTTTATTACAATTGCTCACTGTAGGGTTACTATTCAGATATTATGGAACATAATCTATTTACATTTTGTGACAGGCTGTACAATATAAAGCTCATAAAAGCTATACGAAAATCTTTCACTCTGCTAATCCCTCTTATAATCATAAGCATGGGATCTTACGCTATACTGACATATCCAGTTCCTGCTTTTCAAAACTTTTTAACCTCAAAAAGCGGATTAAACCTGTATGCATACCTTAAAATATTAAATCATGCTTCATTTTCATATATTACCCTTATTCTTGCTTTTTTAATCGGATACTGCTACAACGATGAGGCTCAATACCCTCGGCTTTATCATATAACCCTGGGGTTAACTTCAGTATTGTGCTTTGTAATTTTTTCAGCATTTGAGTTTAATAATGTTTTGCCTGAGTACTTTTTTGATTACGCTCATAAGGCTGGTCAGGCTTTATCATTTGTTGATTTTGGTCTTTCAGGTTTACTGCCTTGTCTTATATCCAGTTCAATCGTCTGTCCTTTATATACACTTATAATCAATAATTTTACACAGCTTCATAACAAACATATGTCAAGATCTATAATGGCAGTGTTATCCACTCTGCCACCTATTCTTATATGCTTTACTTTTTTTACAATACTACAGGGATTTCTTTTTTTATTTGACTTATCCACTGCAAGCATATATGAAAAGATAAACAAATACTTATATGACTTTATGCTTAAACACGCAGACCATGAGTATCTTGAAGCCGTATTTTTTAACATTATAGTCCAGATACTGTTTTTTTTAGGTATCCACGGATCGTTTTTTTTATATGAGATAAGCGGTCACTACTATGATAATGTTTTATCGGACAATATTTATTACAGCATGTTCGGCACTCCAGACCAGTACCATATTATTACATCAACCTTCAATAACCTTTTCGTATCTGTGGGAGGATCGGGCTGTTTATTAGGTCTGCTTATAGCTATCGTTATAAAGAGCAAAAACAAAGATAACAGAAACCTTGCAACCATAGCAGTAATACCTCAAATGTTTAATATAAGTGAGATTTTTACATACGGGATTCCTATCATATTTAACCCGATTTATTTTATTCCTTTTGTGTTAGCACCTGTTGTAAATCTTACCATTGCTTATACGGCAACTAAAATAGGTTTTATCCCTGTTATAATGGAGCAGTCTCAAATATCAGGTATTGTCCTTATATCAGGCTGGAACATGACTCACAATTTGCGCACTGTAATTGTACAGGCTATTGTTTTAATAGCTGACATTGCCATATACATGCCATTTTTAAAGATTGATGAAGCGTACAGAGACAAAATAAGTGTAAAGTTTATACGCGACATTGAAAACTTTATTAAACGAAACGAAAATGAAAGGGAAAGACCAAACTTTTATAATCTTACTGATGATTTAAACCAGACTATACAAAGCCTGATATATGAACTTCGAAACGACATTGAAACAGAAAACCTTTTTATGGTGTATCAGCCTCAGTTTGACATAAATGGCAAAGTTATCGGAGCTGAGTCTCTTTTACGGTGGCATCACGAAAAGGCAGGTCTCATTTATCCGCCTTTGATTATTGCCCTTGCAAAGGAAGGCAACTTTTTAAATAAGCTTGAGTCCTTTATATTTAAAGAAACAGCTTTAATGCTCAAAGACATATCAAAAATTACTGACAACACAGTAAAAATATCAGTAAATGTTACAGGCAGGTCCATGGCAGATCCTAACTTTGAGCAGATGATTACAGATTCTGTCAAAAAGTATAACATCCGTAATGACAGACTCTGGATTGAAGTAACTGAACAGGATGCTATAGCTAGTGTCGAAAAACTTGAACACCTTAAAGCAATGGGACACAAAATTATTATTGATGACTTTGGTATGGGACACACCTCAATAAAATATCTTGAGACAGCTTTATTTGATATGGTTAAGCTTGACGGAACTCTTACCCGGGATGTTGTTACCAATGAACGCAATCAGGAAATCATCAAATCCATTACAGGTCTAAGTAAAAAGTTTGGTATGATGATTGTGGCTGAGTTTGTACAATCTTCTGCTCAGAGAGATAAACTACATTCACTGGGGTGTGATTACTTTCAGGGAAGCCTTTTCAGTATGCCTGTTTCAAAGGAACTGCTCTTAGCATACCTTTAACAAATCTTAAATATTTCTTTAACTTTTATAACCTATAATTATTTGACTGCTCTATTCACAACTTTTAATATTAATTTAGGAATAAATGTTATGGATGACAGGCCCAAAAAGATTAGACTTGAACATATAATTACAAACTTTGAAAGCTCACTCACAGACGGTAGTCTTCAGGTCTTTTATCAGCCTGTAATACGGAGCATAACAGGTGACTTATGCGGTTTTGAAGCCTTAATCAGATGGATAGACAAAGACTATGGTTTTTTGTCTCCTGCCGATTTTTTGCCAACACTTGAAGCCTTTCGATTAATACACAAACTTGATTTGTTTGTTGCACAGCAAGTATGTATAAACCTAAGACAAAATCTGGATAATGATAAAGATGTTGTTCCTATTTCCATAAACCTGTCACGATTGGATTTTGAGTTTTGTGACATAGTCAGCGAAGTCGACTCAATAGTTCAAAAGTATCAGATACCAAAACAGTTAATCGAAATTGAAATAACTGAAGAGTCTATTACTAAAAATCCACAGCACATGACAACTCAGATAAAAAGATTTCGTGACTGTGGGTATGAAGTATGGATGGATGACTTTGGATCAGGATATTCCTCATTAAACATATTAAAAGATATAGAGTTTGACGTAATTAAAATTGACATGCTTTTTTTAAAAAACTTCAATGAAAAATCAGGCAGAATCATTACGTCTATCGTCGATATGGCAAAAAACATAGGTCTTCAAACTCTTACCGAAGGTGTTGAAACAAAGGAACACTTTGAGTTTTTAAAGAGTATAGGATGTGAAAAAATACAGGGATATTACTTTGGTAAGCCACTTCCCTATGACGAAGCAATAAAAAATATTCAGTCAAAAAACATCCAGATAGAACACCTACAGTATAAAAACTATTGCGATGAAATTGGCAAAGTAAACCTTTTATCGGTAAATCCAAACCAGACTTCGGATGAGTATAAACTGGACTCATCAAAGCGTCTGAACGGTATTTCCTGGGCTATTATTGAACTTACAGACAGCAGGATAAACTGTTTAAACGCAAATGATACTTTTATCAAAACAATTAAAACACTAGGCTTTGAAGATACGAAATCCATTGAAGATAAAATAAACTTTCAAAGTAACCCAAATGCAGTATCTTTTATTGACTTTATAAAACGTGTTACTAATTCCAGCAGTGAAGAAACCTTTGATTTTGTTTATAACGGAGATTACTGTAACATAAGGGCAAGATCCATCACAAACCAGTTTGAAAAGCATGCAGTTCTTATAACTCTCACAAATCTGTCTAAGTATACGCACTTTAAGTATAAAATGGACATGGATGAGTCTACAATCTTTTTACTTGCCATCTTTAAACGTATTGACCGCTTTTTACTTGATAAAGGAATACATGAAACTGTTTATAAAAACTCACAATATGAAGCCTCAGAAAACATAAAGGAAATCGACAAGGAAATAAACTTTTTTGCTGACTCTCAGATATACAGTGCTGATAAGGCACGTTTTTTGCAGTACTACGACATGACTACTGTTGAACAGCGCATAAAGCAAAGCGGAAGATACTGTATTGAAGATTTTTTCAGAACAAAGAGCCAGGACGGAAAATATAAATGGTGCAGATATATTCTTATAAATGCAACCACTGTAAAAAGGAGGACCATAATCAGCTGCCAGAGAGAAGCTCCTGAAAACTTTGATGATTTACTGTCCCAATACTACCATGGCGAATCATTTGCCCAGCAGATACAAAATGACGTTATTACAAATGACATGCTTCTGTCAAATATTCTGCTAACTGCACAGTCCCAGGGAATCTTTTGGAAAGGTAAGGATAAGACTTTTTTTGGCTGCAATCAGATGTTTCTTGATTTTACAGGTAAAAAGTATGTTAAGGATATATTACACAAAACAAGTGAACAAATAGGCTGGCTCCAGGATGAGCAGGACATACAGACTGAAGATTTAATTTTAAACCAGGGGCATAAGTTTTTCAGTAAAAGTGTACAATGCATCATAAATGGTAAATTGAAGGACCTGATACTTACAGAGTATCCGATTTACAAAAACTCTGAAATTGTAGGCATATTAGGCTCTTTCATAAATATTACAAATGGTGAAGGTGTCTTTAACAAAATATACAGGGACAACATAACAAGAGCTTTTAACATGAAAGGCTTAATGGAGCTGTCAAAGGGCTACAAAGATAAGTATATGGAAAGCGGAAAGGATTTTTCATATATCAGATTGACTATAGCAAACCTTGATATGTATAAAAAACAATGGAGTCAAAGCTTTACAAACGATATTCTGAAAGAGATATTTGCGGTTATAAACAAAGCAACAAATAAAACTCTTGATATATTTCATATACAGGATAATGACTTTATCATCATTAAGCAGTTTACTGACATTAAACAGGTAAATCAAACAGCCGATATTATAAAAAATGCTGTTGAGCAGATAAAAACAGTTGATAACTGCCAGTGTACTTTATATGCAGATACAAAGACTGCTGCTTTTTCACAGGTTCATAGCTGTGAGGAACTTTTAAGTCTTGTAATGGATGATTGACATATATGAAAATATTTTTTTACAGTTTGCGTGAATATGATGAAAAGGATTATGTTGAAAAATTCAGTAAAGACTTTAATATTGACTATGAATATACAACACAATTTCTTTCAATTGACAATATAGACCTTGCAAAAGGATGTGACGGCATAAGCATTACGCCATGCACTATAACCGATGAAATGTGGGACAAGCTAAAGGAAAATGGCATCCGCTATATATCAACACGCTCCATAGGTTATGAACATCTGGATATTTCAAAGGCAAAAGAAAGAAACATTCATATTGGTAACTCAAGCTACTCAGGCTCAGGAGTTGCAGACTATACAATTATGCTCATGTTAATGTCACTGCGAAAAATGAATGATATAATGAAAAGGTCTGAAGTACAGGACTTTACGTTAAATGGTAAAATGGGCAGTGATTTATCATCATGCACTGTTGGTGTAATTGGGACTGGTAACATTGGCTTTACACTGATAAAGCATTTATCAGGCTTTGGCTGTAAAATCATAGCATATGATCCATACAAAAACAGTAATGTAGAGCAATTTGCCAGATATGTATCTTTAGATGAGCTTTATGAGCAAAGTGACATTATTACACTTCATACAAATGCTACAGAACAAAACTATCATCTTATAAACAAAGAAGCCTTTGCAAAGATGAAAGACGGAGTCATTATAATAAACACATCCCGCGGGACTCTTATCGATACAAAGGCTATTATTGATGCCATTGAATCTGGTAAAGTTGGTAGAGCTGCTCTCGATGTACTTGAAGATGAAAATGGTTTATATTACTTTAACCATACAGGTAAAATAATAAAAAACAGAGATATGGCAGTATTAAAGTCCTTTCCTAATGTTATTGTAACTCCACACACAGCATTTTATACAGACGATGCAATAAAAAGCATGATACTAAACAGCTTTGAACTTGTAGACATGCTTGAAAAAAATAAACCGTGTCCCCGTGAAATAAAAGGCTGATAAGTAATCTGATGGATAACATTTTTACAATATGATATAATTTGAGGATATATGGCAAGTATTACAGGAACCGTGCTTAGCGGAAGCAACAATGTATTTGATGTTGAGTGCGATGACACAGACGATAGTGGTAATAAAGTATTAAGAGCATGCTCATTAAAAAGCAAACGATTAAAACTTGATACAAATTATTATAACCCTCTCGCTCCAGGAGACAGGGTTGAGATTGAAATTGACTCTATTCAGGATTCAAAGGGGCAGATAACAAATCTCCTTCCGCGCAAAAACGAGTTTGTACGCTGGAACATAAAAGGTAGAGCTCCACAGCTTTTGGCTGCAAACCTTGATTACATAATTTTAGTCTGTACACCTGATGAGCCACCTTTCAGAGAAAGATTCATTGACAGAGAACTTGTACAGGCTGAGTATCAGGGATTAACCCCTGTTATTGTTGTAAATAAATATGACTTGCCATCTAGTCAGGATGAAGATTTTCAGTACCGCCTTAACATATGGCAGGAACTTGGTTATAAAGTGTTAAGGGTTTCAGCAAAAACCGGAGAAGGCATGCAGGAGCTGTCTGAACTTATAAACGGAAAACTCAGTGCACTGGTAGGTCAAAGTGGTGTTGGCAAATCAAGTTTAGTAAATGTACTGGATAACTCCTGTGTACTAAAAACAGGCAGTCTGTCACAAAAATACGGCAAAGGTACACACACCACAACAAAAGGAACTTTAATGCATATCCATTTAAATGAGTCCCTTATGGGAGGCCTGCAAAATGAATATGCCTCAATTATTGACACTCCAGGCGTAAGACGCTTTATTTTACATGGAATACCTCATGAAGATCTTGCTCTATACTTTAGAGAAATGAGACCGTTAGTTGGAAAGTGTACTTACGGAATGAGCTGCACTCATCTTACTGAAAGCGGCTGTAAAATACAGGAAGCTGTATATTCAGGTGTTATAAGTGAAGAACGTTACGAAAGCTGGAAAAAAATAGCAACCGAAATACGTACCGGCAATTGGGATGACTAAAACAGTCTAATCTGCTATACTTTCCGTCTATGCATAAAAAAACGCTTGAGGATCTGGCTTATTACAGAATACGTGACGCAATCGCAGGTCACTGTGCCAGCAGCGAGGGTGCGCGAACTTTATCAAGACGTGAACCACAAACTGATATTACAATCATTGAAGACTCAAAAACTTTAAGCCGGGAATGGACAACACTTTTACATTCAGCAAAAAGTGCAGGTCTTAAGTCTTGGCCAGAAGTTTTACAGTATATTAAGTCAGCAAAACCTGAAGGGGCAACCCTTGAACAGGACCAGCTTTACGCAATTTATCTTTTTACAGTTTCGGCAATAAGTTGTTACGAATCAATTTTAACTGCTTCAAAGGAGCTGCCGATAAAGCATCTTAACGCTTTAAGCGAAACATTACCGGTAAATGATTTAAGACAATGTTCAGCCCAGATAAATGCTGTAATCGATAGTACAGGCATGCTCAAAGATCTTCCAGTACTGCGCGAAATCCGCTCTAAAATTGCCTCAATCCAGGCCGAAATTGACAGAGCCTTAAAAAAATATACAAGTGACTCAGCTATGAACACAGTTCTTGAGTCTAACGTACCGGCATTCAGACAGGACAGGCAGGTACTTGCTGTAAAAGCTTCACAAAGATTGCGGATAAACGGTATTGTACATGAGGTAAGTGCTTCAGGACAAACTCTTTATATTGAACCTGATGAGGTTGTCCGCAAAAACAACGAGCTTATACAGGAAGAGTTTCACTTGCAGCAGGAAACGCGAAGAATTTTTACAAACCTTACATCGCAAGTCAGGCCTTTTTCTGACTCTCTGCGAGAAGCCCTCAAAATAATGGTTAAGCTTGACTGTACCTATGCTGCAGCAAGATGGGGCATTGATAATAAATGTATCTATGCACTTGGTTGTGAAGATGGTAGTGCACCAATGCTTTTACAGGCCAGACACCCATTACTCCTCGAAAAAGCAGTGCCTATTGATATATGTTTTTTACAAGGTAAAAATATTCTTATTATCACAGGTCCAAATACAGGTGGTAAAACTGTAACTATCAAAACCTTTGCATTATTTGCAATGCTTAACCAGACTGGTTTTCCAATTCCTGCAGCAGAAGGTACCAGACTGCCTGTTTTTAATGCAATATTTGCTGATATTGGTGACGAACAGTCCATTGACCAATCATTGTCAACCTTTAGTGCACATATGAAAAACATTGCAGCTGCCGTTAAGCACGCTGATGAAAAAAGTCTCGTATTACTTGATGAGCTAGGAAGCGGCACAGACCCTACAGAAGGCAGTGCCATAGCAATGGCTGTTCTTGACCATTTAATTGACAAGCATGCTTTTGTACTTGTAACTACACACCATGGTATTTTGAAAAACTATGGATACACAAATGAATACTGTGTTAACGCATCTGTTGATTTCGACAGCAATACGCTCTCCCCTACATACAGACTTCTTATGGGGGTTCCTGGTGAAAGCCATGCTCTTGATATTGCAAAGCGCAGCGGTTTGCCCCACTATACAGTTGATAAAGCAAAATCATATCTCACAAACCAGCAGGCTGATGTAAGCTCTTTAATAAAAGGTCTTACCCAAAAGCATGCTGAGCTTGCGGTTTTACAAAAGGAAGCTAATATAAAAAAACGGGAGCTTTTAGAGCAGTCTCGAAAAGCAGAGTTAAAGGACTTAAAGCTCAGACAAAAAGAAAACGAAATAAAAGAACGTGAAAACCGTGATGCCTCTATTTTTTTGACTGAAACAAGGCGAAAACTCGAAAACCTTGTACGTACTCTCAGGGAAGGTGAAATTACCAGAGAAAAGACACTTGCTGTAAAAAGCTTTATTACAGAGCTTTCAGATGAAATTGCACAGCAGGAGCTGGACAGAGAAAGTGAAGAGCTAAAAATAGCAGAAGATCAGCAAAAACTTGACGAAGCTATCAGGGCTGATAATGGAATGCTCATTACAAAGGATAACGGAAAGCATTCGTCAAATAAAATTAAAGGCAAAAAACGACTTAGTGCAAAAGAGGCATTTGCCCTTGCGAAAAATACATATACCCAAGAGCAGCTTCAAAAGTTTGCACCAGAACAAAAAGCTGAACAGCCCCTTGTATTTGCAAACGGAGCAGAAGTTTTTGCAGGTCCATCCCGCACACGTGGCATATTAATAAAAGAAGAGAGACGAGGTCTTTGGTCTGTACAATTAGGTTCAATCCGTATGAACATCAAGGAAAAAGATATGGTACTGGTGCCTAAAGAAGCCCTGTCTAAGAGCTCACCAAGCTTTACCGTTGAAATGTCAAACATCCTCGATGGTGAAAACTCTATCTTCACAAAAAACGGTCCAACTGCAAGACCTGTATTTGAGCTCAAATTATTAGGACTGCGTACTGAAGAAGCCATAAAGCTTTTGCAAAGACAGCTTGACTTATGTTCAATGCAAAACTTCAGAAGCTTCAGCGTAATACATGGTAAAGGAAACGGTATCTTACAACAGGCAGTAAAAGATTACCTTTCAAACTATCCTGGTGTAAAGGAGTTTCATTATGCACCAAGTGAAGATGGTGGTGCAGGAAAAACATACGTTACTCTTGTATAAATATTTATAAAAATACAAAATGAGTATTCTTAAATTAATATTTATTCATACACATTGACATTTGACGTATTTTTATTCATAATTCTAAATATAGTAACACATTATTAATTATTAGAGGTAAATTGTGAAAGAACGCCTGACACGTTTAAAAAGTATCAGAAAACTTATCAAAAATTACAGAATTGAAAGTCAGGAAGAGCTTTTAGGATACCTGCAGAAAGAAGGCTTTGAAGTTACTCAGGCAACTTTATCCAGAGACTTAAAACTCCTAAAAGTAGGCAAGATATCTGACGGACACAACGGTTACGTATATACACTTCCAGGTGAAGACGAACGCTCTGAAAATGAACAGCTTTTTGTTCAGGACTTTTTAAGAGGTTATGTAAGCATCGACTGGAGCGGAAATATTGTTGTAATCAAAACTTTTTCAGGCCACGCAGACAGTGTTTCAAACGCATTGGACAACATGAATCTTGAAGAAGTATTGGGTACAATTGCAGGAGAAAACTGTATTTTTGCCTGTCTAAAAGAAGGTGTAACTGGCCATCAGTTTATGGCTTCATTAAAGCTTCGTATGCCAGAGCTTGACGACGAATAAGCTTTTCTAATGTCTTCATATTAAAACAATATATTCTTTTGTTAATTAAATAAAAGACAGTTATAATTTTAGTATGAAGACAATATCATTAACTTTTCCTGATGGAACTACAACTATATATGACGCAGGTGTAAAAGGTTCGCAGATACTCGAAAACTTTGGTACACAAACAAACAAGATATTAGCAATAAGAGTAAATAATGAAATATTGAGCCTGGACACAGCTATTGATATAAACTGTACAGTTTCCCCTGTAGAGCTTAACTCTAAAGAAGGGGCTGAAATATACAGAAGATCCTTATGCTTTGTACTTGCTGCAAGTGCACAAAAGCTTTTTCCATGTACTAGACTTTTAGTAGGACATAGTCTTGGATACGGCTATTACTATACACTCGATAGTTCTGAAAAAATAACTGAAGACCACATAAAAAAGCTCGAAGAACAGATAAAAGCATATGTCGATCAGGATTTACCTATACAGACAGACTATATCTCATATCAAGAAGCTATTAACCTTTTTGAAAAACTAAATCTGAAAGAAACCCGTAAACAAATGAACTTTATATGTAAGCCAAGAGTACAAATAAACATGCTAGACGGGTTCTCTGACTTATACTTTGGTCCATTAGTTGAAAAAACCGGTATTTTAAAGCATTTTGAATTAAAGCAATATGATGATGGTTTTTTATTAAGGTTTCCAAAATCCAATGATCCTGAGACGTTAACACCTTTTTGTGACAATCCAAAGATTTTTGAGATTTACAAAAATTACAAAACCTGGGGAAGACGCTTAAATGTAACCTCGGCTGCCTCATTAAATGATCTCATTGCTACAAAAAAAATCAATGACTTTATAGACATTTCTGAGACATATCAGCTTAAAAACTTTGCAGACATAGCTTCGCAAATACAAAAAAAAGGCAATGTCAAAGTCGTTTTAATTGCAGGGCCTTCTTCAAGCGGCAAAACAACATCAGCAAAAAAGCTGTCATTACAGTTGCAGGCAATAGGTTACAATCCTAAGATTATCAGCCTGGACTGCTATTACGTTGGCAGAGAAAACAATCCTAAAGATGAAAACGGAAATTATGACTACGAGTGTCTTGAAGCTCTAGACATCAAACTTTTGAACGAAAACTTGCTTGATCTGTTTAGCGGAAAAGAAACTGCTATACCTGAGTATGATTTCAACAAAGGAGAACGCTACTACACCGGAAAAACAATGCACTTAGGTCCTGGTGACATACTAATTATGGAAGGTATCCATGGCTTAAATGATAAATTAACACCATTAGTTAAGAGTGAGTACAAGTTTAAGATATATTTGTCAGCCTTAACACAACTTAACCTTGATGACCATAACCGTATATCCACCAGTGACAACAGACTTATCAGGCGCATAGTAAGGGATTCAAAGTTCAGAGGAAAAAGTGCAGCTGAAACAATTGGCATGTGGGACAGTGTTCAAAAAGGAGAACGTCTGCATATATTTCCACATCAGAACAATGCAGATGCTGTATTAAACACTGCTCTTGATTATGAACTTTCAGTTTTAAAAGTTTACGCAGAGCCGTTACTTAGGAGTGTTAATCCAATGCAATATGAATATGCAGAAGCATCAAGGCTTTTACGCTTTTTAGATAACTTTACAGAAATACCTTCAAACTATGTTCCTGTACAGTCTATCATAAGAGAGTTTATTGGAGGAAGTGCATTCCACTATTAAACAATAAAAGGGGCACTTATGAACATTACATAATTGCCCCTTTTGTTATTTGTATCTTGCAGTTACAAGATCATCTATTTCATTTTCTTCAATTTTCATAGATTTCTTTTTCCACTCTTTATATCTTGACTCCTTAAGGTTTTCAAGCACTTTACAATTTTTTATTGCTTCACGCATAACTTCACGTTTTTGCTCTGTAACTATTTGAACTTCACAAAGTTCTTGTGTAAGTTCTTTAGTTTTTTGTTCCAGAAAAACAAAATAATTATTTATATTGTAAAGAGCCCTCAAATCCCTATAGCTGTCAGCCGTATTTATTCCATCAGCTTTTTTTTGAGCTATGTCTTCAAGCTGTTTTTTTATACGTGTTTCTTCAGCTACAGCTTTACCAAGATCTATTTCTGCCTGCTTTTTTTCAAACTCTCGTAAATCAAGAATTTTCTGCATTGAAAACTCAAACTTATGCATAGGCTACAACCTATTCTTCACTATTAGTCTCAGTATTATCTAAATCTGCCAGCTTAATAAGCCTTTCGACAGTATCATCTATAGGGCATTTCTCATACTTATCTTGCATTACAAATTCATCAATTTCCTTATGCTTTGAAATTGCCTCATCTATCTCATCATTACTACCACTTTGATAGACACCAGCATTAATCATTTCTTTGTTACGCTCGTAAATTGCAATCAAACGGGATATTTTATCACTTGCCTTACGGACTTCAGCAGTATTAACAGTTCCAGAAAGACGACTTATACTCTGCAAAACATCTACAGCCGGATAATGTCGGTCACTGGCTAATGCTCTGCTCAAAACAATATGACCATCCAAAGTACCGCGAACCTTATCAGCAATAGGATCATCCATATCATCACCGTCAACCAAAACTGTATAAAAAGCCGTTATTGACCCTTTTTCATTAGTACCAGAACGTTCCAAAAGCTTCGGAATCATATCATAAACGCTTGGTGGATAGCCTCTCTGTGTAGGAGGCTCACCCGTTGCAAGACCAATTTCACGCTGAGCCTGTGCAAAGCGAGTAACGCTGTCCATCATCAGCATGACATTTTTGCCTTGATCCCTAAAATACTCAGCCACAGCAGTAGTTACATACGCAGCTCGCAATCGTTGAATTGAGCTTGTATCACCAGTCGAAACAACAACAACTGACCGCTTAAGACCTTCTTCACCAAGATCATTTTCAATAAACTCTCTTACTTCACGACCACGTTCACCAATCAAACCTATTACATTTATATCTGCATTTGTATTGCGTGCAATTGTTGACAGTAAAGTTGATTTACCAACACCAGATCCAGCAAATATTCCAAGACGCTGTCCCTGGCCACATGTTAAAAGGCTGTCAATTACTCTCACCCCTGTCACAATACGCTTTTTTATAACAGGACGAGTCATAGGATTAGGAGCCGATGCTACAACAGGATAATATCCAGTGGGATTTATCGGTCCAAGCCCATCCATAGGAACTCCTGTTGCATCAATTACACGACCTAAAAGTTTATTGCCCACAGGAACCTGCAAAACATTTCCTGTTGCAGAAACCTCAGCACCAACAACAATACCTTTAGTATCGCCAAAAGCCATAAGTTTTACAGTGGTATTATCAAACCCCATTACTTCTGCAGCAACTTGAGTCTTATCAATGGGATTTCGAATATAGCATAACTCTCCGACTCTAGCATAAGGACCTTTGCTTTCAACAACAAGGCCTTTAACCGAAGTTACAGAGCCGGTATAATGTATAGTGTCTGTTTTGTAAATTGTATTTAAATATTTATTAAAAATAGATTCCATTTTCCCACCCCAAAACCTAATCAGGATTCAGAATCTATAGCATCTGCCTTCATAATTGTCTTAACAGGAGATATTTCCAGAATTTTATTTTCAAGCTCTGTAAGCTGACTGGATATACGGGCATCTATAGCACCAAAATCAGTTTCGACAATACAACCGCCCTGCTCCACTGAAGAGTCCTCAAGGACTGTAATTCCTTGAATATTTTCAACCTGCTTTATGAAATCTTGAATGTGCTCAGTTGTGAGCTTTAAGTCAGAGAGATTTACATGAATCTGTACATTACCGCGACCTTTTACACGCTTCAATGCCTGCAAAACATTTGCCATAACAACATTACGCTGATTTTCAGATAAAACCTTAATTACCTTTCGTGAAATTAAGATTACAAGCTCAACTATCTGCTGCTCCGTTTCGTTAAGAATCTCTTCACGACGAGTCATAACAGATTCCATAATACGATGAGTTCGCTCTACAAGTCGTTTTACTTCCATCTGACCTGTTTCAAAACCTTCATCGCGACCTTTATCAAATCCGTCTTTATAAGCACTTTCTTTTAAGCCAAGCTGCTCGTTCTGAGTCATCTGGATAATCTTATTAGCTTCGTCCTGAGCCTTTTGAACAATCTCCCTAGCTTCACTCTCAGCTTCGGCCTTAATTATCTGAGCTTTATCAGACTGCTGCTTAACCTGTTCAAACGCAGCAGCCTCAGCATTTTTTATAATCTCTTCAGCCTTTGCCTTTGCTTCATCCATCATCTGCTGCTTTTCAATTTCCCATTTTGCTTTAAAATCATCAGCAGCTTTTTGAAGCTCTTCAACAGTAGGTCCAGTGTACACAGGAGCTTCCTCAACAACTTCTTCTTCAAGACTAGCATTATAATCATGAACAAGCTTAAGCTGAAACTCCTTTGAGTCGTTTTTAATTTCACCAGGCTGAAATAAGTTCTTTGTCAAATTAACTCCCCTTTTCTACACTGCTAACCTTACATCATTATACAACAAGTTCGTCTTCGCCAGAACGCGCAATAACAATTTCACCAGCATCTTCAAGACGACGTATAGTTGATACAATTTTCTGCTGTGCTTCTTCAACATCTTTCAAGCGTACAGGACCCATGAACTCCATATCTTCTTTAAGCATACTTGCTGCACGTTTAGACATATTGCGGAAGATTTTATCCTGAACTTCTGTATCAACAGATTTAAGAGCCTTTGAAAGCTCCTGTGTATCAACTTCACGCATAACTTTCTGAATAGCACGGTCGTCCAAAAGAACAATATCTTCGAATACGAACATTCGCTTCTTAATTTCTTCTGCAAGATCTGGATCATCTTCTTCAAGACTCTCGATAATAGCCTTTTCTGAAGAACGGTCAACAAGGTTAAGTATTTCAACAATACTTTCAACACCACCAGCTGCAGTGTAGTCTTCACTAGACAATGTACTAAGTTTCTTTTCAAGAACTCGTTCAACTTCGCGCAATACATCTGGCGAAGTTCGGTCCATTGTTGCAAGTCGTCGTGAAACCTCAGGCTGAATTTCTGCAGGTAGACTCTGCAAAATGACTGCAGCTTTTGCCGGCTCAAGATATGCCAAAATCAATGCAATTGTCTGAGGATACTCCTGCTGGATAAAGTTTAAAAGATGAGCAGGATCAGTACGACGAATAAAATCAAATGGTCTAACCTGAAGACTTGAAGTAAGTCTATTTATGATATCTATTGCTTTTTGGCTTCCTAAAGACTTTTCAAGAAGTTCACGTGCATAATCAATACCACCGGTTGTGATAAAGTTTTGTGCACTCATCAACTCCTGAAACTCTTCAAGAACCTGATCCTTAAAATCTGAATCTACAGTCTCAAGTCTGGCAATTTCAAATGTTAAAGTTTCAACTTCGTCTTCACGCAAATGTTTCATAATATCAGAAGAAACATCTGAACCTAACGAAACAAGGAATATTGCAGCCTTTTGACGTCCAGTAAGGTTTTTATAATCTTTGGTTCCGCCTTTTTTTCCTGCAGCGGAACCTCCTTTAGCACCACCCTTTGAAGCATCTGCCATACACTATTCCTCCATCAACCAGGTACGTAACAGCATTGCAACATCTTCTGGATGTTCCTTTGCCATAGCAACAGCATTTTCCTGGAGTTCTGCACGCTTACGCTCTTCAACTGACATTGTAACTTCCATACCTTCGTTTTTAGCATCCCAAAGCTGCTTTTCACGTTCAGCCTGCTGACGACGAAGTATTTCTTCTTCACGTAAACGACGTCTGCGTTCCATTTCACGGGAAATAAAGCGGAAGATTATAAATGCAATCAAGAGTAAGATTGTACCCAAAAGAACAAGAACGATCGCTGTATTACGCTGTCTCTCAGCAAAATATCTAGCTTCTTCTTCTTCAAACTGATCTTCACGATATATCTGGAGACTAGTTACTGTAACACTATCTCCACGAGATTTATTATAACCTATTGCATCACGAACATATTGTGCTGCCATTTCTTTTTCTTCATCTGTCAAAGGTATGTATGTACGCTCGATGTGACCATCATCGGTAATCACAGGTTTATGATTTTTATCATAACGAGTGCGCCATATACCATCAATGTTTACAGAAACTGTTCTGCGGCCAGGTGTCGGACTTTGCTCAACATGCTTATACTCAGTATTAACAACATTATTTTGAGTAACACCTGTCTCAGTAGATTTTCCTACAACATTTGACATATCGCTGTATACAGGTGGATTTTGTCCCTCAACCCCAGCTGGACCTTCTGGATTATATCCTGTACCCTGCCACTCCTTTGTTACTGTCTGAGAAGAAATTGGGAGGTAATCTCTCTTTTCAGTAGTATCATAAGGTTTATCAGGATCCTGTTCAGTTATGATAACAGGAGAATAAATTGTCTTATCACTTGTAACTTTAGACATATCCATCTCAATTGAAACATTGAGATCACGGATACGGTCTGAACTAAAAATCTTTTGCAAAGATTTTAATACAGCAGCTGTAAGCTCTTTTTCCTGCTTTGCGCGAATTTTCTGTTCTTTTTCAATATTATTAATTCGGTCAAGGTCTGCTAAATCTTCAAAATTGTTTAAGAGGTTTCCGTCGCTATCTGAGATTGTGATGTTTTCTTCTTTAAGGCCATCAACAGCCCGTAGCAAGATCTTTTGCACACCCTGAATTTTTTTGCGATCGGAAGCCATATTACTGCCCTGCTTAAAATACAGGATTACAGACGCCTTTACAGGTTCCTGATCATCTGCAAACAAAGCCTGCTGCGGATGAGTTACAATTACATTTGCATGGCTAACTTCGTCAAGAGCCTCAATATGCTGGGTTACAACTTTAGTTATAGATCGTTGAAGATTTACATTGCGCTCAAAATCCGTTGTTGTCCAGCTTGATGTATCAAACAAAGACCACGGATCCATATTACTAGGAACTAAATCCTCACGGATAAGTATGGCACGCATTCTTCGTGCCGTAGCCGCATCAGGTACTGAGATAATATTATTTTGACTTACTGTGTATTTTACATTTTCCTGATCAAGACGTACAAGGATACTATCCCTCATAGCCTGATCATTTACAGACATATTAAAAAGAGGCTCAGTTGTTGGCGCTGCAGAGAAACGCGCCAGCATAATTATTGCCGCAATAACAACAACAACTATTCCTGCTAATATACCTTTTTGTAATGGAGTCCATTTGGCCCATAATTCTTTTAATCTGGCAGTTATTTTTTTAAGCCATTCGTTCATCTGACCCTCCCGTGAACGAACCTACAATTTTTATTCATACTATTTTAACATACTTTCACCTAGTTGAAAAGGTAAACCCTGTTACAATATTACGAAAAAACAGATTCTCCATAAGGGCGTTACACCCATTTACTATGTTTATCTTGTAGTTGAAATCTCGTTCCAACCAGTAACAAGACGGTCAATTACTGTCTGCGCAAGGGAAAGAGACATTTGAGCCTTTGCCATGGCAGTTGTAACTTCAGCAACATCTACAGAATCAGGATCAGTTATTAATTGTTCCTGAACGCGGTTAACGTCCAGCTGTTGTGCGTTCATTTTACTTACAGCATCAATAAGATACGACTCAAAGGAATCAGACTTCTTAGATGGAGCAACAGTTGTATTTTTAGCATCACTTACAGCCGATAAAGGAGAGCTTCCGGCGTGAGCAGGATTTGTTCTTGTCATTTCAGGCGCATTCAATATCTGCATTACATTCATAAATAATCCCCTTTTTTACAATGTTAAAACAACTGTTCAAGTATGTAAAGCAAGTAATTAAAACTAGCTTCGTCCAATTTCTAGCGCAGCATTAAACATATCCTTAGCACCCTGTACAACAGTACCATTTGCCTCATATGCCCTCGATGCTGAAATAAGGTCAACCATTTCGTTCACTATATTAACATTAGGATACTCAACATAACCTTTGTTAGGTCCTGACTGTATAGCATCAGGGTTCGATGGGTCGTAAACCATTCTTCCCTGTGTTGTATCCTTCACAATTTCACGAACCCTAACACCTTTACCAGGTCCATTATCCTGATCTGCACTTACAAAAGGACTACGCCATGTAGGATGAGAAGATGCCACAGGTTCAAGTACCACAGTAGACTTTTTAAAAGCCCCACCCTCAGGTGTACGGGTCGTAGAAGCATTAGCAATGTTGTTCGAAATAACATCTGTTCGAAGTCTTTCTACACTCATTCCAGTTGCTGCAATATTAATACTTGTAAACATTCCCATTTTCAGTTACCCCTTACAAAGTCCATTAAACTAGCGTTTCATTGCAGTTTTTATCTGACTGAACTCAAAACTCTGCAGCTGCGACAAAAGTCTGTAGCTCATCTGAATTTTCATAACGTTCATAGCTTCGTTTTCTGCATCAACATTATTACCATTTGCCTTTGCAGTTGTAGTCCAGTCAGTAATTCTGCGTGGCTCAACTTTTCGCCAGTCATATGGCTGCTCAAGGGCAATGTGTTTTTCATTTGTACGTGTCAGTTCAAGTGTATTTGAAGTATTTTTTTCACTATCGAATGCTTTTTTTAATTCGCTTTCGAAGTTTACTTCCTGCCTCTTATAGTTAGGAACCTCAGCATTTGCAATGTTATTTGCTGAAACCTGATAACGTAAAGAGTTAACACTCATTGCTTTCGATAATAATTCAACTGACCGTGTAAATGTATTCATACTACTGTTATCGGCAAAGAAAAATTAATAGTTAAACAAAAAATAAAAAACACACACCTGAAGACTTCAGATGTGTGTTTAAGTGTTTAATTTATAAAGCTTAGGAGAGCTTTAACTTGTTCATCTACTTTGGACGGACTTGGTCCTCCGGTTGTCGTACGACACTCCATACATGCCAGTGGTGTAATTTTTTCAAACAGATCCGCCTCAAACAAATCTGAAATTTCTTTTACATCACTAAGAGAAAGTTTCTCAATAGCATCTATTCCACGGTCTATACAAAGACGTACACAACGAGCTGCAACACCATGCGCTGTACGAAATGGCATTCCCTTTCGAACGAGATAGTCTGCAACATCTGTTGCATTCGCAAAGCCTCCTTCACAGCTTTTTGCCATTTTTTCAATATTCCATCTTGCACTTGCTATCATTGCCTCAAAAACAATTACATTGTTCTTAACACAATCAAATGCCGCAAAAAGACTTTCTTTATCTTCCTGCATATCTCTGTCGTATGATAAAGGCAGACCCTTCATCATAACTAAAAGCGATATAAGGGATCCATAAACTTTACCTGTACGTCCCCTGATAAGCTCTGCAAAATCCGGGTTCTTTTTTTGAGGCATAATAGAAGACCCTGTAGACCACTTTTCACTTAAATCAATAAAGCCAAACTCAGTAGTAGACCACAAGACAACCTCTTCACACATACGACTCAAATGGCTTTGAAGCAAAGCAAAATCACTTGTAAATTCAATACAGTAATCTCTATCTGATACACTGTCTAAAGAGTTTTGCGTAACGCCTTCAAAACCTAAAACACTTGCAACATATTCTCTATCCAGAGGAAGCCCAGAACCTGCCAAAGCACCACTTCCTAAAGGACTTAAAGCAACTCTCTTTAATGAATCTTCAAGACGTTGTACATCACGAGTTAAACTCCATGCCCAGGCACACAGGTGATGAGCAAGAGATACTGGCTGAGCATGCTGCATATGAGTGTAACCAGTCAAAAGAGTAGAAGTATGTTCTTGTGCAATATCAGCTAAAGTCTTTATAAGAGACTTAATACTTGAAATAAGCTCAGGTATTACCCGGCGAAGATACAAGCGTTCATCAAGGGCAATCTGATCATTTCGACTTCGTCCTGTATGAACTTTTTTTCCAGCTTCGCCAATACGATCTGTAAGTGTTGCTTCAACAAAAGAATGAATATCCTCTGCCGAATAATCAATTGCAAGTCTTCCTGCAAGGAGATCATTTTTTATTGAAATAAGCCCATCCTTAATCTGACGACACTCATCTGCGCTGATAATTCCTTGACGACCAAGCATAGCTGCATGAGCCAAAGAACCTTCAATATCATCTAACGCCATACGCTCATCAACGTGTATTGATGTTTCAAACTCTACAGCTGCAGCATCAGGACCTTCCTTAAAGCGACCATGCCACAACGCTGCATGATTGTTATCAGTCATTGTACCATGCGAATCAGTTACTTCACTCATTACTACTCACCAAACTCAAAAAACATTTCATCCAATGGCTTTCCTGGTATTGCCATAGGTAAAATCATCTCATCGATATCAACAGCGGCATCAATAATACATGGCTTTTTCGAATCAAAAGCTTGCTTAAATACCTTTTCAAACTCTTCATGACTACAGGCTTTATAGCCGTCAATACCATAAGCCTGAGCAAGTTTTAACCAGTCAGGACCAAAGTCAAGAGTTGTGTGACTGAAACGACTTTCGTAAAAGAGTTTTTGCCACACTCGAACATTACCTAATGACCCATTGTTTACAACAACAATAACAAGAGGCAGATTATATCTTGCAATAGTACAAAGTTCATTACAGTTCATACGGAATGAACCGTCACCAGCAATATGAACAACCCGCTTATCAGGGTTACCAACCTGGATTCCCATGGCAGCTCCCGTACCAAAGCCCATTGTACCTAAACCACCGCTTGTAACAAAAGTACGAGGTTTATTGAATGGATAAAACTGAGCTGTCCACATCTGATGTTCGCCAACTTCAGTTGTAATATAGGCATCATCACCTGCATACTTATGAACTGTTTCCAAAAGAAACTTTGGATTTATACAATTCTTTTTTTCAACAGAATAACTTGATGGAACCTCTTTTTTCCAACCATCGATCTTACTAAGCCACTGCTTATGTTCTTTATTTTCAATATATGGCAAAAGTCTTTTTAGGATTGCCTTTATATCACCAATAAGACACTTTTGCGCAGGAATATTTTTATTAATCTCAGCAGGATCAATATCAATATGAACAACAGTTGCATTTTCAGCAAACTTACTAGGTTTTCCAATTACACGGTCACTGAAACGAGAGCCCAATGCAAGAACAAGATCACTTTCAATAACACCATAGTTACTAGCCTTTGTACCATGCATACCAACCATCCATGTACAAAGCCTGTGATCTGCAGGAAAAACATCACGTCCCATAAGGCTTTCAGCAACAGGAATATTAGCCTTTTGCGCAAAAGCCAAAAGTTCTTCTTCAGCGTTGCTTAACTTAACACCACCGCCTGCATATATTATTGGACGCTCAGACTTATTGATAACACTGGCAATTTCTTTAATTTCTTCTTCAGAAGGCTCATTTACCTTCATTACCCTTTTTATCTTACCATAGCTTTCAAGCAAATTCTTTGTAACGTCATCTTTATCCTTTAATGGCTCAAACTCAACCATTTGAGCAGTAATATCTTTAGGAATATCAACAAGCACAGGACCTGGCCGTCCAGAACGAGCAATTGTAAAAGCCTGTCTGATAGTATCAGCAAGGTCTTCAACTCTTTTTACCATAAAGTTGTGCTTAGTTATTGGAAGTGTTACACCTGTGATATCGATTTCCTGAAATGTATCCTTGCCCAACAAAAATGTACCTACATTACATGTAATAGCAACTACAGGAGATGAATCCATATAGGCTGTTGCAATACCTGTAACAAGGTTTGTAGCACCAGGACCACTTGTAGCCATACAAACACCAACCTTTCCAGTTGTACGTGCATAACCGTCGGCTGCATGAGCAGCACCCTGCTCATGAGCAGTTAAAATATGATTGATGCGGTGAGAATTTTGATAAAGCGCATCATATATATTAAGAATATTTCCTCCAGGATAGCCGAATACAGTATCAACTCCCTGTTCAACAAGACACTCTATAACAACTTGAGAACCATTTATCTTCATTTTTTTAATATTTCCTTTTGAATCTACTGTAAGATAGCACCCATATCCGCACTTGATACAAGCTTAGCATAGCGGGCCAGATAACCGGTTTTTACTTTAGGTTCTGGGCATACCCATTTAGCCTTACGCTGAGCGAGAACCTCGTCACTTACTTCAAGGGTAATTTTATAATTATTGATATCAAGAGTAATCATATCACCTTCTTCAACAAGGGCTATAGGTCCACCTACAGCAGCCTCTGGGCTACAATGTCCCAAAGATGCACCACGAGTAGCACCACTAAATCTTCCATCAGTAATGAGAGCTACTTCCTTATCAAGTCCCTGTCCGGCAAGAGCAGCAGTTACAGCAAGCATTTCTCTCATACCAGGACCACCCTTTGGACCTTCATATCTGATTACAACAACATCACCGCTCTTGATCTTAGACTTTTGAACAGCTTCCATAGCCTCACTTTCGTCATTAAATACACGGGCAGGACCGGTGTGATGCATTAGCTCTTTTGCACAAGCACTACGTTTTACTACAGTTCCATTTGGAGCAAGATTACCAAATAAAACAGCAATACCACCATTATCAGAGAATGGATTTTCGATTGGACGAAGAATCTCAGGATTACGGTTTATAACACCTTTAATATTTTCAGCAACAGTCTTACCTGTAACAGTCATAACAGATGTATTGATGAGGTTCTTTTTTGCCAATTCTGCAAGAACAGCCTGAACACCACCAGCATCGTTAAGCTCACACATAAATGTATGACCTGCGGGAGCTAAATGACAAAGGTTTGGTGTTCGTTCTGAAATCTCGTTTACTTCATGCAAATCAATTGTGATACCAGCTTCATGGGCTATAGCTGGAACATGAAGCATTGTATTACTTGAACATCCTAATGCCATATCGGCTGCCAGTGCATTACGGAAATTTTCTTTTCCCATCATTTGACGGGCTGTAATACCTTTATTATACATTTCCATAACCTGCATACCGGCATGTTTTGCAAGAGCAATACGAGCACCAGTTACAGCTGGTATTGTACCATTGCCAGGAAGGCCAAGGCCTAAAACTTCCGTAAGACAATTCATAGAGTTTGCAGTAAACATACCAGAACATGCACCACAGCCAGGACAAGCTGAATGTTCAAGTTCCTTTAACTGCTGTTCATTGATTTTACCTACAGCAAGACCTCCAACAGCCTCGAACATATCTGTAAGACTAAGGTTTTTGCCAGAATATGGATTAGAACAGTCATTTCCAGGTAAGTGGCCAGGCATCATAGGTCCTCCGCTACAAAAAACTGTAGGAAGATCAAGACGAGCGGCTGCCATAAGCATACCAGGAACAATTTTATCACAATTAGGAATCATTACAAGTGCATCAAACTGATGTGCCTTTGCCATACACTCAACAGAATCAGCAATAAGTTCGCGAGTAACAAGGGAATACTTCATACCCTCATGTCCCATTGCAATACCATCGCAAACTCCAATTGCAGGGAACTCAACAGGTGTTCCACCTGCCATACGGATACCAGCTTTCACGGCTTCAGAGATACGGTCAAGTTCTGCATGACCTGGGATAATTTCATTTTTTGCGCAGCAGACACCTACCAGAGGGCGTTCTAGTTCTTCATCAGTATAACCCATTGCATAAAATAAACTGCGGTGTGGCGCACGTGCTGTACCTTTTACAGCGTTATCACTTTTTTTTGCCATAATAGCTACCCCTTATAAATTGTATATTTATACATTAATTCTCTGTTAAATTATTAACTATACTATCGGTATGGTACTTTATCGTCAAGAGAAAACTGAACAAATATTAAAGTTTCTTTAGTTTTACTATATTTTTTTAAATACATCATGAAACATGGCTGAATGAAAGTAATCAAATTGACATAGAAAACAACAACAATAAATTAGTTTTTATATACTTGATATACAGTATCTCACAGGTCTTATCAATTTTAAACAAAAAAATGCGGCGATGTTAACAACACCGCCGCGAAAAAAAAGAAAAGGAGTATGAAGACCGTATGAATATACGGTTTTGTCATAACATGACACTACTATAACAAAAAGTTTAAAAGAAAGTTACATAATTTTGCAAAAAAAATCAAAATTATTGCATAAAAAAAGTACTCTTTATAAAGTTAATGTCCTGAAAGAAAAAATCAACACTCCTAAAAACAGTTATAGCCAACGCACAGATAAAAAAAGCAGGTATAAATATACCAATAACTATCGCACAAATTCTTTTAAACCGCCCTGTAATACCTGTACAAAGCTTTGCTACACTCGCAACCGCAATAATAACCCCGAGTACAACCCCTGCAAGTAAAACGGACTCAGGCATTGATGAAAACAAAAAAATGCTGTCATAAAAAACAAACATCGAGCCAAATATTATCGCAGCGAGTATTCCGATAAAATAACCAAGAATCACTTGCATTATAACATCCTTGCACACATGGTTATATTTTATCACCGTTTAATCAAATTTATGCTCATTAAAGTTTACTTAAAACAAAAGATTATGAATCTTAAAAAACATGTATATACATAAAAGATAAGCAAATAACACACACATATACGCATTTGTAAAAAAAAATAGCCCGGCTATATCCTCTATAAAGCTACAAGAGAATTTGCCAGGCCTGTTTGTAAAAATAAATAAAAGAACTTTACAAAATATATCTGCTTAAGTCTTGATTCTGAATTACACCAGAGAGTTTACAATCAACATATTCTGCATTGATTGTTACAGTTTCACCAGTGTGCTCATCTGCATCAAAACTAATGTCTTCAAGAACTTTTTCCATGATAGTATGAAGACGGCGGGCACCTATATTTTCGCTTTTTGAATTTGTTTCTTCAGCAAGACTTGACATACGATCAATACCGTCATCTGTAAAGACAAGCTTAACTCCTTCTGTCTCAAGTAAAGCTGTATACTGCTTTGTAAGTGCATTTTTAGGCTCAAGTAAAATCTTTTTAAAGTCAGCTTTTGTCAATGATTCAAGCTCTACACGTAAAGGAAATCTACCTTGTAACTCTGGTATCAAATCGCTTGGAGCAGAAAGACTAAAGGCACCTGCTGCCACAAATAAGATATGAGTTGTATCAACTACACCAAACTTTGTACTTACTTTTGAGCCTTCTACTATAGGTAAAATATCTCTCTGTACACCTTCACGACTTACATCTCTACCACTTGATGCCCCGCCTTTAGTCGCAATCTTATCAATTTCATCAATAAAAATTATACCGCTCTGTTCCACACGTTCCTTAGCGATATCTGCAACTTTATCTGTATCAATCATTGAGTCCAAAACTTCTTCAGTAAGATGTTTACGGGCTTCTGCTATAGTAACAGTCTTTTTTTTGTTATTACGGCCAGAAAGCATATTCTGTAATTCAATCATACCGTTCTGGATATCATCCATGCTTCCACCGGCAATTACTTCCATTGAAGGACCACGGCTTTGACGATGAACTACCATTTCAACTTCTTTATCTTCAAGCTTTCCTTCTCTAAGCCACTGTCTGAACTTTTCACGGGTCTCATTTGCGTTTCCATCTGAGACAGCAGTTGTATTCTGCTGATTCTGTGTAAAGCCCATACCAAAACCTGTTTTTTCTTCTTTCTTGTCCCCTAAACCCGGCAGTAAAAGATCTAAGAGTTTTTCTTCAACAACAGGAACACTTTTATCTCTTAAAGCTTCTTCCATTTCGGCTTTTACATTGTTGTAACCAACTGCCATTAAATCACGAACCATACTTTCAACATCACGGCCAACATAACCTACTTCAGTATACTTTGTAGCCTCAACCTTAACAAACGGAGCATTAACAAGCTTTGCGAGACGACGGGCAATTTCAGTTTTACCGACACCTGTTGGACCTATCATAAGTATATTTTTGGGAGCAACTTCATCTCTAATTTCAGCATTTAAACTAAAGCGGCGAAGGCGGTTGCGCAAAGCCACTGCAACAGCTTTTTTTGCCTTTTCCTGTCCTATAATATACTGATCAAGTTTTTGAACAGTTTCTTTAGGTGTATATCCATTAAGGGTATTCATTAAAGTTCCTCCACTGTAACGTTTGAGTTAGTATAGATACAAATTTTTCCTGCAATTGCAAGGCTCTTTTCTGCAATCTCTCTCGCACTAAACTCTGAACTCTCCATATAGGCAAGTGCAGCTGAATATGCATAGTTTCCACCAGAACCAATTGCCAGGATATCTGTCTCTGGTTCAATTACATCCCCGGTTCCACTTATTAAAAGAATTTTTTCTGCATTCGCAACAAGAAGTAAAGCTTCAAGCTTACTCATTGTGCGGTCTGTGCGCCACAATTTTGCAAGTTCAACAGCACTGCGGGTTATATCACCGTTAAATACATTAAGCTTTTCTTCAAACTTATCAAAAAGGGTAAATGCATCTGCCGTAGCCCCTGCAAAACCTGTCAAAACCTTTCCATTGTAGATTTTTCGTACTTTTCGTGCATTCCCCTTCATGACAGTATTTCCCATAGTAACCTGACCATCGCCAGCCATTGCAACCTTACCATTGCGTTTTACAGCAATTACTGTTGTACTGCGTATCTGTTCAAACTGACTCATATATTCTCCATTATTTTTTGCTGCCACCGTGTGGATGTGCTTTATTATACATCTCAATCAAACGGTCTGTATTAATATGAGTATATCGTTGTGTTGTAGATATACTCGAATGTCCTAACAACTCCTGCACAAGGCGGATATCAGCTCCAGCAGAAAGCATTGCCGTAGCAAATGTATGCCTGAAAGCATGAGGATTAACATGATGCTTTGTTCCCTCTGCCCCAGAGTACCTTTTTATTATCCAGGCAATTCCTCTATTGCTTAATGCTTTTCCTCTCCAGTTTACAAACAGATGTTCTTCCTTACTATCAGGAAACCGTTTTCGCTTATCTTGTATATAAAGCTTAACTGCCAGACGTGCATCTTTTTCAAGATAAACTCTACGCTCTTTTGAACCCTTTCCAGTTACTATTGCAGAGGAGTAATCACTGTCAAAATCTTTTTCTCTTAACAAAACTACTTCGCTTAAACGACAACCTGTTGAATACAAAAGTTCAAATAAAGCATGATCTCTTGTCTGCCACAAAAGCTCATACTTTACAGGCTGTGCACAAAGCTTATCAACCTCATCACTTGTCATAAACCTTGGCAAATGTTTTGGCTGCTTTACTGATTTTAATTCAAAAGCAGGATTAATTTTAATATAATGAAAATTACGGCAATAGGCAAATAAAGAACGAACAGAAGATACAAATCTGTTAATTGTTGCAGGAGCACTATTTTTCATTGATAGTGTAGCAATACAACTGCGAAGGTCTTCAAGAGTTATGTCCTGAATTGGAGTATCTTTTCCGATACAGGCCATCAGGGCAAACCTGCTTAAATCAAAAGAATATGCTTCAACTGTTTTTTTTGACATACCACGTACACAGGCAATATATGATATAAACGCTTCTATTGCCTGTGAGACAGTAATACTTTTACTGAGATTTTCAGCAGCCATTATAAATTACTGATTATCTTCCGCTAAAGCATGTTCTGCATCACTATCACTATCTGCAGAATGAAGATAACTACATTTAGGGTTTATACAAGATTTGTATGTACCATTCTTTTTATCAAACTTTTCAACTAAAAACCAGCCGCACTTAGGACAGTATTGGTCAATAGGCTTAAAGTGTGAAATAAATGAACATTTTGGATAGTTTGTACAACCATAAAACTCTTTTCCCCGTCCCTTTGTCTTACGGGTAACTATTTCGCCATCACATCCTTCTACAGGACATTTTGCAAGTGAAATCGATTTTGTGTTGTGACATTCAGGAAACCCAGAGCAAGCAAGAAAAAATCCGAAGCGACCAAGTTTTTTAAGCATTGGTTTACCACATTTTTCGCAGACTTTATCTGTAGTCTCATCTAAAAATCCTTTTACACTTTTTTGTTTAACCTCAACTTCGTCTACACGGTTTTTAAAAGGACCATAAAAATCCTTTATCATGTCGTTCCAGACAAGCTGGTCCTGTTCTACACTATCAAGTTTATTTTCGATTTCAGCTGTAAAACTTTCGTTAATTACGTCAGGAAAAGCCTCAACAAGAATTGAACAAATCATTTTACCAAGTAGTGTAGGCACAAGCTGTTTGTTACTTCGTGTAACATAATAGCGATCAAGAAGAGTTGAAATTATTGGTGCATATGTTGAAGGGCGACCTATACCTTTCTCTTCAAGCGTACGAACTATTGACGCATCTGTATAGCGAGCAGGTCCCTGGGTAAAATGCTGTTCAGGATAAAACTTATGAGCACTTGTTAAAACTTCCCCAACTTTTAATGAAGGAAGCGATCCTGTTACTTCTTCTTTTGAAGATAAAAGCTTTATAACTTTATAAAAACCTTTTTCAGTAAGCTTACTTGCAGAAGCACGGAACAAAGCATCACCTGCCGTAATATCAACACTTGTTGTTGCAGATTTTGCATTACTCATTTGGCTTGATACAAAGCGCTCCCAAATTAGTGTATAAAGACGAAGCTGATCTCGGGATAAATATTCCTTTACATAATCAGGTGTATATTTTACATAAGTTGGTCTTATACCTTCATGAGCATCCTGAGCTCCCTTTCCAACTGCATACTGTATAGGTTCTGGAGGTAAATCGTCAGGGTAGTTTTTTTCAAGCCACTGCCTAACTTCATCTAATGCAGACTGAGCTATACGCACTGAGTCAGTACGCATGTATGTAATAAGACCTACACGAGTACTACCAATTTGAACTCCTTCATAAAGCTGCTGAGCAATCTGCATCGTCTTTCGTGCATTATAGTTTAATCTGTTTGCTGCAACCTGCTGCAATTTACTTGTTGTAAAGGGAGGTTTTGGTCTAACTGTTTTTTCAGTCACCTTTATATCACTTACAGTACACTCTGTACTCTGTATTTCTGCAATGATACAGTCTACATCTTTCTGACTCTTTAAATCAGGTTTCTGACCTTTGTACTGAACAAGCTGAGAAGTAAATTGTGTTTTACCTTTTGAAAAATCAGCTTCCAAAGACCAGTACTCTTCAGGTATAAAGTCTTCGACTTCTTTTTCACGGTCACAAATAAGCTTTAATGCAACAGACTGAACACGACCTGCGGACAAGCCGTTTTTTACTTTTTCCCATAAAAGAGGACTAAGATTATATCCAACAAGTCGGTCAAGAACACGTCTTGCTTTTTGCGCATTTACTTTTGATTCGACAATATCACCTGGATGTTTTACAGCATCCTTTATAGCAACAGGGGTAATTTCATTAAAAACAATACGCTTGATTTTGGCCTTTGTTTTTGGTTTTAACGCATTATTTAAATGCCAGGCAATAGCCTCTCCTTCGCGGTCGTTATCGGATGCAAGTAAAACAACATCACTTTTTTTTGCATCTGTCTGAAGTTCCTTTAAAAGCTTTGCCCTACCGCGAACTGTAATATATTCAGGTTGAAAATTATCTTCTATATTAATTGCCATTCTGGACTTTGGCAAATCAATGAGATGCCCCATTGATGCTTTTACTGTATAGCCAGGTCCAAGGTATTTTTCGATCGTTTTTGCCTTTGCAGGAGACTCTACTATTACAAGAGTTGCTTTTGTAGCTGTCTTTTTTGTTGCCATAAATATAACTACTCCTAAAACAGACTTATCTGTTTGTCATCTCTGTTACAAAATGGATAAGGCAAATCTCCGTTGCTATATTTTATATAATCATCAAAGCAACTGATTACTGGAGCTCCATCATTTTTGTAACGTTCCACTGTATTTTCCAATTTAAACTTTACACTTTGTCCGCGATTGAGCTTTGATTTTAATTCTTTTTGAGCAAACTCTTCTAAAACCTTAGCTCTTGGCGAAAAAGCAACAGAGTGTATTATTACATCCCTGTTATACGAAACTGCAAAATCTGCTGTAATCAAAGAACCACTACCTGCAGGTGCCTGTATAACAACAGTCGCCTCGGACAATGCTGCAATGATACGATTACGATGCACATATCTGAATGGCTGGGCAGGTGTACCAGGTACGTATTCACTTAAAACACATCCACCTTTTGCTAAAATCGAAGCGGCATACCTTTTATGTGAAGATGGAACAATATTATCGATACCTCCCGGTAAAACAGCAATTGTACCACCCAAGTTTCCCTGTAATGCCCCCATATGCGCATTTATATCTATACCAAAAGCAAGACCTGAAACAATAACCCAATCATTGTCACAGGCATCTTTTGCAAATGAAGAAGCAGCTTTTGCTGCCTCTACATCGGCTCGTCGTGTACCTACGATTGAAATACATTTTTTTTCAACAAGAGATAAATTACCTCTGTAAAAAAGCATGAAGGGCGAATCCGGTATTTCTTTAAGCAAAGGAGGATATCCTTCCCTGTCGTAACATACACAGCTTATATCAAAAGCCTTAATTAAAGCCAATGCAGTTTTTGCCTTTTTTATCATAGCTGCGGTATCCCACGAGCGAACTGTTACGACCCGAGATATGACAAGACAAACGTCTTTTAATGACATTAATGCAATATCATTAAAACTGTCAAGTTTATTTTTCAAAAGAAGCTTTTCATTTAACGATAAAAAACTGATATCGGCAACAATGAGATACTTTAAATATTCATCATCATCTAGTATAAGAGGCATCAAGAACAACCTTTTTATTAGCTTGGGCTTCAGCTTTTTTTTGCTCAGACTTTGTAAGCAAAATAATCTTATCGTATAAACTTACAGCCTGATCATACATAGACTGCACGTAGTATGCTCTTGCAAGAACAAACATTGCATCTGTATTTTTTGTATCTATCGTTAACAGTTTTTCTAAATAAGGAATCGCCTTATCGCACTCATCAAGCTCAAACACATACAATACACCAATACCGTACAATGCTCTGGCATACCTGTCCTCAAGTTCTATTGCCCTCAGATATGCACTTTCAGAAAGCTTAAGATAATTATATTTTTCAGTTGTTGAACCTGTTGCATTATAATCTAGACAAGAGTGAGCCATATATCCAGCTGATAGCCCAACATAATAATAAAGATTTTGATTTGCCGGATAATACTTTATAGCCTCCTGAAAAGCTTTTAGAGCCTCTCCATACATTTTTGCATCAAGATACCTTACACCAAGAAGCTTATACCACATACCAACCTGACCATTTGCAAGCTGTATATCAACAACCCTGTCCTGATACTTTTTTATCGCAGATTTTAGCTCTTCAACAGATGAAGGACTTGAAACACCTTCTTCAAGCTTTTGCATACGAATTATTGACTTGCTTGAACTGCCACAACCACAAACTAAAAATGCTGCTATTAAAACAGCCAAAAAAGATAATCGTCTGCTACTTTTCATTTGAGCCTCCATCTCCGTGTCCCGGAAAATATTTGTTATGTCCTTGTCTGAGCTGTAAATCATCTACATGGGTATAGATTTGCGTTGTAGCTAAATCAGCATGACCTAAAAGCTCCTGTACAGACCTCAGGTCAAGCCCACCAGCCAGTAAATGCGTTGCAAAAGAATGCCTTAAAGTATGTATCTTAGACTCTACACCACTTTTAGCTTCAAGCTCCTGAAAACGTTTCCAGACTCCTTTACGGGTAATAGGATTTCCTCTAAAGTTCACAAAAACCTCTGCAACATCCCTGTTTCCAACAAGCTCTGGTCGTACATGCTCAAGATAAGCTATCAATCTATCTCTAGCTTCCTGACCAAATGGTACCATTCTTTCTTTATCGCCTTTTCCCTGCACTATTATAAGTCTTTCTTTCAAGTGCAGATTTTGAATTTTTAGTGATATAGCTTCACTAACTCGCAGTCCACAGGAATAAATTAACTCAAATAAGGCTCTATCCCGTACCCCAAGAGGCGTACTTGTATCAATAACTGACAGCAACAAATCAACCTGTTCTACAGATAAAACTTTCGGAAGCTTTTTTGATTTTTTAGGAAGATCAATCATGGCTGCAATATTTTCTTCCCAATACCCTCTGCGAACAAGAAAAGACCCCAAAGAGCGAAAAGCTGAAATATCTTTTGAAATCGTACGGTCATCACAACCAGAGTTCTTGCGAAAAATAATATAATCTACAAGAACCTGACTTGTGACATCTTTGATTGACACATGGTTCTGCTCAAGCCATGAAAAAAAAAGAAGAATACTTTGACTGTAGGTATCTGCTGACAGTTTTGCCAGATGCTCTACAGTCATTAAATCAGCATAGTATAATGTAAGCAGATTATCCGATTTCATATTTTATTTTCTATCAAGTATAATTCTTCTTGGTAAACCTTCAATCTCCCGTAAATAAGCTGGTTTTGAAAGGTCAACTCCATTTTTATAACTTGTACTAAAACTAGAACCAGCTTTAGCAGATGATTGTAAATCAATACCAAGAGTTGTACTCTTTACCTTGTTCTCTGTCTCTTGGTTATATAGAGAACCTGTATCAATCTCTGGAGTTGCACTAGCTGCAACTTTAGGGTTCAAGATATCTTCGAAAGCACCATAGGAAATAACGTCTTCACTTCGATAATCGACAGCAGCATGCTTTACTGGAGATATATTTTTCTCTTCATCAGACACTTCAGGTATTGAAGTCTCTTCTTCAATTGCTGCAGGATTATCTTCAAATCCTGTTGCAATTACAGTCACACTAAGCTTATCACCAATTTGAGGATCAACAACAAAACCCCATATAATATTAGCATCTGGATCTGCCCCGGCTGTAATAATCGAATTGATTTCATTATTTTCAATAAGACCAAGACTTTCACCTGTTGTAACATTTACAAGAATATTTTTTGCCCCATCGATATGAGTATTTTCGAGAAGCTTGTTATTAATAGCCTTAGTTGCTGCCTCTACTGCACGGTTTTCACCTTCTGCAACACCTATTCCAAATATAGCATTTCCCTGATCCTTCATTACAGTCTTTACATCCGCAAAGTCTGTATTTACAGTTCCGTGTTTTGTAATAATTTCAGAGATACCTTGTACACCTTGTCTTAACACATCATCAGCAAGTATAAATGCATCCTGTATTGAAGCCTTTTTATCAAGAACATTCTGCAACTGACGGTTAGGAATCACAATAAGAGAATCAACCTGCTCATGAAGTTTTGTAACACCTTCTTCTGCATTACGCATGCGAACTCTACCCTCAAAATCAAAAGGTGTTGTAACAACACCAACAGTAAGAGCCCCCATTTCTCTTGCAATCTGAGCAACAATAGGTGCAGACCCTGTACCTGTGCCACCACCCATTCCGGCAGTAACAAATACCATATCAGCACCCTTAAGTATATTTTTAATTTTTTCAGTATCTTCCTGGGCTGCCTGTTCTCCAACAGACGGCTTACCACCGGCGCCTAACCCTCCAGTTGTTTTTTGCCCAATCTGAATTCGATTTTGAGCCTTTGAGTGATTTAATGCCTGAAGGTCTGTATTAAGAACTATAAAATCTACATTTTGCAATCCAGCTTCAATCATACGGTTTACGGCATTACTTCCACCGCCACCGCATCCGATAACCTTTATAACTGTAGGACTAACACTAGTCCCTTCTGTTTGTTCAACCTGAAACTCTAACATAATTCTCCCACCACCTTTTTAAAAGTAAAATCCCTTATTTCACCTGATAAATATTATAACTCAAAAAAACATCTTTTTGAATTTTTGCCATAAGCTTTCGCCTGAAGCCACTCTATCATTATCACGATGCTTTTTTTCTTTTTTACTTGATTTACCACCGGCAAGACTCTTATTTGCAAGTACAAGACCTATTGCTGTTGCAAACTCTGGTTTCCGATAAGCTTCTTCAATGCCACCTAGTTTACCTGGCATACCTACACGCACAGCAGTTGTACCAAAAACACTTTCAGTAAGCTCAACAATACCACTCATTTGAGCTCCGCCACCTGTAAGAATAATGCTGCCAGCCAGATGACTAAGATTAGATTTATGAATAATCTCAGCCCTTACAAGACTCAATATCTCAGCAACACGAGCCTGAATAATATTACAAAGCTCAAGTCTAGACATCAATTCAGGTTCTCTACCACCGATGCCAGGAATAATAACATCTTCATTATCAATATCAAGAGCATCCTGCCAGCAGCAGCCACTTTCAATTTTAATCTTTTCAGCAGTAGAATTTGAGATACTCTTTACGACGGCTATATCATTTGTCACCATATTACCGCCAACCGGTATCGATAAAGTACAAACAGGTGCATCTTGATAAATTACCAGAACATCTGTTGTTCCTCCACCGAGATCTATTAAAATTGAACCAAGCTCCTTTTCTTCCTTAAGCATGACAGATTGTGTAGCAGCTAAAGTCTTTAGCATTACTCTGTCAAGAATGAGATTTGATCTGTCAACGCAGGTGGAAATATTTTGAACCTGAGTCTTACTTGCAGTAATAATATGAACTTCAGCCTCTAGTCTGACACCAATATTGTTTATCGGATCCTTAAATCCACCAATACTGTCTATTATATACTCCTGAGGAATCAAATGTAAAACACATCTCTCTAAAGGAATATTCACAGCATTAGCAGCTTCAATTACTCTATCAACATCACTCTGGGATATTTCACGGTTGTTTTTTCCTTTCATTGAAACTGCAACCTGTCCCTTTGAGTTTAACCCTTCAATCTGTGCACCACCGATTCCGATAACACATGAAGTAATTTCATAACCAGCGTTCACTTCAGCATCATGAATTACTTCTTTTATACAATCCATTGTGGCTTCAATATTTACAATAACACCATTGCGCAAAAGTCCAGAAGACGGCTTTTTTGCAACACCCACAACTTCAATCTCGTTATTTATATTCAGCTCACCTACTACTACACGTACAAAACTTGTACCTATATCAAGGCCTACAACAATATTACTCAAGAGATTCTCCTGCAGTCTCGTTAAAGGTTCGATAACTTACGAGACCATACCTCAAATCCAGTTCTTCAACATTTTTTTCAATATTGCCGACAACATCTAAAGCAACCATCATGTAACTTAAAGCTTCTTCTGTAAGATGACGATCTGTTAAAACTTTTATCCGTGAATGAACAGGATACAGAACAAGCTCATAATTACCATATTCTTTTGGCACTACATGTATTTCAGAAATTGCTGCAAAATAGTTTTGAGGAAGAGCTTTAATTTTTGCAATCTCATCCATTAATCCTCTAAACTTTGCAGGAATCCGCATACCCTCTGATATGTTTTCAACAGGAATCCCTGATATTAGTGGAATAGAACCATCAAACGACTGCAAATCTGATTTTACAGAAAATATTACACCATTTTTATCAATTTGAACAAGCGTAGAACGCTCACCTGATGAAATTAATGTTTTTGCAACAGCCTTGCGCTCTACTACATTTATCCGAATCACATCAGGAAACTTTTTTTCAATAGTCACATCTTCAATTCCAGGTATGGTTGTCAAAATACTTTTTACCTGAGAGCTGTTAAACTTAATATAACTGCAATATGAATATGATCCCAAGCTTTGCACAAGAGACTTTTGCGAATAATTATTTACACCAGACCATATAATCTGAGGTGTATTGAGGCAAGGAAACAAAATAAAATAAACAATAGCCTCAGCAACCAACAGCGCACATAAAATACAAAAAATTATTTTTATTGCTGTAATTTTACCCTTCTTTTCAGTCTGTTTTTTTTCCTGACGCAATGAAACCTCTAAATTCTTCAAGTTTCCGAACGCATAATCACTCATAAATACCCTCTCCGATTTTTTTATGATTACTCTCTAAAATACAATTCCGCGAAGCATTAACTATAAACCCACACATTGCCATTGTAAAAATAATTGAAGATCCTCCTGATGAAAAAAATGGCAATGGAATACCAGTTGATGGAACAACTCCTCCAACAACAGCAATATTTACAATAGACTGTAACACAACTTCAGTAGTAAAACCAAAGGATGCTACAGAACAAAATTTGTCTTCGCATGTAAGAGCAATTCTATACCCTAAAATTGCAAATAAAACCAACAGAAAAACAAATATACATACACCAATAAACCCGTTAGCTTCAGTCCATCCGGCAAAAATGTAATCTGACTGTATTTCAGGTATTGCCTTGATTTTTGATAATCCAGACCCCATTCCCTGTCCAAAATATCCACCTGCACTAATAGCTTTTTTTGCTGCAATAGACTGATAGTTGTAAGTCTGCTGATATGCCCCAGGATCAAAAAAACCTATAAGTCGATTCACGCGATATGGCTTTAAAAGAATCATTAAAAAAGCCATTGGAACACCTAAAATCGAAGAAGGAATAAGCCATGCAAGTTTAACACCACAGACAAAAAACAGAATAATTCCGATACCTAAAACAAATAATCCAGTTGAAAAATCCTGCTGCAAAAAGATGACCGAAACAAAAGTCATAAGCCCTATCAATGCCGGTGCAATAGGATTATCCATTGTACTGCTATTATTTTTTGGCCTGTCAAAATAATTTGCTAAAAAAAGAACCTCTATAAACTTTATCGATTCAGATGGCTGGAAAGTCGACAAAAAAGGAATACGCAGCCACCTTTTAGCTCCATTACGTTCAATACCGATATATGGCAAAAAAACCATCAGACATAATACTATACTTCCAAGAGTAAGAACCGGAAGCATTTTTTTTAAAACCGAAGGTTTTATTGATGCAAAAAAAACAAATGCAATCAGACCGATACAAGAACTAATAAGCTGGCGTTTCACGAAATGCAGGGAATTATCATACACTCGCTGAGCAAAATAACTGGATGAAAACCATAATGTTAAAAGGCCTAAACTCCATAGCAAAAAAACAATAAGAACAAAGGCTGTATCGCATTTATGAGACTTTTGAATTGTTTTTTCAGGAATAAAAGTAAAGTTACCCATATATTATGATTTTCCAAACATCAACTAGCCATTAATCAAAGGTATAAGCCTTTCAAGCCCCATACCTCTTGACCCCTTTAATAATACAAAATCTCCACTGCTTGCATATTTATTTATAAAATCTGCTGCAAGTGAAATTGACTTATCATCATGTCCACTTACATGAAGTATAATCTTATCTGCATTTTTTTCAGAAAGTTTAACAGCTTCATCATAAGCATACTTCATTTCATCTCCAAAAAAGACTACTACAGCTTCCTTTATCTCGCTTACGATCTTTCCAACCTTTTCATGCTCAAAACGTGAAGCCTCTCCAAGCTCCAGCATATCCCCAAGAACAAAAAACTTTTTACCTTTATGGTCAACATCAGAGCAAAACTCTAAAGCCGCATTCATTGAATCAGGATTAGCATTATAACAGTCTTCCATTATATCAAGCTTACCACTGATAACACGGCTTCGTCCTGAAAGGGGTTTTACAGATTCAATACCTTTTTTTATCTGCTCAACTGTTAAATCCAAAACTTTTCCCAATGCAACAGCACCTAAAGCGTCATAGTAGTTGTATTTACCAGGCAGTAAAAGCCTTATTTCAACACCGTCAATACTAAAGACTGTACCATTAAGTCCATCATCTCTGATAAACTCAATACCATCGCTCATATCACCAGATGCATAAGTGATAACCTTATCCTCAATACCTTCAGCCAAATATGATACAAACTCATCCTTTGCCGGAATGATAGCCTTTCCAAAATCTGGAATATAACTAAATATCTTACGTTTTTCTTCGGCAATTTTTTGTCTTGAACCTAATATACCAATGTGGGCAGTTCCAATATTTGTTATCACGCCATACTGAGGTTTAAACACTTTTGCAATTTCACCGATTTCATTTTCACGGTTCATACCCATTTCAAAGAAACCTAATTCATGTTCACTTCGTATATCAAAAACTGACAATGGTAAGCCTGTTTCAGAGTTAAAGTTTCCTTTATTGCAGACAACATTAAACTTTTGCGATAAAACAGCCACACAAAGTTCTTTTGTTGTAGTTTTTCCACTAGAACCTGTTACAGAGCACCTTATCAGCGACGGAAAATGTGCAACATACTGCTCTGCAGCATTTTGCAGGGCATGTAATGTATTTTTGACTACGATGAAAGCGACATTTTGATTTTTACAAGCGAAATCATCATAGAAACCTTTCTTATCATCAAAAGATTTTTGAGCAACAAAAACAACAGATGCTCCCTTATCAACTGCTTGTGGTATATAATTATGTCCATCCTGAAACTCTCCAAATAGAGGAACAAATAAAGTATTTTTTTTGACATTGCGACTGTCTGTAGTAACTGATGTAAATACAATGTCATGTAAGTCGTTATTTCTACCTATTACAAAACCATCAACAGCTTTTGTAAGTTCATCTATAGACAATAGCGACAGAGACTTCACTTCATTACTCATTTTTTTCACCTTTCATCTCAACTCGGACAATCTCTTCGGTTTTAGCTTTATGCATTCCAAGCTCTTGCTCAGCAAGATGTTCAATACGATCTGAACTGGATAAAAGACTAATGTCCGATATATATTTTTTATTCTGCTCAACCAGTTCAACCTGTTTTTCTTCAAGAGCTTTAACTTCACCTTTAAGCTTTGCGTAATTATTAGACTGTATTGTCAATATAATCAAAAGAAGAGGTATACAAACAGCTGCAATATAAACAAATACAGACTCACTATTTTTTCGTCTGCTCAAATTTTACATTGCCTCCTCTTGAATCTGCAATAAATGCATTTTACCGGCATCCCGTATTTTTCGAACGACTCTCAGTTTTGCACTGCGACTTGGAGAGTTTCGCTCAATTTCTTCCTTCGTTGGTTCAACGGGCTTACGAGTAATAACTTCAGCACAAGGTGTACCACCACAACAGCATTGAGCCTGTTCCGGAGGACATACACACTGTTTACCAAGATTACGGAAATAATTTTTTACTATATGGTCTTCTAATGAGTGAAATGTAATTACCCCCATTTTTCCACCGACAGCAAGATTATTAAAAGCATTATGCAAAGCTAAAGGCAATCTCTTTAATTCACTGTTTACAGCAATGCGCAAAGCCTGAAAAGTTCTTGTTGCAGGATGGATCGGACCGTGTCTATAGTTTCCTGGAACACAATTATATATAATATCTGCAAGAGCCTTTGAGCTTTCAATTTTTCCGCCTTTACGGGTCTCAACAATTGCTCGTGCTATACGCCTGCTCAACTTTTCTTCACTATATAAATAGATCATGTTTGCAAGCTCTTCTTCGCGCCATGTATTAACAATATCTCCAGCACTTTCCCCAGCATTAGTATTTAAACGCATATCCAAAGGCTCATCATATCGAAACGAAAATCCTCGTCCAGACTCTTCATAATGATAAACACTTATACCTAAATCAAACAAAATAATATCAGGTTTTCTTTCATCGGCAGGATACTCCGCATAAAAATCATTAAACCATCCGTTATAAAAGCTCATGCGTTCACCAAACACACTTAAACGTTCTTTTGCTTTCGCCTGGATATTTTTATCTGCATCAAGTCCAAGAATACGGAGATTAGGATATTTAGACAGGAAATTAAAGGAATGTCCGCCTTCACCTAATGTGGAGTCAATCATAAATGCATCATTTGCAAATGTCTCACCTTCTGGACTTAAGTAACTTAAGCACTCGTCCAAAAGAACAGGAGTATGAACTATTTTCAAAACTTTCTATCCTATATATCACAATTTTTTTTCAACCAAACTTTTTGGTTATCGCCGGGATCAATTAAACAAAAGACCACCGAGCTGTTCTGCAGCTTCCCTGAAGCTTGCTTCACTTTCTTCAATATAATTACGATAAGTAGGTGCATCCCACAGTTCCATATACTTATCAAGTCCCAGAATTATACATTCCTTAGACAAGCCAGCATACTCTCGCAAACTTGCAGGTATTGACAGACGACCAGAGCGATCAAACTCAACTTCCTGTGCAGGTGCAATTAATCTGCGTAATACAAGACGGTTTTGAGTGTTAAAAGGTGATGTAGACTCCATAAGCTTTGAAGAAAACTTTTTCCATTCCTCAGGAGTATAAAGCCACAGGTTATGATCTAAACCTTGTGTAACTACGAGAACATTTCCTGTTAATTCTGTACGCAACTTAGATGGAAAAGATATACGACCTTTTTCATCTAAAGTGTTACAGTATTCACCAGTTAGGAATTCCATATCACCTTTTTACCACTTTTACCCACATTTTCCCACTTATCTATTATTTTAACCACAAAAAGTATAATGTCAACGAAAAATATGCCGATAAAGCATTTTTTTAAGATAATTTTTTTGATATAATCAATTCATAAACAAAATGATAAATACATATAATGAAACAAACCTTCATCGAAAAATAAAAGATATATATTGCCTTCTTTACGATGGAAAACCAGAGCAAAAGGTAAACAGCATGATTTGTGATGTTCTTTGCAGCAACGGTGACATATACGAAATACAAACTTCAAACGTTTCAAAGCTAAAAGAAAAAGCTCAAAATCTTATTGCAAAAGGACACAAAGTCACAATAGTTCACCCCATTATTACTACAAAATACATACAAAACATAGACAAAAACGGTACAGTTAAATCAACTAAAAAAAGTCCAAAAACTCTGACAATATACTCACTGGTAAAACAGATCACAGGTATATACTCTTTATTTGAAAATAAAAACTTTATCATTGAAGTTTTGTATGTTACCGTAACTGAAAAAAGACAGATAACAGACGAAAAAATGCAGCTTTTAAATAAAAGTCGAAAGCACTTGAAAAATTGGATTCCAATAGGTAAAGAACTTAACGAAATTACAGGTAAAACAATCTTTACCTGTGTCAAAGATTACGTAAGCGCATTTTTACCATATAATATTGTTACACAAAAAACTTTTTCGACACCACAGCTAAAAAAAGCAATATACGATAGCCTTTCCTCTCAAAATCTCTCAGAAAAAGCTAAAAAAGACAGCTCTTCCCTTGCCCCGTATATTGTATGGTTGCTTCAAAAACTAAATATAATCGAACTTACGCAAAAAAAAGGCAGGAAAAACTTTTTTACACTAAAGATATAAGCATAAAAAAAAAGCCGTTTAACTAAAGTTAAACGGCTTTTTTCAAAGTCAACGACTACCAGTCATCACTCATATCATCTTCATCTTTATTTTCAACATCATAAAGGTCTGTTGTTGCACGAATATCGTCAAGATACAGATAGTATGTACCACGAGCTAACATTGGGTTACAGTCAATTCTGAAACCTACAATCTTCAAACCTGGACGGATACCATCGTAAGCACTCTGCTGAATAATACCATGCTCTCCATCAGGAGTTGGTGGAACAGCAACTGTCATCTTTTTCCAGCCACTGAATCCAAGATTACCAAGATAAAGCTCAAAGTTATTACCATAGTAATCCTGTACAAGAACATACATATCATGGTTCATATTACGACCAACAGCCCAAAGTGAAATTGTCTTTGTTACACCCTCAATTGGAATTGGACGAGAAGATCTGATATAGAACGAGTTAAGTCCACGGTGAAAGAACTCAACCTTTACACCAAGAACCTTTGTATCTTCAACATCTTCTTCACCCTTGATAGGATCTTTCGCAATTGGAGAACCATCAAAAAGACGACACCCAATCACACCATTATCTGGTGAGATTGAAGCATTCCAGCTTCCTTCAACTTCAAATCTATCAACAGAAACTTCTTTAAGAGCCTGACGAGCTGAATCATTACCAATAACAGTAGGATCAGGTCTTGCAAGTGTAGTTGATTCCTGTGCAAACATAAATCCAGTTGCAGCAAAAGCCAATAAAACAGTAAGTAATTTCTTCATTATTTTGCCTCTCCGAATTCAATTGAACTTAAATCATAACCATCGTAAATATTTGACAATGTATTTGCAGAATACTTAAGATTATCAAAGAAAATATTAAAGTCATCTACGTATTCATCAGGATCTGTGCGAACTCTGAATCCAACAAACGAAAGACTCTTTTGACCACTACGGAGTCTAGACTTCTGTCTGATATTTGAAGGCATACCGAGAACAATATTTTTCCATCCTTCAAAAGCGAGATTACCTGCAGGAAGTGTAACTACACGACCATCAGCATCACGAACAAGAATATCAAGGAAGTAAAGGTAATTAGCACCCCATACCCAGAAATCGATCTGAGATACAGTACCAATTAATGGGATTTCATAAGGTTTTCCGTCTTTTTCTGGATAAACTTCAAACCAGTTTTCACCCTTGCGCAGATAACTTGTCTTTACACCAAGCACCTTAGGCACATCCCCTTCCTTATTGAATACTCTGAGTGAATTAGGCTGACCATCAAAGTAGTTCATCTTAGGAAAACCGTTTTCTTTATCTATAAAACGGCTTGTCTGCACATTCCATGTCCATTCCTTATCACCTTTTCCGTCGAAATCATCAACTTCAAAAGTAGCTACAGCTCTGCTACTAGGTTGTGCGACTGCGGGAATACAGAACGCAAGCAGAAGAGCAAGACTAGTAAAGACCATTACGCCCTTTTTCATTCAAATCTCCTTTACTGTGTTTTTATATTGATTTTCTATAAAACACCACTACAGATAGTATCGACAAAAATGCCTCAAAACTTCAAAACATTTACTTAATTATATTTCCTTACAATATTCTTTGTCAAACTGTTTTAAGAATTAATACATAGTTAAAATCGATAACTTATAGTTATATTTCAGCCCATATAATAAATTTAACATGTATTCCATATTCGTTACATTTTTATTGAAGAAAACCTTGCAAATATTTTATTTTTAAGATTACTTGATTTTATCAGTTTTCGGTCGTAACATTAAAATATCAAGCAATTAAAATATTAGGAGATGTTATGACTAGTTACAAAGAACTTGGACTTGTTAACACAAAAGAACTTTTTGCAAAAGCAATTAAAGGCGGATATGCAGTTCCTGCATACAACTTTAATAATATGGAACAGATGCAGGCTATTATCCAGGCTGCAGTTGAAACTAAATCTCCAGTTATTCTTCAGGTATCCAGAGGTGCACGCAACTACGCAAACGGTACACTTTTACGTTATATGGCACAGGGTGCTGTTGAATATGCAAAGGAACTTGGATGTCCTAATCCACAGATTGTTCTCCACCTTGATCACGGTGACTCATTTGAAACAGCAAAAGACTGTATCGACAACGGTTTTTCTTCAGTAATGATTGACGGCAGCTCACTTTCCTACGAAGAGAATATTGCTGTTACTAAAAAAGTCGTTGAATATGCTCATGCAAGAGATGTAACAGTTGAAGCTGAACTTGGTGTTCTCGGCGGAGTTGAAGATGAAGTTTCAGCAGAAGAATCAAAATATACAAAGCCAGAAGAAGTAGTAGACTTTGTTACAAGAACAGGTTGCGATTCTTTGGCAATTTCTATCGGTACATCACATGGCCGCTGTAAGTTTACTCCAGAACAGTGTACACGTTCTGAAGACGGAGTTCTTACACCACCTCCTTTAGCTTTTAATATCCTTGAGCAGATTGAAGAAAAGCTACCAGGATTCCCAATTGTTCTTCACGGATCATCATCAGTACCTGTTAAGTACGTTAAAATGATTGAGCAGTTTGGCGGTAAAATTCCTGATTCAGTAGGTATCCCAGAGGAGCAGCTTAGAAAGGCAGCAAAGTCAGCAGTATGTAAGATTAACATCGATTCAGACGGACGACTTGCTATGACAGCTTTAGTACGTAAGGTTCTTTCTGAAAAGCCTGAAGAATTTGACCCACGTAAATTCCTTGGTCCAGCTCGTGATGAACTTAAGAAGATGTACGCTGAAAAGAACATCAACGTTTTAGGTTCTGCAGGTAAGCTCTAATTTTATATACAGCCATATGCCGAGTCAAGGCACGCAAACGCTTAAAGCCTTGACTTCGACGTTTTAAGAGGTTGCGGTAACCCCTTAATAAAAAGCCCGCATTTTTACATCACGTAAGAATGCGGGCTTTTCTTTTATATATTTATCTATATAATTATTCCTATGGAAAGATTAGATAAGGTATTATCCCATCATGGCTGGGGAACACGAAAAGACGTCAAAAAGCTTTTAAGAACCTCTTTGGTAACATTAAACGGTAAACGTATTACCGATCCAAGCGTTCATATCGATGTCGAAAAAGACATACTCTGCGTTGACGATGAAACTGTTAAGCTTCAGCGAGATCTTTATATAATGATGAACAAATGCAAGGATGTAGTATGTGCAAACAAAGACGGAGAACATGCAACAGTATTTGATCTTATAGACGAAAGCCTGCGGCACAAATTTTTAGGCGGAGACCTTCATACTATGGGGAGACTTGATATTGATACAGAAGGATTATTGATACTTACAACAGACGGAAAGCTAACCCACCGCATGCTCAATCCTAAAACCCACGCACCAAAGACCTATGCTGTAACACTGAGAGACAAGCTTACCGATGAACAAAAAAACGAGTATATCCAAAAGTTCAGCAAAGGCTTTTTTATTGACAGAGAACAAAACGAAAGCGGATTTGACTGTCAGCCGGCAAAACTTATCTGGATGGATTCAGGAAATATAAAAGGTGTAGCTGCAAAAAATGCAGAAGGAACAGACTGTATCCTTACTATCACCGAAGGTAAGTTTCATCAGGTAAAAAGAATGTTCAGTGCCCAGGGCAACGAAGTTACATACCTTAAACGTATTAAAATGGGAGACCTGGACTTAGATCCGCTTCTTGAAACAGGCAAATACAGAGAGCTTACAAACGATGAAATTGAAGTTTTAATCAACTCAAGTCCAATGGAAGAATAAATAAAAGGAATGAGACACAATGTGCATCAACATGCATAAATTACACGTCTCACTCCTTTTTTCCCTATTTTTTCAGCTGCTCCCGTATAGCAGTTAAAAGCTCATCGTACTCTGTAAAAGATTTAAACTGAGGATAATCAGCTTTTATCTTATCTGTAGTACGGAACAAAAATCCAGCTTTGCTTGCCTGTATCATACCAAGATCGTTATAACTGTCACCACTGGCAATTGTATCATAACCAATAGACTGTAATGCTTTTACTGTTGTTAATTTTGAGTTTTCAATGCGCATCTTAAAGCCAATGATTTCACCATTATCAGCAACTTCAAGTGAGTTACAAAATATTGTAGGCATTCCAAGCTTTTCCATCAAAGGCAAAGCAAACTGTGTGAAGGTGTCGCTTATAATAATTGTCTGGCACTCGCGGCGTAAAGTATCCAAAAACTCTTTCGCGCCTGGTAACGGATCAATTTTTTCGATTACAGACTGAATCTCCTTTAACCCAAGTCCATGTTCCTTTAATACACCGATACGCCACTTCATAAGCTTATCATAATCAGGTTCATCCCTTGTTGTCCTTTTTAACTCATCGATCCCGCTCTGCTGCGCAAAAGCAATCCAGATTTCAGGAACTAAAACACCTTCAAGATCTAAACATGTTATATACATTTTTTTTCTCCAGTTATTAGTCGACATGAAAAGTATAGTAAATTCTTTTAACCATGTACATACAGTAACAGTAAAGTTCTATAGTATATTTTTATATACACATTATGTATTATTTATCATACACAAAGAACAAAGTTAAACTTTTTTAGACTGTAATTTTTTTTCATCATAAATACTGACTCAACTTTATTCATTATATAATAACAATTTATTATCTCCGCCGTAAATCATAACGTAAACTTGGCACGTAAATTGCTGATTAAAAATTGCAATATATAAATCAGGAGCGAAAGTTTATATGGAAATGTTAGAAAGTTATATACGCGAGATAAAAAATTACAGACTCTTAACATCTGAAGAAGAGATAGAACTGTCAAAAAAAATACATCATGGTGACAAAAAAGCATTTGCCGAGCTGGTAAACTGTAATCTGCGATTAGTTGTAAGTATTGCAAAGAAATATAATTCAAACCCACGCATTTCTATAATGGATCTTATTCAGGAAGGAAACATGGGCCTTATGACAGCTGCAACAAAATACAGCAGTTCTTTCAAAACCAGGTTTTCAACATATGCATATACCTGGATATCACAGTTCGTAATCCGCTACATGAACTCAAAAACAAATATGATCTCTCTTCCACATCGTAAAGAAGAACTCTTGCGCCGCTTAACATCTATAAATGAAATCTACATGCAGCAATATGGCAGAGACGCTACCGTTGAAGAGCTTTGCGATTACTCTGGATATAGTGAAGGTGAAATACGCGATACACTGCAATACTTATATACGTTCTCAAGTATTGACATCGAGTGCAGTGAAGACTCAACAACAACTATAGGAGACCTTTTACCTGATATGACATATAATCCTGAAGAATGTTTCCTCACTGAAGAAAAAAAAGAGGATATTTCAACAATGCTTGAAGAACTCCCTAAAAAAGAGAGGGATGTAATTTACTACAGATTTAACATGGCATATGAACAAAAGGTTCCAACATTAAGAGAAATTGGTAAAATGATGGGCGTATCAGCCGAAACTATTCGTCAGCTTGAAAAAAAGGCCGTAAAAAAACTCCAGACAAAGGCAAACTCATACGCCAATGCTTTACTGATAACAGCATAGCAAAAAATCAATATCGGCCATACTAAAAATGGTCGATATGTTTACTATGGCACAAAAAAGATCAAATAAAAAAAAGAGTCCTAAAGTAAAACTTTCAACAAAAAAAGTATATATACTCACATGTTTAATCTGTATTCTGTGTATATTGAGCCTAACCCTAAACATTATACTTACTAATGCAGATTCTTCGAAAGCAAAGGACAGTCTTGAACAAAAAGAAACTACTGAAAAAACTATTCACCAAACACAAAGCAAAGAGGAAAAACCGACACCGCTCCCTGAACCTAAAAACACACAGAGCAGCACTGTAAAAAAAGAGAGCGAAAAAGAAGTAAAAAAGGAAACTTCAAAAAAACAGGAAAAGTCTGATAAAAATGAGAATAAAAAAACTCAAAGCACAAAAAATGAAACAAAACATCAGCAAACTCAAAACAGTACTACACCTTCAAAACAACCTCAGCAGCCAGCACCCTCGGATGAAAATAGTATACAAAAAGATACAATTACTTCAAAACCTGTACAAAAAGAACCTTTTGACATTCCTCAGGCAAAAAAAGGAGCAACAATTGTTATTATAATCGATGATGCAGGGTTAAACGTAAGCAACACAAAAAAATATGCTGAACTTCCTTTTCCTTTAACAATTGCAGTACTTCCAAAACTAAAACATACAAAAGACTGTGCCTATGTGGTTCGGTCAAACGGAAAGGAACTTATTCTTCACCAGCCTATGCAGTCTCAAAACTTAAACTTAGATCCAGGTCCAGGAGCCATTACAGATACAATGTCAACATACGAAATTGCTCAAACTGTTATCGAAAATCTTTCAGAGCTTGGTCCTGGTGTAAAAGGATTAAACAACCACGAAGGTTCTCTTATAACGGCAAACGTAATAAAAATTGGAGCAGTACTAGACGTGTGCGACTCACAGGGAATTTACTTTTTTGACTCAAGAACAACATCACAGACTCAGGCGCCTCAGGCCGCCCTTGAAAGAGATATGAAAATTTTTGAAAAAAATGGTCCATATCTTGATAACGTTATTTCAAGGGAAGAAATGCTGAAACAAATGTATAAGACTCTGGAGGTTGCAAATAAAAAAGGAATCGCTATAATAATAGGCCACGTAGACAAATCCGCTAATATACTTCCGGATTTGCTTAAAGATATGTATCCATATCTTGTAAAGAAGGGCTACAGATTTGCAACTCCTTCACAGTTAAAGTAAATATTATTACCAGGAGATTTACTTATGAAAGTTTTAGGTATTGAATCTTCATGTGACGAAACAGCATGTGCAATTGTTGAAGACGGAAAAAAAATTATAAGCAATGTTGTTGCCACACAGATACCTTTTCATCAAATTTACAAAGGTGTTGTACCTGAAATTGCCAGCCGCAAACATGTAGAATGGATCTTACCTGTCGTAAAACAGGCTCTTAAAGAAGCTGACTTAACAATGGACGACATTGATGCAGTTGCAGCAACAAACAGACCTGGCCTCATGGGCTCTCTTTTAATAGGCCTTACCTTTGGCAAAACATTTGCCTGGGCAAACAACAAGCCGTTTATTGCAATTAACCATATGCTTGGCCATATGTATGCGGCACACCTTGAAAACGACATTAGCTACCCTTACATAGGTCTTTTAGTTTCTGGCGGCCACAGCATAATTGCGAAAGTCAACGGTTTTGATGACCTTGAAGTTTTAGGAACAACAATTGATGACTCAGTTGGTGAAGCTTTTGATAAAGTTTCAAAGTTTTACGGACTTGGATATCCAGGAGGAGTTGTCATTGATAAGCTTTCTAAAAATGGAGACCCTAAAGCATTTTCATTCCCAGTGGCAAAAATTGACAAACACGGCGAACACCGCTATGACATGTCTTTTTCGGGATTAAAAACTGCCGTTTTACACCAGGCCGACCAGTTTTTAAACCCTGGATATGAAAAAACAAATGAAAATATCTGTGCTTCCTTCCAGGCTACTGCAATAAAAACTTTAACCTCAAGGCTTTTCAGGGCAATTGAGGACACAGGTATTCACACAGTAGTTGCAGGAGGCGGCGTTGCAGCAAACAGCCACTTAAGGGCTGTACTTGCAGAACGAAGAGACATTAAATGTATATTTCCACCATTGAAGCTTTGCGGTGATAATGGTGCCATGATTGCAGGAGTTGCCTATCACTTTCTAAAAAGAGGAGAGACATCACCTTTAGACACAACAGCCTGTGCCCGTATTCCTCAGTTTAAAAGAGGTCTTGCAAACCTTGAAAGTTTTGGACGTAGATAAGAGAATATATAAACAAACTAATACATGGGAAAAGCAGGATTTTATTCTGCTTTTCTTTAATCATGCTTGACGACTTTAATATTACTGCATATAATCGATAGTATGAAAAGCAACGCTATCCGTGCTACAGAAAACATTTTCTCAAAATCGCTGGCTTACCTTTATTATGCCTACTATATGTTTTCTCAAAATTTGCATGGAAGATACCTGCAGGTAAATTAAAAAACCTGTACAGTTTATGTGTTGTCAATATTTCGACAGATACAAAGAACTTCCATGTTGATGGAAGTTCTTTTTTTTTTACCCACAGAAAACGAATTTAATTAAACGGAGGATTTAATATGATTGTAGTATTAAAAAGTGGAACAAATGAGCAGCAGGTTAACACTTTTATTACAAACCTAAAAGAAAGAGGACTTGGAGTTCATGTATCAAAAGGTGAAACAACAACAATATTAGGACTTATAGGCGATACATCAAAAATTGAACCTGAAGCATTGCTTGCCAACGAGATTGTCGAAAGTGCACAACGAGTCAAAGCACCTTATAAAATGGCAAGCAGATCCTTTCATCCTCAGGATACAATAATCAAGACCCCAACCACAAATATTGGCGACGGTAAAACAGTTGCATTGATGGCAGGTCCATGTTCAGTTGAAACAGAAGAACAGATTATTGAAGTTGCAAAAGCAGTAAAGGCATCAGGAGCCCGTTTTTTACGGGGCGGAGCATTTAAGCCACGTACAAGCCCATACAGCTTCCAAGGTCTTGGAGCTACAGGTCTTGAGCTATTAAAGATTGCCCGAAAAGAAACCGGCTTACCTATCGTAACAGAGCTTATGTCTGTCACACAGCTCGATCTATTTAATGATGTTGATGTCATACAAATTGGTGCCAGAAACATGCAGAACTTTGACCTACTAAAAGAGCTTGGAAAATGCAAAAAACCAATTCTTTTAAAAAGAGGTCTAAGTGCAACAGTAAAAGAGCTTTTAATGTCTGCAGAGTATATTATGGCCAGCGGAAACGAAAATGTAATACTTTGCGAAAGAGGAATCAGAACCTTTGACAATTATACCCGTAACTGCCTTGATTTAAGCATTGTACCATTTTTAAAAAAGGAAACACATTTACCTGTAATTATTGATCCAAGTCATGCATGCGGAATCAGATGGATGGTTCCAACATTAGCAAAAGCAGCAGTTGCAGTAGGAGCCGATGGTTTAATAATCGAAGTACACAACAATCCTGAAAAAGCACTTTGTGACGGTGAGCAGTCACTGACACCACAACAATTTGATGAACTTTCTAAAATTTTAGATAAATATGCTGCAGTAGAAAATCGCACTATATAAAAAAATAAAAAAAAGGACAAGAGTTATTATGGATTTACAGAACATCAATTATGGATTTATCGGACTAGGATTAATGGGAGGCTCTATGGCAAAGGCCATACGAGAAAATATTTTAAACCAGTCTATAGCAAAAGGAAAAATATTTGCCTGTGACATAAACAGAGTATCGCTGGAACAAGCAGCATCAAGCCTCATAATAGACAGAGGCTATGAGCTTTCAGGTGTTGATGCAATGCTTAAACAGTGCGATTTAGTCATAATTTGTCTTTATCCTCATAAAACTCTTGAGTTTTTAAAAGAACATAAAAACTCATTCAAAAGCGGCAGTATCGTAACAGATATCTCAGGAGTAAAATCATTTATCATGGAAAATATGCAAGACTTTACCCGGGATGATGTCGATTACATACCAGGACACCCTATGGCCGGCAGCGAAAAAGAGGGATATGTTCACGCAACAGGAAGCATCTTTAATAATCGAAACTACATTTTAATGCCACTACAGCAAACTAAAAGCGATAATTACAGACTGTTAAAAAATCTTATAACAGCTATCGGTTTTAGTCGAATAATCGAAACAGACTATAAAGTTCACGATCATAAAATAGCCTTCACAAGTCAGCTGTGCCATGTAATTGCAAGTGCACTAGTTGCCAGCGCTGAAGACGAACAGATTACTGCCTTTGGAGGAGGTAGCTTTGAAGATTTAACCCGCATTGCAATGATAAACGCTCCATTATGGACAGAACTTTTTTTGTCAAACAAAAAGGAACTTATTGAACACATCGAAGCCTTTGAAAAATCACTTGACGATATAAAAAAACATATTCAAAATGATGATAGTGAACAGCTTGTGTCCTGCTTAAACGATGTCAGGACAAAAAGAATGGCAATGAGCAGAATAGACACAAGAGCTTAAATTTGTTATAGTGGGTAACCTATGGTTTACGATGAATTATTGGACGGAGCAATCCGCCGTGTTCCTGACTTTCCAAAGCCTGGAATCCTTTTTTATGACATTACAAGCGTACTTGCAAAACCTGAGGCATTTAAGCATGTAATCGACCGTATGGTAGAAATCTACAAGGATTCAAAGATTGACGCCATCGCAGCTGTTGAGTCCAGAGGCTTTTTGTTTGCATCTCCATTAGCAGAAAAATTGAATCTGCCATTAATTCTTATCCGTAAAAAGGGTAAGCTCCCTGGTGATGTTTTCAGCTGCTCTTACGACCTTGAGTACGGCAGTGCAACTGTTGAAGTACACAAAAGTGATGTAAAAAGCGGACAGAAGGTACTCTTAATTGATGACCTTATTGCTACTGGTGGTACTCTTACAGCAGGCAAAAACTTAATTGCACAGGGTGGTGCTGAAGTTACAGAGATTTTTGGTGTTATAGGACTTCCTTCCCTTAACTACGAAAAAGTGCTTGCTCCAACACGTGTTACAACCCTTATAAACTACGAAGGTGAGTAATTAAGACAAAGACCGGTTAAGTGCCGGTCTTTTTTTATTCGAATAATGTCAACAGGTTTATTGTTTGCCTCACGACTGTTTTCTAAATTAAATCAAGCGAAAAATATAAGTTTTATCTCTTAAGACACAACATTTAGCCTATTTTAAGACTACTATTACAGGCACTGTCTTAAAGCATTACAGGCACTGTCTTAAAGTGCTACAGGCACTGTTACAAAGCGTTACAGATACAGTCATAATCAGACACAGCTTCTGTCTTTTTGTTTGCTTCATAAAATAGTGTTCATAAAATCATAGGACAACATTTGCAAATCAGTGTAAAAAAAAAGACCTGCAAGCCTTAAAACAAAAGTTTTTTGGCTACAGGTCATTTACGAGTACGTAAGCTAAGCTAAACTAAGCTTATGCTCTCTTAAGGTGAATAGCAAATCCGCCAACTTCTTTGTCAAGGTATACAACCTTAAGAGGAGAAGCACCTTCTTTGCCCATCCATTTTTCAGTACCTGCAACAGGGTTAAAGCCAAATGCCTTAAGGTATGCAAGTGCACGTTCAACGTTATTACAAACCATTGAAAGGTGACCGTATGTACCACGACCATTTTCCTTCATGATTTCAATCTGCTCTGAAGAGAAGATTGATGAATTGCCATCTTTGCGTGCAAGACCGAATAATGCAAATGTATCAGCAATCTTTGCAGCATCATCAGCATTCTTTGCATTGATACCAACATGATCAATGTGGAAATTGTGCATAGCCTTTACAGCTTCTTTACAGATCTTTGTAATTTCATCCCACTTTTCGCCTTCGATAAGTGGCTTCTTTACCATCCAAGTACCACCCATACAGATGATATTCTTGCGCTTAGCGTATTCACCAACATTTTCAGTTGTTACACCACCTGTTGGCATAAATGAAACTCCAGGGAATGGGCCACCGAAGTCATCAATAATCTTGTAACCACCCTTACGTTCAGCAGGGAAGAGCTTTACATATTTTAATCCCTTGTTTACTGCAGCAGTAATTTCAGAAGGATTTGATACACCAGGCATTGTTGGCATATTGTGAGCGATACACCAGTCTACTACATCTGGGTTGTATCCAGGGCTTACGATGAACTTTGCACCTGCAGCAGCAGCACGTTCTGCCTGTTCTACATTGAGAACTGTACCAGCACCAACGAGCATGTTTGGTTCTGCTTTAATCATTTCGCGGATAGCTTCTTCAGCACAAGCAGTGCGGAAAGTAACTTCTGATGCTGGAAGTCCACCAGCAACAAGTGCGTGTGCAAGGCCTGCAGCCTTTGATGCATCTTCAATAGCAACAACTGGAATAATACCAATGTCTCTGAATGTTTCGTAAATATCTGCCATTTAATAGCTCCTAAAAGATAAACTGATAATAAGTTTATAAAATTAATATAACTAATTTTACATTTTATGTATAGAGTAATTCAAAATTGCTTAATAAATTAAGCCAAAGATAAAAAAAGCCATGAACCTTACGGCACATGGCTTAGCTTATTATAAATTAAAAATCACAAAGCTTTGGAGCTCGTGGGAAAGGAATTACATCACGAATATTTGCCATACCTGTTACATAAAGGATAAGACGCTCAAATCCAAGACCAAAGCCTGAGTGAGGAACTGATCCATACTTACGTAAATCAAGATACCAGCTATAATCTTCAGGATTTAATCCAAGCTCAACAATTCGATTATAAAGCTTATCATAGCTTTCTTCACGTTCAGAGCCGCCAATAATTTCACCAAGCCCCGGAACAAGTACGTCTACAGCCTTAACTGTCTTTCCATCATCATTTGCCTTCATATAAAAGGCCTTGATTTCTTTAGGATAATTATAAACCATTACAGGGCACTTATAAATTTTTTCAGTCAGATAACGTTCGTGCTCTGTTGCAAGGTCACATCCCCAATAAGGCTTAAACTCAAACTCATCGGCATGTTTTTCAAGCTCACTAACAGCTTCAGTATATGAAACACGCTTAAATGGAGTTTCAACAACGTGCTTAAGTGTATCGATAATACCAGGCTGAATACGCTTGTTAAAGAAATCCATATCTTCTGGACACTTTGTTAAAGCCCAGTTAAGAAGATACTTAACAAATGCTTCCTGAATATCCATGTCATCTTCAAGATCCATAAATGCCATTTCAGGTTCACACATCCAGAACTCAGCAAGATGGCGAGTTGTATTTGAGTTTTCAGCGCGGAATGTTGGTCCAAATGTATATACACGACCTAAAGATGTTGCAAGAGTTTCAGCTTCAAGCTGACCTGAAACTGTGAGACTTGCTTTTTTACCAAAAAAATCTTTGTTGTAATTTACAAGCTTTGCAGCATCTTCTTTTTTCATACCCTGAGCACCCTTTTCAAGAGCAATCTCAGCAAGCTTTTCAAGGCTAAGGGTTGTTACCTGGAACATTTCACCAGCACCTTCACAGTCAGAGCTTGTAATTTCAGGTGTATTTATATAGTAAAAACCTCTTTCCTGAAAAAATGAATGAAGGGCAAACGCCATCTGGCTTCTCATGCGGAACACTGCACCAAATGTGTTGGATCTTCCGCGAAGGTGAGCGTTTTCACGGAGGAACTCCATTGAAGTTGCCTTTTTCTGCAGTGGATAGTCTGATGGACATTTTCCATATACACAAAGATCTTCGACGATTACTTCAACTGCCTGACCGCTTCCCTGTGAAGGCACAAGCTTACCAACAGCTTTAACGCTGGCACCTGTTGTGATGTCATTAATAGCATTTTCAATATTATTTACGTTAGCTGGATTAGCTGGATTTGTTCTGTCATAAGTGAGCTGGATTGAAGCGAAGCAAGAACCGTCATTTACCTGAATGAATACAAGGTTCTTAGAATCACGCTTTGTACGTACCCAACCGCATACTGTAACAAGGCGGCTGTCTGGGCTTGATGTAAGAATATCTTTAATAAGTTCTGTTTTCATAAAAAAAGTTTATCACTTTTATAACAGGATATTCAAGAGAATAAAATAGAAGAACTGAAAATCTTTGTTTTTTAAGACTACATATTCTGTTCTGATATAACAATTTTTTAAGCTTATAACTTTCTGCTATCGTACCTAAATCTGCAATTCTTAAATCATAAACAATGTATAATGAACATGTAGAACAAATTAGGTATTTTACCGGGAGGGGGCAATGATAACTTCATTTAAAAGTATTTCGTTACTTAATGACAAACAGATTCAAAGCATGCTTTTCAGAGTAGATTTTAACAAACTCGGACAGGCATTAAAAAATGGACCTGAAGAAGTAAAAAACCGCATATGTGACAGTTTGACAAACCGTACAGAACAGTTGTTGAACACAATCATTGAAAGGTCAGACTCGTCAGATAAAATGATAGTTCAAGCTCAGCAAGATATATTGCGGCTGTTCAATTAAAGCCAATATAAAAAGTAAAACTTCGTTAGATTTTAGTTAATTATGCTTTTGAGTATTCAGAGCCCCCCCTTCCTGTTATATTCAAAGGCATATCTTTTTTTGCTTAATCTTTTTCTAAAATTGATTATTGTTATATTATTAAAGTATTGAATATATACTTCAGACTTTGTATAATTATTAAAGTATATTCAAACACATTGCATAATTATGCAAACATAAAACATAAAGTGAGGTACATAAGTGTCAGACAATGAGTTTTCATTTATCGAAAAACTTTCTTTTCTTGCTGAAAATAATGACCCTATAGACCCTTCATTATACGGTAAATATGACGTAAAAAGAGGTTTGCGCAACGCAAATGGAACTGGTGTTCTTGTAGGCCTTACACGTATTGGTGACGTTGTAGGTTATGAGATGAGAGGAGAAGAAAAAATTGCCATTCCTGGTCGCCTTGTATACCGTGGATATAATGTTGAAAGCCTTATAAGAGATGCCGAAGCAAATAATCAGTTTGGGTTTGAACAGTGTGCATATCTTCTGCTTTTTGGACAGCTGCCAACACAGGCTGAACTTGATGAGTTTAAAGACTTTTTAGGTTCAAAACGCAATTTGCCTGATAACTTTACTGAAGACATGATTATGAAAGCACCTTCAAGCGATATTATGAATAAACTTGCCCGTGGTGTACTTGCTTCATACTCATACGACTTAAACCCAGAAGACAGATCTAGCTCTAATATTTTGAGACAGTGCATTGAACTTATTGCCCGTTTTGGGACTCTTGCAGCATATGCTTATCAGGCTAAACGGCGTTTTTATGATGGAAAGTCAATGTACATACATAACCCGCTGCCAAATCTGTCCACTGCCGAAAACTTTTTACGACTGATTCGTAATGATAAAAAATACACAGAAGAAGAAGCCCGCCTTCTAGACTTAGCTCTCATACTTCATGCAGAGCACGGTGGTGGTAATAACTCATCATTAACTATTCATGTTGTTTCATCTGCTGATACAGATACATATTCTGCAGTTGGTGCTGCTGTAGGCTCTCTAAAGGGACGAAGGCACGGTGGTGCAAACATACGCGTAATGGAAATGATGGATGACATTAAGAGCCATGTACAAGACTGGTCAAATGAAAATGAGATAACTGAGTACCTGCGCAAAATCATCAACAAGGAGGCCTTTGACCGCACAGGTCTTATTTACGGACAAGGGCATGCAGTTTATACAGTAAGCGACCCTCGAGCTTCCCTTTTAAGAGACAAGGCAGAACATCTTGCCAAAGAAAAGGGGCTTGAAGAAGAGTTTTACCTGTACAAAACCATTGAACGAATTGCTCCGGATTTATTGTATGAAAAACATGGGGATAAAAAACGTATCTGTGCAAATGTTGACTTTTACTCAGGCTTTGTATACTCAATGCTCAATATACCTCGAGAACTATTTACTCCATTATTTGCAGTCAGCCGTATTGCAGGATGGAGTGCACACCGCATTGAAGAGATAGTTGCAGGTGGCCGTATTTACCGTCCTGCCTACAAAAATGTCAGCGATGAAAGAGAGTATATACCTATCAATCAACGCAGTGTTGCTGAAGCGATAGCATACAGGTAATAAAGTTTCTCCAGATAAAAACTATATATTTGGACTGAAAGCTGTAAAGTATGTATTACGGGTTTCAGTCCTTTTTTTATGTTTTTACTTATGATAAAATACAAGAATAAATGAATGATACAAAAATAAAAAAACAAAGAGCTTACACTCCTCTAACCTTTATGCAGGGCCTATATCTTGCAATTAAATTTTTTACTAAAAACAGGCTCTTTTCATATGCAGGAGCCTGTTCATTCAGTTTTATATTCAGTTTTGTACCTGTATTTATGATGATTATCGCTATACTTCTGCGCATTTTACATGCAACACCAGATACACTTACAAAGGTTTTTAATGCTGTTCCTGAACTAAAAAGATTTATAAGCATAGACCACGTCATATATAGTGTTCAAAATATAAACTTAAACAGTACATTTGAAATTGTTCTTGTTATATCTATTTTTTGGATGGCCAGACGTTTTTTTGCTTCGATAATGGATACAATGCAGTGTATTTTTCATATTGAGCAGAGCAGAAAAAGTTTTATCACCCAGATCATTATCATATTGCTAGAAGCTTTGATTGTTGTTGCCTTTACAGTAACAATCTTTGCTTATATTTCATTAAAAACCATTAATATAATTCCTTTACCTGAAGTAATTTCATACAAAATAGAACAAATATCATCCATATTAACTAAACAGTATATTATACAACTGCCAAACATTCTTATATTCATAGCGGTTTATATAGCATACAGGATTGGACCTGGAACAAAACCGGGAACCTTAACCTGTATTTACTCATCCCTTCTTTGTACTCTAAGCTTTTGGGGAACGAGACTTATTATCAAACAGTTTCTTAATACAGGAAACTACAATCTGATTTATGGATTTTTGGGACAGATGATCATCACAATGCTTAATATGTTTTTCTTTTTTGTGATATTTATCTTCATACTGCAGTGTATATTTGTATGGCAGTTTTTTTCGGAACTACTGTTAGGAGAAATTTATTTACTGCCCAAAAAAAGAGCCACAGGTGTTTTAGGTGAAATAAAGCGTATTTTATTTATCAGACCACATATACTTATGGCACAAAAATCAAACCTTCTCCAGTTTCCACAAGGTAAAATAGTTTATACCCCAGGAGAGCGTGATACAGGAGCGTTTTATATTGTATCAGGAAAAGTCAGCTTAACGCGCAATGCCGAAACAATGTACCTAACAAAAGGAGATTTTTTTGGTGAAATCGATTGTCTTTTAACAGGAGAGCGTTCTGCATTAGTAAAGGCTGAGTCTGACTGTACTATGGTAAAGATAGAACCAGAAGTTTTTAAAACACTTATTGAACAAAATCCTGATGCTGCAAAAAAGGCAATGGGACAAATAAGTAGTTATTTTTCTAAAGTTTATGGACGGACAGGGATATTTTTACTATAATCACCTTTAATATATTTTTTATGGGATTCTCCCTTATATATCTTTTGGAGCTCTAAATGACCAAGTACATTTTTATCACAGGTGGTGTTGTTTCTGGACTAGGAAAAGGTATTGCAGCTGCATCTATAGGCTTAATATTAAAAAGCCGAGGATTAAAGGTTGTAAACCAGAAATTTGATCCTTACTTAAACATTGATCCTGGTACAATGAATCCTTTTCAGCACGGTGAAGTTTTTGTTACTGACGATGGTGCTGAAACAGACCTTGACCTTGGTCATTACGAACGTTTTACAGATGCAACTTTAAGCCAAAGCAGCAACACGACTTCAGGCCGTGTATATATGACTGTTTTACAGCGTGAACGCGAAGGTGGTTATAACGGCGGTACAGTACAGGTTATTCCTAATATTACTGAAGAAATTTTACGCCGCATGCTCTTAAGCACAACAGAAACAAATGCAGATGTAATTATAACAGAAATTGGTGGGACGGTAGGAGATATTGAATCTTTACCATTTATCGAAGCTATTCGCCAGATTAAATATCAGGTTGGAGAAGAAAACTGCTGTTATATTCACCTTACACTTGTTCCTTATCTTGATAAGGCCGGTGAAATAAAGACAAAACCTACACAACACTCTGTAAAAGAGCTACAGGAACTAGGAATCCAGCCAAACATTCTTATGCTTCGCTGTGATACACCTATTGATCACTCTACAAGAGAAAGACTTGCTCTTTTCTGCAATGTTGACTCAGACTGTGTAATACAAAACACAACAGCACGATCTATATATGAAGTTCCACTTCAGCTTGAAAGTGAGCACATTGGTGATGCGGTATGTAAGGTTTTAGGTCTTACAACTCCACCAACAGAGCTTACAGAATGGACAAAAATGGTTGATGTATACCATAACCCAAAAGATCATGTAAACATTGCCCTTGTTGGTAAATACGTTGACCTTCATGACGCATACCTTTCAGTCGTTGAAAGCTTAGTACACGGAGGTATTGCAAACTGTGCAGACGTAAACATTGACTGGGTTGATGCTGAAGAATTAAAGGATGATGAGACTACAGCTAATCGATTAAAAAAAGCAGACGGAATCATTGTTCCAGGCGGATTTGGTACACGTGGTATTGAAGGCATGATACTTGCAGCAAAATACGCACGTACAAATAACGTTCCATACTTTGGTATCTGTCTTGGTATGCAGATTATTGTTATCGAATATGCGCGCAATGTACTTGGCTATAAAGATGCTCACTCCACAGAAATGAACAAAGAAACATCTCACCCTGTAATCGATCTTATGCCAGACCAGGACGGAAAGATTTTAGGCGGAACACTGCGTCTTGGTAAGTTTGAGTGTACAGTTACTCCGGGTACTCATACTGAAGAAGCTTATAAATCTTCAGTTATCTGGGAAAGACACCGTCACCGTTATGAGTTTAATAACGTATATCGTGATGAACTTGTAAAAGCAGGTCTTATTATCGCAGGTGTAAACCCAGAAAGAAACCTTGTTGAAATTGTTGAAGTTCCTAATCATCCATGGATGGTAGGCGGACAGTTTCATCCAGAGTTTAAGAGCCGACCAAACAAGGCCGGTCCTCTTTTCCGCGAGTTTATCAAAGCTAGTATCGTAAATCAAAAGAATAAATAATATAAGTGTGCGCCATGGCTTGCCATGGCGCCATTTTTATATACATATGGAGAATTATAGATGGAACGCTCAAAAATTGTAGTTCTTGATTTTGGTTCACAGTATGCTCATCTTATTGCAAAGCGATTTCGCATGATGGGATATTACAGTGAAATAGCTCTTCCTAATGCAGATTTAGAAATCTTTAACAATGCAAAAGGTATTGTTTTAAGTGGAGGACCTGCTTCAGTATATGATGAAAACGTTCCTGATTTTAACAATAAAATATTTGATTTAAATATACCGATGCTTGGACTTTGTTACGGTCATCAGCTCATGGCAAAATGCCACGGTGGAAATGTAGGTAAAGCAGAAGTTGGTGAGTTTGGATTTGCAACACTAAATCTAACAGAATCAGGAATTAAATCTCCTCTTTTTAAGGATGTAACTCAAAATACACAGGTTTGGATGAGTCATCAAGATGGTGTATTAAAGACAGGTGAAGGCTTTGAAGTAATAGGAGCAACAAAAGATTGCCCCTATGCTGCAGTACAAAACCTTACATTAAAAAGATTTAGTCTCCAGTGTCACTGTGAAGTAAAAGACACTCCTGAGGGTAACAAGATATTTAAGAACTTTGCTGATATCTGCGGAATGGAAACTAACTGGGATGAAGATACAGTATTAAATCATATTCTTGAAACAATAAAGACAGATGCAAAAGATAAAAATGTACTGTTGTTTTTATCAGGTGGTGTAGATTCTACTGTTGCTTTTGCACTTTTAAATAAAGCACTCGGCCAAGACAGAGTACTAGGCTTACATATTGATAACGGTTTTATGCGTAAAAATGAAAGCGCAAATGTTGAAAAAGCATACAAAGCTCACGGGTTTACAAACTTTATCGTTGAGGATGCTTCGCAAAGTTTTTTAAATGCTGTAAAAGAACTTACAGATCCACAAAAAAAACGAATGGCTGTTGGTGAAAACTTTATCACCATACGAGACGAGGTAGTTGCAAAGCAAAAACTTGATGAAAATCTTTGGATGCTTGCCCAGGGAACTCTTTACCCTGATATCATTGAGTCTGGTGGAACAAAAAACTCAAAGGTCATAAAAACACATCATAATCGTGTTGACGGAATACAAAAGCTCATCGAAAAAGGTCTTATCATTGAGCCATTAAAGGATCTTTATAAAGATGAAGTACGTGCAATGGGTAAAAAACTTGGTCTTGAAGATGAGCTTGTTATGAGACATCCTTTCCCAGGACCAGGTTTAAGTATCAATGTTCTTTGTTCAGATGGAACAATGTCTGACACAGATAAAGAAGAGTTGAAAAAAGCAAATGACGAGATAAAAAATGTCGAACTGACACAGTTCTGTGCAAAATGCAGCGCCAGCATGGAAAAATATGTCCTTCCTGTAAAATCAGTTGGAGTACAGGGAGATTTTAGAACTTACAGATTTCCTTCTGTATTAAGCTTTGCCGCTGAGGAAAATGGTTTTTATCATGTACCTAAATATTGGGAAAAACTTGAAAGTGCCATGACTCAAATAACAAACAGTGCAACATATCTTAACCGTTGTGTTATTCGTTTATGGCAAAATCCATCTGTAAAAAATGAAGACATGTCTTTGCAAAAAGGCTATTGTGATAAATACAGACTTGACCAGACCCGAGAAGCTGACAACATCGTTTTGACTGAACTTCACAATGCTGGATGGTATACAAAGATTTTCCAGCACCTTACAATTAACCTGCCATATGCTTCAAAGCCTGAGCACTGCTCTATTGTACTTAGACCTGTATGCTCTGAAGATGTAATGACGGCACGTTTTGCTCAGTTACCTCTGGATTTATTACGTAAGATGGTAGAACAGATTGCTAAACTTGAGTATGTTGATGCAATATACTACGATTTAACAAATAAGCCACCTGCAACTTTTGGTTGGGAATAATAACAGCCATTTTCATACATCATAACTACCTTAAAAAGGTGGTTATGATGCTTTTTCAGGATTTCAGTTAAGATTTGTAATGCTTTATCTGCTCTGTCAGCAAAGGTATAAGCTGCTTTTTACGGCTCACAACGTCTTTTAAATAGTAAATTTTGTCTTCGAATTTCGGAAAAGTCACAAAAGGCATAAACTTATCATCACTTGCAACAAGCATAATACTTGAAAGTTTTGTAATATCGGTTACTAAAAGGACACTAAACAAAGCTTTGTTACTTCGCCTTTCAAACTCAAGTTCATTGATAAACTCTTTTTTGCGATTTGTAATTTCATCTGTACTATCAACTTCAATCTGACTTACTGTGTATACAACAGCATTTTCAGTATATTCTTTCATATCCTGTTTTATTACTTCACTTGCACTGCGGCCTGTTATACGGCTTCCGGCACTAATAATATCACGTCCCAATGCCTGTATGTCTAAATCTGTTATATTTGACAGATACTCAGCAGTTTCATTATCAACTGGAGTTGTAGTTGCAGACTGTAAAACCAATGTATCACTTAAAATACCGCATAAAAGAATCTGTGCAATATCGATTGGGATAGAAATGCGGTTTTCACGATACATATTGGCAATCTGCGTTGATGTTGAACCAACAGGTCTATTAATAAAAGTGATTGGTATTTTTGTAGAAATATTACCGATACGATGATGATCTATAATTTCACGAATTGTATAATGTTCGATTCCTTCAATAGCTTGACTCATCTCATTATGATCAACCATTGTAACTTCAACATTAGCCTCATTTAAAAGATCATTTTCACTTATAATGCCAATAACTTTATTATTATCATCGATTACGGGTAAGGAGCGGCTAGGACTTTTATTGAGTAAAGGCCTGACTTTCTGAACACTATCCATAGCCATCACCGGATTTAGCTTTTTATCTGCCATAAGCGAAACAGGAGTTGAATACAAAATCAACATCACAGTTGAAGCAGTATCATATGGACTTACAAGTACTGATGTTCCACTTTTTTTTGCTTTAGCCGTCAACTCTTTAGGAGGCAACATTCCTGAAGTGGTAACAATAGCTTTTATACTCTTTGAAATACAGTAATCAATTATATCACTACGATCTCCTGTAATTACTACAAGATTTTCACTTAAATGTGCATCGACAGCTTTTTTAACAGTTTCAATAGTTGAGCCACCTATAAGCAGTGAACATTTAAAAATTTCCTTTTCATTTACAACATTTAAAGGCTGTGCATTTAATGTACCCCAGATAAGACCTATACTTGTTGAAACTCCTGTTGCCTTTTCAGGATTTAAAACACTCAGAATATTGGTAGCAAATGCACCAGAGTGTAAAAAAGCTTTATACTTACCGTCTCCATCAATAACAGGCACAACCTTCGAGTTTGTAGCCTGCATTCGATTTATTGCATACCAAAGTGAATTATCTTCATTTACAGTTTCACATTTTCCGTCCATATAATATGCAACCTTCGGCAATAGATCACTAAGATAGACAGGAGGTTCTACATTAAATCTTTGCAAAATATATTCTGTCTGGGGAGAAAGTTTACCAGCACGGGCGGCTTTATACTCATTTAACCCCATTAGATTTTTTAATTTAGCATACGCTAAGGCTGATACAATACTGTCAGTATCAGGATTTTTATGACCGATTACATAAATTGTTTTATCCATAATACAATTGTCTAACCTAAATACATGTTTGTCTAGCAAAATAGTGTTTTAAATATCAGAAAATAGCTTTCTCAAAGTTTGCTACACCACTAAAAAACATATAAAGATTTCGATACTATTAATAACAAAACTGATATATAATTAAAGTATGAAAAACAGTTTATTAGACACAGTAACACTAAAAAATGATTTTATAAAGATTTATGGTGAAAGCACTTATGAGGTTGAGCTGTTTAAGTCTCCAGCTCGCATAAATGTAATTGGTGAGTATACAGACTTTAACGGTGGAAAAGTTTTTCCGGCAGCAATAGACAGATATCTCTACATTGCTATTCGAAAACGTAACGATAAGCTAATTCATTATTCAGATCTTAAGTTTCCAGAAAAGTTTGAGTTTTATTGTGACCAAACCTTTACATACAAAAAAGAAAACTCCTATGCAAACTATTTAAATGGAATACTTACAGTATTTGCCAGAAAAGGATACACCCTTTCTCAGGGATTTGACATCTTATTTTGTTCTGACATACCACCTGCAGGCGGTATATCTTCTTCAAGTGCGCTTGAGTCCGGTTTTGCATATGCTGTAAGTGAGCTTTTCGGTTTCAACATAAGCCGAAAAGATATTGCACTTGCAGGACAACAAAGTGAACACGAGTTTATGAATGTACAATGTGGAATTATGGATCAGTTCATCATCTCAACGGCAAAAAAAGATACAGCAGAGCTTTTAGATACTGAAACACTTGATGTGGAATATGTGCCTTTCAATTTAGGTGATTACAAAATCGTTGTTATGAATACAAATAAAAAAAGACAGCTTGCTGATTCAAAATATAACGAACGCAGGAGTGAATGCGAACAGGCTGTAAAAGAGCTTAACGAAAAAGCCTCTCTTAACATCAATTACCTGTGTCAACTTACTCCACAACAGTACGAAAAGTATTGTTCGCTAATAACACAGGACAACGTCATGAAAAGAGCCCGCCATGCAATTACTGAAAATGACCGTGTAAAAAAAGCCGTCGAAGCACTGAAGGCAAATGATCTTGTTCTTTTAGGAAAATATCTTGATATAGCCCATGCTTCACTAAAGGATGACTTTGAAGTAACTGGTATTGAACTTGATACTATTACAGAATCAGCACGAAAACAAAAAGGTTGTTTAGGTTCACGTATGATTGGAGCTGGTTTTGGAGGTTGTGCAATTGCGATAGTTCATAAAGATAATATAAAAGACTTTATGGATAACGTGCAAACTGATTATCTTAAAAAAATCGGATATCCCGCAATGCTTTTCGAGTGTAATACAAGTGATGGTGTAAGCCGTCTATAAAAGCAGAAAGGAGTTGTTTTAAAACAACTCCTTTTTTTATGACTGTCTATTATATATAACCTTTATATCTTTTTTATTACGCCAGATAAATAAGTATACTGAAAGGAGATTTATCATACCAAAAATGAGAAATATATATCTTTTATCAAGGTGATCACCTAAAGCCCCTGCGATGAGTTGGCCCAAAATCATTCCCAACATATTTATCATGTCAAAAGTTCCATTAAACCTGCCCTTTTTGTCATGAGGTACATAACTTTGTGTACCACTGACCCTTATGTTGTAGGATGTTACTCCACAGATTCCTGTAATAAACATAAAAAAAATCATCCATTTTAGCGGAGTAAAGACATATATTCCTTCAAGAACACAAATAATAATATAAATAAATACTGTAATTATGAATTTTTTATCAGCAGGAAGCTTATATTTATAGTGTATAGACCCACCTAGTAACCGACCAAATACAGCAGAACCTGCTGTATACATAAAAATATATTCTCCACCAGTAAATGTTTCTTTAAAAAATGGTAGCCGAATCACCTCATAAGCACCACTTGCAAATGCTCCAATTGTAAAATGAAGTGCAATCCCCATAAGGCCTCTTTCACTTAATAGATACGACACACCTTCTTTATAAGTCTCAATATACTGTCTGAAACCAAAAGTCTCATCCCTATTTTTAACATAATTTTCATTTACCTTTATCTGAGTCTCACAAACCGCAGCAATAAAAAAAGTTAATACATTGAGCAGAAAAATATATCCAATACCTAGTCTTTCATATAAAAAAACTCCAAAAGGCATCATAAAAAAGGATAATGACTCAAGTGTACTTGCTATTGAATATGCTTTTGAAAAATTTCCCTCTGTAATGAGAAGAGGATAAAAACTATTATATGCAACTCTATACAT
>JAZUGE010000058.1:0-2263 GCA_045641045.1 Treponema sp. | reverse complement strand
TGGAGTGAATATGAAATTAGATAAAATAATTAAACTTAATGAAATGTCTATTTTTCTTGAGAAAAATCAAATCTCTGTTGAAAAAAGTAATATAGGCATAAAATTAGTAACTAAAAATAATCACTAGTGTCCAAGATAAGATAGGTACTTTTTAAAGTCTGTAATTTGTGATAATATTCAGTAACCACACAAAATATTATCACATAGAAAATTACAGACATGAATAAGTATAACACATTATTGGCACAATTACTATCCTTAGTTAACAGATCTGAATTCAATAAACTGGTAAATAAGACTGAATCTGATAAATATTGTAAGGGATTTACTACATGGGAACAGTTTTCAGTAATGCTCTTTGCACAGATTACAAACCAAAATGGACTCAGGAGCATTGAGAACTCAATGAACCAGAACCGCAACAGCTTCTATCATCTTGGCTTCACAAAAGACATAAAGAAATCTACGCTATCTTACGCAAACAGCAACAGAAGCTGTGAAGTGTTTGAGCTGCTTTATTATTCAATACTTAATACGCTGAGTCGTGGAGCTGTAAAGAAGTTCAGAAAGAACTTCTATGCAATAGATGCAACAACGATAGGTCTTAATATGCATGATTTCAGCTGGGCAAAGTTCAAGAGTACAAAGAGTGGAATAAAGGTAAACGTAAAATACGATGTTGATAACAGCATTCCAGAATACCTTTTTATTACTAATGCCAATGAACATGAGAACAACACCATAAAAGACATGAAGCTAAAGAAAGGCGATATAGTAACCTTTGACAAGGGATATAACAATTATGAACAGTTTCAGAATCTGACGGATCAAGGAATATATTTCGTTACCAGACTTAAAGATAATGCAAGATATACCATAGTAAGCAGGAATACAAAGAAGCCAAAAGGAATAACATCAGACCAGTGCATAAGGTTTTCAGGAAAGTTGACATCCAGTAAATGTAATACGAAACTCAGAAAGATAAGAGTAAAAGACAACGAAACAGGAAATGCTATAATACTTCTGACAAACATAAAGGATATGGCAGCATCTACAATTTCTAAAATATACAGAAGCAGATGGCAGATTGAATTGTTCTTCAAAGCAATAAAACAGAATCTGAGAATAAAAAAGTATTACGGTAAATCAGAAAATGCAGTAAAGACGCAGGTTTGGATAGCTCTGATAACTTATCTTTTGTACATGAAACTCAAAGAACTATGCGCTGGTAAAAATAAAAACTTCACTCATTTCATATCGGAACTGAAAGTAGTTATTTTCCAGCGGACTGACTTGCTCAGATGGTTCAAAACTGAAGTGGAATATCCTCCACAAAAAAGTAACTCTCTACAACAGGAGTTTAATTTTTGACGGAGGAAAATATCTTGGACACTAGTGATCGAATATAAAAGGTGTAATCCAGGGGTACAAAAGTTCCAGACAGGTATAAAAAAAGTACAAATGTCTTTATCAATCGGAAATATTAGCATATAGTGGTGGAATACTTATAAAAAACTTAAAAAAGTTACTATTTTGAGGAGTAAAAACAATGAAAAAACGTCTCGGTTTTATGTTTTTGATCTTGATGCAGGTCTGCTTTGTAAATGTGGCCTTTGCTCAGTCTGAATGGACAGAGTTGAATGTAAACGCAAAGACATCTACTTATGGTAATACAAAGTATTATAATCAGAAGTTATCTATGGAAGAAGCCATACAGGTAAGTATGTATTTTTCTGTAAGCTTTAAGGGATGGGACTTTGACTCAAAGATATATTCCAAAAAAGAGTTTACCAAAACAAAAGACTTTGATGACAAATATATCTATGGAAGTGCAGTCAATGCCGTTACAAAGCAGGGATACGGAATTGTTTCAATCGATTATTACTTATGGGATGATGAGTATGTAAGTGACGTCGGCTGGGACTGCATGTATCTTATGAAATTGAAGGATGACAGAGTACTTTGTTTAAGATTAACAAAACCAACTGATGCTTATGTTGCAGATGAATGTATGGAATAAAAGCGAAGACATGCTGATTTTATCCAATATGGCAAGTGGATATGAGATGCGTATATATCTTTACGGTTTGCCAATAGAAGAAAATATCTTGGACACTAGTGGTTTTTAACCGATTTTTAACAATTCTAAAGTTGAAAATGCACAACTTTCTTCTATATTATAGGGCTATGAATGAGAAGATTTTGGTTGTTGATGATGAAGAACCGATTAGAAAACTGCTTGTTTATAACCTTTTCAAAGCCG
>JAZUGE010000057.1:0-69005 GCA_045641045.1 Treponema sp. | reverse complement strand
TATGATTAATCTATTACATTAATAGGAGAATATATGACTAAACAAGTTAAACAAGTAATTATCTGGGTCGGAGCACTAGCTTTAGGTGCTTGTCTAGGATCTCTGCATGTAGAAGCTGTAGATAGTGTATGTAACTTTGTTGCGACAGTATTTACAAGATTTTTTAAATTTACAGCTGTTCCTGCTATTGCAGTTTCTGTTCTTACTACTCTTGCTATGCTTGGTGGTAATAAGGAAACAGGAAAGATATTCAGAAGAACTCTGATGTATACTCTCCTTACAACACTGGCAGCTTCAACACTTGCTGCAATTCTTTTCTTTACAATTAATCCTGAAGTTTTGTCAGCGTCTGTTTATGAGGGTGCTGCAGCTGATAAGCTTGCAAGCATGAACTCATCAAGCTTTTTGGACTATTTTGTAAGTGCAATTCCTGATAATATTTTTGCCCCATTTGTTTCAGGTAATGTATTGTCAATTTTAATTGTTTCATTTGCTTTTGGCTTTGCTATTTCACAAATGGCTGAATCTGAAAAGAAAACAGCAATTTTAAATGTGATAAATGGTTTTCAAGAAATCGTATTTATGGTAATTGGCTGGATCATTACAATTTTGCCAGTTGGTATCGTTGCTTTTACTGCTCAGCTTGTTTCAGATATGTCTGCAGGAATTGTAGCTGACTCAATTGGTCGATATGTTGCAGTTGTTTTAAGCGGAAATATTTTACAGTTCTTTGTTGTTCTTTCGATATTCCTTTTAATACGCGGTATTAATCCTGTAAAACATTTTAAGAACATGATTCCTGCAATTCTTACTGCATTGTTTACAAAGAGTTCTGCAGCTACTTTACCTGTCACAATGAGTTGTGTTGAAACCCACGTAAAATGTGATAAAAAGTTTTCACGCTTTATCTTACCAATGTGTACAACAATCAATATGAACGGTTGTGCAGCGTTTATACTTGTTACATCTCTTTTTGTTATGAAAAACGGCGGTGTTGATTTAAGTCTTTTTACTGTAATTTCATGGATACTGATCTCAGTTGTAAGTGCTGTAGGTAACGCTGGTGTTCCTATGGGATGTTTCTTTTTAACTCTTTCACTTATGGCTGGTAAGGGTATGCCAATTGGTATTATGGGTGTGATACTGCCGATTTATGCTGTAATTGATATGATCGAAACTGCTGTAAATATTTACAGTGACTCTTGTGTTTGTGCTATGACAAATAAGGATTTAAAAGACCTGGTTTCAGAATAGTGTGAACTAAATTGATTAAAAAAAAGACCTCAGAATATCTGAGGTCTTTTTTTTTATGAAAAGTTAAATTACTTTACGATATCAGCTAAAGCAGCTTTCATACCTTTAGACTGAATGTCTGCGAGGTTTGCTGCAACACTTGCTTCGAGACCTTCGTACTTTGTAAGGTCTTCCTTCCAGAAGTCAACATTTGAAAGAACTCTGTTAGCAATAACCTTTGCATCTTTTGTTTCTTTGTTGAGAGCAGCAAAGAACTCAAGAACAGGCATTGTATCCTTGTTTGGATAAACACCAGATTCTCTCTTAGACTCGAGGAATTTAGCACCCTTTTCGTCTGTCTTGATCTCTGTACCGTTATAGAAAGCGATAAGAGCTGCAATAGAGAATGAAAGGAGCTTTGGAACTGATCCGTTTTTAGCAATGTACTGAGTTACTGATGGGAGACAGCGTGTCCAGTACTTAGCAACTGAGTTTAATGAAATCTCAATTAAGCGGTGTGGGTTAAATGGGTTCTGGAATCTAGTCCATACATCATTTGCATAACCCTTAAGGTCTTCCTGATCACCGTTGATTGAAGGAATAATTTCGTTGAAAATAACATCGTGCATAAACTTGTTTGCATCTGCGTTTGGTGTGTTGAAACCTGAACCAACTTTGTCAGCACATACGATATCCTGTACGTAGTTACATTCAGCAAGGAATGCAGCAAGTACTGAAGATGTGTGAGCACCATTTAAGATGCGAACTTTACGTGTGTGGTAGTAGTCCATGTTCTGAACCCATTTAACGCTAAGACCTGCCTTAACGAGTGGGAGTTCATCTTCATGTGACTTTTTAGACTCGATAACCCAGAAGTGGAAAAGTTCAGCTGAGTCAAGGAGCTTATCTTCGTATCCAAGGTTTTCGCAGATGTTTTCAGCTTGTGTCTTACCGTTTTCATCTTTTGAAAGAAGTGGGAAGTAACCTGGAACAATACGGTCAACGAGACATGAACAAACATCACAAGCTTCGTCAAACCAGTTGATGAAGTCTGGTCCAAGCTGCCACATTTCAGCATAGCGGAGTATGTTTATGCGGAGGTTAAGACCTGCCTGGTCTGAAAGTTCACAAGGAATAAGGATAAGACCCTTTGATGTATCGCCGTTAAATGCCTGGAATCTCTTATAAAGGAATGCTGTTACTTTTGCTGGGAAGTTTTTCTGTGGCTTCTGATCAAGAGTAACTGGCTCACCATTGATTTCAGTGTCGAAACGGATACCAGCTTCTGTTGTGTTTGATACAACAAAGCGAAGATCTGGGCTTGAAGCCAGAGCAATGTAGTCGTCATAGTTTGTATATGGGTTAATAGAACGGCTAATTGAGTTGATTGTACGTGTTTCAACTGTTGGTTTACCGTCTTTCATACCACGAAGAACTGTTGTATAAAGGTTGTTCTGATCGTTCATTGCATCGATCATACCTTTTTCAAGTGGCTGAACAATTACGATGTTACCGTTAAAATCTGTCTTTTCGTTAACAATATCAATCTGCCAGTCAACGAATGCACGAAGGAATCCACCTTCACCAAACTGAAGAATTTTTTCTGGGCGCTGTACAGTCTTTACAACGTCTTTAATTGACTTCAAAGCCATGATTTAGAACCTCCAATGAGTCTAATCAGATATAATTATAGATATCTAAGTTATATCTGATTAACTTGATATCTTCTATGGTAATAAATGTCACTTTTTTGATAAAAACCGATAAAATTTTGTTTATTTTTGTCATTTGGATAAAACTGTCTTATTGAGCAAAAAGCGACATCCATATAAAATAATTGTAAAGGTTTAGTATTTATGAAATCAAATCATACTGGTAAAAAAACCGGATTTATTCTGGCATCAATACACACAGGATCTTCTTTAAAGCTTTGGCTTAATCTTGCTGCGCATGCATCAAGGCAAAGCGGAGCATTTTTTATTTTTCCTGGTGGACGTTTAGATAATCAGAAAGGATCTGAGTATTTGAGAAACAGTGTATACTCACTGGCTAATTCTCAAAATCTTGATGGTGTTATCAGCTGGGCTTCGAGTATAGGTGGTTCTGTAACTGCCGAAGAACTTGAACGTTTTCACGATACGTTTAGTGATATCCCTTTTGTAACAATAGGACAGAAAATAAAAAATTATCCATGTGTAAACTTTGATGCATATACAGGCATGAAAGAGCTTGTTCAGCATTTTATAAAAGTGCATGGGTGTAAAAAAATAGCTTTTATCAGAGGTCCCCTAAACCACTCTTCTGCCGAGGAGCGTTTTAAAGCTTATCTTGATGCTTTAAAAGAGTCTGGACTTTATAGTGATGATGTATTAAAGCTTGTCAGTACAAATGTAAGCTGGAGTAACGGTGAAGCTGCTATAAGAGAGCTATACGAAGACAGAGGGTTAGTTCCTGGAACAGATTTTGATGCTCTTGTGTGCTGTAGTGATATGATGTCATTTAGTGCTGTAAAATGGCTGGAGCAGCGTGGTTTTAAGGTTCCCCGTGATTTACTTGTATCTGGTTTTAATGACAGTGTTGAATGTCATGTATTTAACTCACCGCTGTCTACTGTGCATATGCCATATGAAGAGCTTGGTCTGGAAGCCTATAACCAGATAAACCAGGTTTATTGTGGTACTAGGAGTGTTCAGGATATTTCGTTAGCTGCATACTCTGTTGTACGTGAAAGCTGTGGCTGTAACAATCTTAAGTCATGGGTATCATCCCCAGAGCCAAAGGTTTTTTCACGTTCACGTAATGAAATAACACAGGAACTTGTAGATCAGTTCAGATGTTATAGCGATAACATTGAAAATATTATTGAAGGGCTTTTAGATGCATTATTTGAAAATGACCAGGCAACTTTATTCAATTTATTAAGTAACTATCTCAATATATATTTTAATAAAGATTATGAGCTGACACGTCTTTTTACTGCTATAAGTATTTTACGATCATCAAACAGCCTGTCCAGAGAGTACGTAAGTAAAGTAATACGTACAATCAATATTATGATTTCACAGATTCAGGGCCGTGTAAGTGCATCAAAGTTTAATGACAATAAATATATCAGCAGTATTATGAGTGCACTTAAAAGCGATTTATTGAGCGTTCATGACCGTGAAAGTCTTATAAAAAAACTGTCTATTCATTTACCAACTATAGGTATACGAAGTGTTTCTGTTGTTTTGTATGAAAATGACAGCTTTTCAAGATTTGTTGGTGGTTTTGATGATGCAGGAATTTTGAATAATGAAGAAGTTCTTTTTCCTGCAAAACTTTTAGTGCCTGCGAAACAGGCTGAAAAATTTAATGTCGGTACATTCGTTGTTCAGCCATTATTTATGGAAAATCAGCCGCTAGGATATGTAATCTGTGGTTACTCAGACTGTGATGGAAGTATATATGAGGACCTGCGTTCGACAATAAGTTCTACATTGCAGAGTATTTTCCTTTTTGAAGAGACTACAAATGCAAAACGTATTGCTGAGCAGGCTGAGTTTGCAAAGACTGAGTTTTTTGCAAATGTCGGCAGTGACCTTTGTGATCCACTCAAAGACTTATCTTCGAAAGTAACTCAAATGGAGCTTAATGTTGATAAGGGAATTCTTGATCAGGATATTCTTAGTGAGCAGTTGATATTTTTAAAGAGTCAGATTGAAGCCCAGTTGGAAAAAACTGAAACTCTTGTTGATTTAACAAGATCTCAGGTTGATGATCTGCCTATGGATAAAAAGCTTTTTGATATCCGTCAGGTATTGCCAGGCAGTGCAGTTGCAGCAATAGATACAGATTTGCCTCTTTTATACGGAGATCCAGACCGTCTTAAAAAAGCTCTTCAGACAATATTTGAATATACAGGGACTGTGATGTCCGTAACTGCTGAAGTTGATGGTCTTGAGATATATATTGAATCTTCAAATCTGGACTGGACAAAAGCTGAGCTTTTGCTGGCTGAAAAAATCATATTATTGCAGTACGGTACAGTTGTTAAATCTGAAACATCTGCTACAATAATATTACCATGGCCTAATCTTTCTGGTATGCCACCTGTAAAGCCTGTAAATAAAATCAGCAGGGTGTACAGCTTGTCAGGTAAAGCACAAAATGAACAGATTTTTCATATGGATGTTAGTCAGGTTACAAAAGAAATGCTGGAGGATACAACTCCTGAAAGTGCAAATCTTTTGTACTGGGAGCCTGATGAAGCTCCTATTGATGAATGGATTAAAGTATATAGCCTGAGACATTATGAAAACTTATTCCGTTCACCTGTTATTTGTTATAGCCATAATCTTGTTGGGCATAGTTTTGTTGAGATGCTTGAACAAAAGGTTAGAACACAAAAGTCTGCACCGGTTTTATTTGTTAATGCAAAGCATACCCGGTACGGCACGTGGGCAACTGACAGTAACAGCGTTAGTATTCCTTCAATGGAAGATTTTGACCGCATATTGAGTGAAATAAAGCCTTCTCTCATTGTTTTTGAAACAATTGACGAAGCGAGCATAAAGAAAATAAGACAGAACAATAAAACTGTTCTTGTTCCGATTATAGTTCTTCCGGACACAATTTTGTCAGAAGAACAGGTTGAACTGCTTTGCTCTCATCCACGCATTATCCTGTGTAACAGAGGTGCTGCTGAGTCGGATCAGTTTAATGATCGTGTTCATGCAATATTAAATGGTGATGAAATACTACCTCCTCACACGGGAGCGCTGGTAAAAAAAGCCATTTTGTATTTGAATAAAAATGCTTCCCAGCAGATTGTACGATGGAAACTGGCAGATACAGTACATGTTAGTGAAGACTATCTTACACGTATCTTTCATAAGGAAATCGGATTGTCACTATGGGAGTATCTCAACAGATATCGTATATATCTGGCTACAAAAATGCTTTTGGAAACAAATGCCACTATATATGAGATTGCTGAGAATTCAGGTTTTCAGGATCAGGCATACTTTTGCCGTGTATTCAAGAAGATTTACGGTGTACCACCAGGAAAGATTCGTCAGAAACAATAGATTTATGACGGTATTGTCCAATAAGATACAAGTAAATTTTTAAGACAAATTGCTAATATGTGTAAACTGAGGTTAGAAATGAACGCACAAGAAACAACTGTTCTTACCGCTCCAAAGAAAGATCTTTGGAAGGATATTAAGAGACATTTTTCTGTTTATGCACTGCTCGCAATACCAGTTGTGTACTATGCTATAATGAAGTATGGTCCAATCGTAAACGGTCAGATTGCATTTAAAGATTTTGCTGCTGTTGATGGTGTATGGGGCAGCCAGTGGATTGGATTCAAAAACTTTTCAAATTTTTTCCATTCATTCTATTTTGGTGAACTTCTTCGCAATACAATTCTTTATTCTTTAGCAAAGCTTTGTATCTGTGTACCACTTTCAATTATTTTGTCTGTAGCTCTTTACGAATGTACTCGTGACATTCTCCGCAGAGTTGTTCAGACACTTGTATATTTACCACACTTCCTTTCATGGGTAATTATGTACGGTATTCTTCTTGTACTTTTAGCTCCTGGTGATGGTATTTTGAATGATCTTATTAAGTTCTGTGGTGGTGAACCAATTGACTTCCTTACAAATACAGGAACTTTCCCTGCAGTAGTTGTAATTTCTGATGCATGGAAGGAAATGGGTTGGGCAGCTATCATCTTTATCGCTGCATTAATGGGTATTGACCCTTCACTCTTTGAAGCAGCTATGGTTGAAGGTGCTTCTGCTGTACAGCGTGTATGGTACATTACAATCCCTTCAATTAAGCCTGTAATCGTAACTGTAGTACTTCTTAAGCTCGGTACTGTACTTGATGCTGGTTTCAACCAGATGTTCATGTTGTACTCTGTTCCAGTTTACTCAGTAGCAGATATTATTGATACATGGGTTTACCGTCAGGGTCTTCTTCAGTTTGAATTTGCTCTTGCAACTGCAGTAGGTATCTTTAAGGGTATCATTGGTATGCTCCTTGTTATGATTTCAAACAAGGTTGTTAAGAAGATTACAGAATCATCATTACTGTAGTATAAGGAAATAACGATATGGAAAAACCAAAGACAGTAAAACTCACAGCAGGTGATAGAACATTCTATATTTGTGTTAACCTGTTCCTTATTTTTATCGGACTTGCAATTGCAATCCCAATGTGGTCAACAATCACTCAGTCTGTACGTCCAAATGACTTTATTGGTTCAAATCTTGAATCAATGTTCCTCCCTGTATGGAAATGGCGTAAGGATGCTTATGTTGCACTGTTAGGCAACAACGGCTTTATTATGGCTTTCTGGAACTCAATGAAGATTATGTCATTTGGTGTTATCACAGCTTTGTTCCTTACAGTTCCAATGGCCTACTGTATGTCTGTACATGATTTACCAGGACGTAAGATTTTAAATTACTTTGTAATCATTCCTTATTTGTTTAACATCGGTTTGATACCAACATACCTTGTTATTACAAATCTTCATATGACTAACCACCTTGCAGCAATCTTTATGCCAGGTGCAATTGGTACATATAACTGTTTGATTATGCGCGGATTCTTTGAAGGTATTCCTGAATCACTTAAAGAATCAGCTCGTATCGATGGTGCAGCAGAGTGGTACGTTCTTCTTTCAATCATTCTTCCATTGTCAAAGCCAATTATCATGACAATTGGTCTTTACTATGCAGTTAACTTCTGGAATGACTTTATGCACGCTATGCTTTACTTAAATGAAGCAGACCTTAACCCTCTTCCTATCCTTCTCCGCAACATTCTTATGGCAAGCGGTATGAACGAATACGTTGAAGTAAATGCTTTTGGTAATGCTCCTGTTCAGGCTATTAAAGCTGCATCAGTATTTATGTCAGCTATTCCTATGATGATAGCATATCCATTTATCCAGAAGTACTTCACAAAGGGTACTATGCTGGGTTCAGTAAAGGGTTAATGACACTTTTATACTAAAATTAAACGGTCAGGTATAAAATATTGTTATGCCTGACCATTTTTTTATGATATAATGTTAAAAGCTTGTAAAAATTTTTTTTTACGGAGCAAAAAACAAAATGGTTATTATAGATTTCTAAAAAGGAGGAAATAATGAATAACTTATTTAAGAACCTCGCTTTAGCAGCTGTAGTTCTTAGCGTAGCAGCACCTTCATTTGCTGCTCCAAAAGCAAAAACAAACAAAGACGGTACAACTGACCTCGAACTTTGGTACGGTGCAGCTGTAACAGAAGCAGGTCCAATCCCAGCTGACTGGGTTGGATACCAGATTATCAGAGATAAGCTTAAGATCAACCTTAAGTTATCAGCTCTCCCATCAAGCGAAACAGACCAGGATACAAAGATCAACGCTGCAGGTGCAGCTAATGCTCTTCCTGATCTTTTCATGATTTCAAGCAACACATACACAATGCTCATCAAGCAGAAGCTTTTGGCTCGTGTTGATGATATGTATGCAAAGATGCCAAATCGTACAGCAAAGCTTTATGATAAGGATTCAATTGCATTTACAACACATACAGACGGTCATTCATACGCACTTGCTCAGCCAGGTTCAATCGTTCGTAACGAAGGTGTATTAATCCGCAAAGACTGGCTTGATAAGCTCGGTCTCGCTGTTCCTGTAACAACAGATGATTACTTTGAAGTAATGAAAGCATTTACTTTCAAAGATCCTGATGGAAACGGAAAAGATGATACATACGGTTATGGTGGATACCTTGAACTTTCAGGTCCAAACGAAGGTCTTGGTCGCCGCTTTGATCCAATCTTCGGTGCATTTGGTGTAGCTGGTACATGGAACCTTTCTTCAGTTAAGACAGCTGGTCTTAACATCCACAAGCCAGAATACTATGATGCAATGGTTTATATGAAGAAGCTTATCGATGCAAAGGTTATCGATCCAAACTGGCTCGCATATAAGAAAGATGACTTCCGTGCTTCATGGAAGCAGGGTCGTTTTGGTATTTTCCGTGAACAGAATGCTGCTTATGCAGCTGAATCAAACTACGGTCCATTTGATAAGAACTTCCCTAATGGTTCTTTCATCATTGCTAACCCTCCAAAGGGTCCAAAGGGTAATGCATCATGTGGTACATACTCACAGGCTTACCGTATGTATGCTGTATCTGCTAAGGCAGAAAAAGCTGGTAAGAAAGATGCTATCTGCCGTCTCCTTGAATGGATGAGCTCAGATGAAGGTTACTACCTCTGTGGTTGGGGTCAGGAAGGAATCAACTACGTAAAGAACGCTCAGGGTGTTCCTGTAGCTGATGGTCTTGCAGATCCATCAAAGGCTTACTCTAAGTCTGAAAACCAGCCATTAACACAGCTCCGTAACATGGTATACTTCAACGGTGATGTTGAATTAGCTTCTCGCTATCCAACATACACAACACCTTCTGGAAAGAAGATGTCAGCTCTCGTAGCTCTCCGTGAAATGCAGTCTAAGCCATGGACAGCATGTGTAGGTCAGGATAAGATGCCTAACCCAAGTGCTGACCTTAAGAGATTCTACGAACAGGGTATCGCAGAATTTATGACAGGTAAGCGTGAACTTACACCAGCTAACTGGAAGGCATTTGTTGCTGACTTTGATAAGCTCGGTGGTGCTGCATGGGAAGCTGAAGGTGTTCAGCTTGCTAAGGATGCTCGCCTTATTAAATAAAATAACTTAGATTAGTTTTATCCTAATTTAATTGTTGAAAACGTCTGGTTGAATTTATTTTAACTGGACGTTTTTTATTTTAAACGTGTTAATAATGTTATCCACAGAATTTGTAAAGTTATCCACAAAAAAATGTTTAAAAAGTGTGGAAAATGTGGATAACTTTGAAGAATTTAACAATATTTATACACAGTTTCCACAGAGTTATCCACAAAATTTAACAAGTTATAAACAGTTTGATAACCTTTTGTTATTAAATGATGTATGGACATGTACCATTATTGCCGTTATATTTAATGCATGAAAAACAAATATAAGAACGAACTTGCTGTTTGTGGTTACGAAGCTGTTATGGCTCTTGCAAAGAATAATGTAGAAAAAATTACTCGCTTATACTTTACACAAGATCGTATGATGAGTCTTGGTGATTTGTGTCGTACACTTGCAAAACGCAAAGCTCCTTATAACAAAGTTGAACCTGCAGAACTTGAGAAACTGTGCGGAAGTATACATCATCAGGGTATTGTTGCTATGATTGAGCAGCCTGAGATTGAGCCGTTAACTGTGGATATTACAGATCAGTGGCTCCATAATGGTGAATCAGCTTTATTACTTGATCGAGTTGGAAATGCAAATAATCTTGGTGCAATTGTTCGAAGTGCTGCATTTTTTGGTTTTAAAAATGTTGTAATCCCATTAGATGAAGCTCAAAGTTCAATAACTACGAGTTCATATAGAGTTGCACAAGGTGGAATGGAATACGTAAATATCTATTCTATACGCTCAATTACAAAGCTTTTGTCTTCAATGGAAGGTAAAATGATCAGACTTGGAACTGATGTGCATGCAAAAACACCAATCAGTGCTATTCATACGATGAAGAAGTCTAAGCCTTTGTTGATCGTTTTGGGTAACGAAGAGCATGGTATTTCGAACGAAGTAAAAGAAAATTGTGATGATTTAATCATAATTCCTTTTACAGATAGCTTAGATAGTAACATTAAGCAGCCAATCGAGAGTTTAAATGTTGCTCAGGCTGCAGCAATAATTATGTATGAGTGTCGAAAGTAAGGTGGTGCTTTTCTTTCAATAATACATATCAAAAAGTTTAAGTTTAAACAAAATTAAAAAGACTGATCTACTATAAACTGCTTGAAGAGTATATTTATTATTGATCAGTCTTTATAATTGGAAGCTAGTCAGTGAAAAGAGGTGTTGACAGATATCTGTCTCCAGAGTCAGGAAGGACAACAACAATTGTTTTTCCTTCGTACTCACTTCGTTTTGCAAGTTGTATTGCAGCCCATAATGCTGCTCCTGATGAAATGCCAGCTAAAAAACCTTCTGTTCTACCAAGTTCCTTGCCAGTTGAAAAACATACTTCATTATTGACTGTTATTATCTCATCAAAAATTGATGTATCAGCTGTTTGTGGTATGAAACCTGCTCCGATTCCCTGAATTTTGTGTGGTCCTGCTATACCTTTTGACAAAACTGCTGATGTTTCTGGTTCTACAGCAATTAATTTTATATCAGGATTTTTAGATTTTAAGAATCTACCTGCACCAGAAAGGGTACCACCTGTCCCTACTCCTGCTACCAGTGCGTCGATATTCCCGTCTGTATCACTCCAAATTTCAGGTCCGGTTGTAAGTTCATGTACTTTGGGATTAACAGGATTAATAAACTGCCCAGGAATAAATGAGCCTGGAGTTGCAGCTGCAAGTTCTTCAGCCTTTGTAATTGCGCCTTTCATTCCTTTTGAACCGTCTGTTAATACTATTTCTGCACCATATGCTTTTAAAAGGTTTCTGCGTTCAACAGACATAGTCTCAGGCATTGTAAGGATTACTTTTAATCCATAGCTAGCAGCTACAGATGCAAGACCTATTCCTGTGTTTCCTGACGTAGGTTCAATGATGATTGAGTCTTGATTGATTTTTCCAGTTGCAAGGGCGTCATCTATCATTGCCTTTGCAATGCGATCCTTTGCACTACCAGCAGGATTAAGATACTCAAGCTTTGCTAATAGTTTTGCTTTTAATCCATGTTTTTTTTCAAGATTTGTTAGCTCTAATAAAGGTGTATTACCGATCAGATCAGTAATTTTCGTTGCAATTTTTTGTGCCATAATACATCCTCCGTTATTTATTACCTAGTTAACTGATATGTAAAAGATTAATTAGTATTTGCTTAATTGTCAACAACACTAATAGATAAATACTAAACTTCATATAAAAATAAATCAAAAAATAAGTGTTATAAAAAAAACACCTGCGTGGTGCAGGTGTTTAAAGGTATTTAATATGGACTTGTAAAACTATCTATTCATTTCACTCTGTTTGCCAGTTGCATGATGTGATTTTATAATAGATGATATCTCTTTAAAATCAGATACCGGAAGATCACCATAAATTGTATTTTTTGTAGCACATGTTGCATTTCCAAATTCAACAGCTTTTAATGGATCGTTGTACTTTAAAAGACCAAAAAGCACTCCAGCACAGTATGCATCGCCACTACCAATACGGTCAACTACATCGATATCCTTATATGGATCTTCTGTAAAGAACTTATCCTGTACTTTATCATAAATAATTGATGTAAAGGAATGAACCTTAGGACTGATAACATCTCTTTGTGAAGAAGCTATAAACTGTATGTTAGGGAAGTCTTTACAGAACTCGCGATGCATGTCCTGTAAAGAACCTGATTTACCAAACATACGGCGACAACTTTCTTCGGAAACAAATAGTATATCTACATAAGGAAGAATTTTTTGTATTGTTGCTTTTGCTGTTTCTTCATCCCAAAGTGTTGCTCTGTAGTTAACATCAAACGCAATTTTAGCTCCACCTTCCTTAAACTTTTTTATCATTGATAAGGCAAGGGTTCGTGTGTTTTCACTTAAAGCAAGTGTAATACCAGATGTAAAGAACATATCTGTCTTTGTATATATATCAGATGGAACTTCTTCTTCTTTTATTTTTGTGATTGAAGAGTTTTTGCGGTCGTATACAACTGTAGGTTTTCTAGGGTATGCACCGTTTTCATAGTAGTATATACCAACTCTAGCATCTGGGCTTTTGTCAAAAATAATGTAATCATCTGAAACACTAGAAGAACGAATACGGTTTTTAATAAATGTTCCTAGTTCGTTATCAGGAAGTCTTGTTACTATACCTGTTCTTAATCCAAGAAGAGATACACCTGATGCAACGTTTAACTCTGCACCACCTGCATGTTTTTTAAAAGAATCACTTTTGTTAATGCGTTCATTAATAGGTGGGTTAAGACGAAGCATTGTTTCACCAAATGTAATCAAATCAAATTCTTTATTAGCCATGATATATCCTCCTGGATAAATGTAACTTGCTAAGAGTCTATAATTAATCTTTATAACATACAAGAGAAAATTAAGACAACTTTTTTGAAATAAAAAGTCGTTATTATTCTTTTATATGGTCTTTTAGGGCAAGTGGACTTTTAGTTGTCAGTGTTCTATACTAAAAGAATGAGCGAAAAAAGTAAAAATAATTCGACAGGTCTAGTGTTAGCAGTATCTGTCCTTTGTATGATTCTTGTATTTATAGTTTATTTGGTAAAAAGGGATACAATTTATACAAATTTAAAAACAACTCATTTTTTTGAACGCATTTTTGGTGTAACACCAGAGTTTATAGCAAACCATCAGGTTACAGATGAAAAAAATGTTTTAAAAGAGACTAGCGTAAAATCTGATCAATCTAAAGCCTTAGAGCCTGTCATTGAGGAAAATAAAGAGCTTGTAATTGAAGAAGAAGAGCCTATAATGATTCAGGTTACTGTAAGCGATGAAATTACTGTTGAAAATAAAAGTGATAACTCTGCTGAAGTTGATAAAAATATATACAAAGATGATGTCAAAGCGTCTCAACCAAAAACTTCAGATAAGACAGACTCTGCATCTCAAACTTCAAAAACTCCTGTAGTTTCAGAAAAACCTCATATGAATGCAAAGTTATATTTTGTAGTTATTGATAAAGATGGTAGTATAACTAAAAAAGTGATTACCCGGAGTATCGAAAAAAATGATTCACCGTTAACTACAAATATTAAACTTTTATTGGCCGGTCCAATTAAAGGTGAAAAAGCTGCTTCTCTTATACCTCCTGGAACAAAGCTGTTGGGGGCAAGAGTTAGTGATGGTGTAGCTTATTTAAATTTTAATGATGCATTTGAGTTTAATCCAAAAGGTGTTGAAGGTTCGATAAATCAGCTTATGCAGATTGTATACACTGCAACAGAGTTTAACACGGTAAAAACTGTTCAGTTTTTGATTGATGGTCAAAAAAAGGAATATCTTGGTAGTGAGGGGGTTTGGATAGGAACTCCTTTATCTAGGAGTTCATTTTAAATCTCAATATCATATAATACATCTTCATCTGTTATGAAAATCCAAAATTTTGAGTATTTTGGAATCCAGTCACCAGATTGTACCCAAATACCGCAGGTCGTAAGTACATAATACCATTGTCCAGAGGTATTACTGCTGTTTGCTTTGTCTCCAGTAGTTAAAATTCTACATTCAAGCCCATTTTCGTGGTTTAGTGTATTGTGAACAGGGGGGATACCAAAATCTGGTGAATCTCTCAATTCTTTGACACCCATTATTTTAAAGTACATATCTTGCTGAAGAGACGACTCTGGAAACACAGGCACAAATGAAAAAAGAAATAGTAAAGTGAAGATGATGATTTTCATTTTTCTATTTTATATGATTTTAATATGTCTTCAAAATATTTAACATTGTTGCGATATGGTCCATAAAAAACTGTTAATGATAAGAAAGCAATAGACCCATCACTCAACTTGGAAATATATTTGAAATCTTTTGTAAAACTTTCTGACAAAGGATTGTAATATACATTACTGATTTCAACATTTGAGCTGTTTTTTTCAAGTATGTATGTCTGCATATCCCATATTGGATATGATGCATCTGTACCTAAACACATCTTTCGTTGTAAAAGCTCAAAAAAATCACTGTTTGCTTGTTCAGAAGGTATAATATCAACTATTAGTATTGCATTTTTACCTAGTGTCCACAAATTTTCTGCTGATTGAGTCCACTGTGCATCAAGTGTAATCTTTTGTGTTGCTATACTTTTATTTGAAACAGAATACTTTGTGGCTTTAGCTTTTTTGTCGTTTTTAAATACATGAACCGAATCGGTTATTTTTACAGGAAGCTCTTTAAATGCATTAAAACTTTCGTCTTGGGATGAAATAAGTTGTCCTGTGGTAATCAGTTTCAGTTGTTCTGTTCCATCTGGGATTGTAATTTGTTCAATATTAAATAGAGGTATCAAAGGGTTAAACTTGATATTTACTTCGCCACCAAACTGGGCATAATCTTCTTTTATTGTTGAAACAGTAGTAATTTGTCCTGCTTTTTTTCTTCGTGCAGCAAATTCATAAAAAATATCATGAAGGTAGTTTATTATCTCTGTATCATCTGATTCGATATTACCGATTATTCGTTCTCCAGTTAGCTCAATATATTGTTTAGTAATATCCAGTGTAAATAAGAGCTGTATATCTTTTGACTTTGCTACAGGAGTTTTATCTAAATTTGCAGGTGCGTAGTATCGTAATCCATATGTAGCATCATCATATGTGATGATACCAATGTAGGAATCTCTATTAAATGTATTGTCTTTATAGTATACATACTGCCCGGATAAATCTTTAATAAAAGGTGTAAATCCGGGCAGGGCATAAATATTACAGACAAGAGCCCCACAAATGATAATTATTGCAACTAATAAACTACGTATTTTCATGGGGTTCTCTCCTGTATTTTTATTTTATGTTATGCGTTAAGTTCTGCAAGAGCTGCATTAACAAATTCTACTGCTTTTGCAGCAGCCTGTTCAGAAGGTACTAACTGAGCTTCAGAAGCTGAACGTGGCTTAAACTCAACATTTGGTAAACTTTTTTCGCCAACAGTAATGCGTAAAGGTATACCAATAAGTTCCATATCATTGAACTTAACACCTGGACGTTCGTTGCGGTCATCAAGAAGTACTTCAATACCAGCTTTTGTGAGTTCATCATAAAGCTTATCAGCAACGTCTTTCATTGAGCCTTCATACTTAATAGGAACAATACAAACTTGGTAAGGAGCAACACTCATTGGCCATATTATACCTTTTTCATCACTGTGAGTTTCTATGATGCTTGCAAGTGTTCGGTCTACACCAATACCATAACATCCCATTGTTGGGGTCTGAGACTTTCCGTTTACGTCTAAGAAAGAAACATGCATGCTCTTTGTGTATTTTTGTCCGAGCTTAAAAATATGTCCAAGTTCGTTACCCTTCTTCTGATAATATGTACCGCCACAGCAGGCACATTTATCACCTGGTTTTACAGTACGAACATCAGCATTTATATAAGGTGTAAAGTCACGGAGAGGTTCAACATGCTTAATATGGAAACCATCTTTACCAGCACCTGCAATAGCATCGTGCATCTGTGCTACATATGTTCCATCTTCAGCAGATGAAATTACAGAGTAGTCAACAATTAAAGGTGCTTTGCTTGTTACAGGTCCTACAAAACCATGTCCGGCTCCTGCAATCTGAACTACTTCTTCATCACTGGCAAGTTCAACAGAACTTGCTTTAAGTGTTGCTGCAAGTTTAGCTTCGTTAACATCAAGGTCTCCACGAATTAGAACAACAAAATATGCAGTAGGATAATAATTACCACTTGGATCTTTTACAAGCTTGAGGTTTTCACAGTGTGGAGCTTTTGAGAGATCTAATCCTACATTTTCAGCTTTGTAAACCAGAGCTTTTACAAAATTTGTAGATTTCATATTGAAGAATTTTTCCATATCTTCAATTGAGAAAACGTTTGGAGTTGCAATATCTTCAATTGCTGTTTCTGTTTTTGGAGTTGGAGTTCCATCAAGTTTACATGGAGCTTTTTCAACATTTGCAGCATATCCACAATCTGGACAGATAATAAGTGTGTCATCACCAATAGGACTTTCAATCATAAACTCTTCAGAACCATTACCACCCATAGCTCCTGAGTCAGCCTTAACTGGGATAATTTTGAGACCAAGACGCTTGAAAATACGGTGGTATGCCTTTGCATAGGCCTGATATGACTGATCTAGAGACTCATCATCAGCGTTCATTGTATAGCCGTCCATCATGATAAACTCACGACCACGCATAACTCCGTAGCGAGGTCTGATTTCGTCTCTATATTTTGTATTAATCTGATAAAAGTTAACAGGAAGCTGCTTATATGATGTTAATGCATCTCGAACAATGGCTGTGTATGCTTCTTCTGCAGTTGGAGAGACAACCATATCTTGTTCTCCACGATTTTTAGCCTTTAACATCTGAGGTCCCATTGTTTCCCAACGTCCAGACTCTTTCCAGATGTCTCCTGGAACTATTACTGTGGGTTTAAATTCAAGTGCGCCAGATGCATCTAATTCCTGACGGATAATTGTTTCAAGTTTCATAAGGGAACGGAAACCCAATGGAAGGTATGTATAAAGTCCGTTTCCTAATTTGCGGATTAATCCCGCACGAATCATAAGCTTGTGACTTGTAATTACTGCTTCTGCAGGTGCGTCACGTAGTGTGGAAATATATGATTGAGAAGTTTTCATAATTACATATTTTATTGCAATTTAACTTCTGTATCAATGGCTGTTTATTGTCATACCTTTTTACTGATTGAGACCCCATCTCCAACTTTGTAAAATGTAGTGTCAAACTCACTATTTGTTTTTAAAAAGTCTATGTATTTGCGAATTTTTTTTACAAGCTTAATTGTGCTGTAATTATGTGTAAGACTTAAATCTTCAACCATTCCGTGGAAAGACAGGTTATCACTTATTATTACTCCATCTTGGGTGAGGTTTTCTTTATACCGTTCAAAGAACTTTATATATTGAGCTTTTGCAGCATCAATGAAAATTAAATCATATTTACCTTCGATTGGATATGTTAAAGCATCTCCGTGATAAATTGTAATACGGTTTGTAAGATCATTGTCCTGAATATTTTTACAGGCGGCTGTATAACGATCTTTATCAATCTCAATTGTTGTGACTTTTATTTCATCATTTAATTTTGCAAATTTAATTGATGAATAACCAATTGCACTTCCGATTTCTAAGATGGTCTTTATGTTGTTTTTGATAATGTAGTCGCATATAAAGTCAGAGCCTTCGTCAATCATTATAGGAACTTCATTTTTCATTGCAAACTTTTGCATCCATGTATACTCATCAGGGTTCATGGACAGTATGTCAATAAATTTTTCAATTTCACTTGCTACACTAAAGCATAAATCTGCGTTTTGAGCTAATAATTCCTGTGTATTGCCAAGGCCTCCACGACAGGCACAAGTCTTACAACCATACGCTTTTCCGGCCTGGATATCAACTTTACTGTCTCCAATCATAATGACATTTTGGTTTGTATAGTTAGTTCCGTATAGTTCATTTATTTTTGTCACAGTGAAACTCAGTCCTTCTGGATCAGGTTTTTTATTGAAAATGTCTTCTGGTCCAGTTATTACATCAAAAAATTGTTCGACATCTAATTGATGTAGTATTTTACGGGCTATATTACCAGGTTTGTTTGTTAGCATGCCTATTTTTTTGTTTTTTTGTTTAAGAACTTTCAGTAATTCTTTTATACCGGCGTAAAGGGTTGTTTTAATTACTGCATGACTATGATAGTAATCAAGATACCAGCTATATACTTTTTCAAGCTCTTGTACATTATCCTGATTAAAATGATTTTTTGTTGAAGCCATTAAAGCTCTTAAAATAAGCATCTTGGCTCCATCTCCTACAAAGGAGATTATATCTGCCTGAGGTAATGTCCAGTACCCAAAATTTCGTAAAGCAGCATTAACTCCATCTGCAATATCAGTTCCTGAATCAATAATTACTCCATCACAATCAAAAATGTAAACATCTATCATAGTTTTTAAATAAAAAAACATTTTAAGTGATTTGTAAAGTACATAGTAAAAGTGGAGTACATATTATAACAGTATATTTCTTTTAAAAATGCTAAGTAAAGAATTAAAATATATTTGAGGACTTATTGCATGACTTTTGAACAGCTAGTAAGTGATAAAAATAATATTTTACTCTCATCTATGCTTAACGATGCTGTTGGTTATGTATATTTTAATATTACAAAAGACAAATTATTAGGCAATTTATATACTTTTGATTCATCTCAAAAAAAACAACCAGTTCTTGAAAAATTAGGGCTACCAGAAAACTGTTCATTAACAGAACTTTGTTATAAATGGAAATTATTGATGATTCCTAATCAATACAGGAGAGAATACTCTTTTTTTGATGAACCGTGTGTTACTTTGATGCGCAGATGGAACAGTGGTTTTCGAGAATCATTTTTTGAATTTTGGACAGACTCATTTGATGGAAAATCAGTTTATGTTGCTCTAAGCGTAACTATGATACAGGATGAAAGCGGTGACATTTTTGGTATCGCTATATCACGAGAGATGACTGGTCGAAGAGTAGCCTCAGATAATGCACATAAGCATGAAATAGAACAATTTGCATATATTGATCCAATAACAAATGGAGCTAATTATAATCTTTTTAAAGCAAAGGTTTTAGAGCTAAATGAAAAAGGGTTTATTATATCGTTTGATATAAATGGCTTTAAGCTTATTAATTCGTATTATGATATAGCAAAAGGTGATGTTTTTATCGCCAAGATATGGGAGTGTCTTTGTGAGGTGTTAGATGAAGAGTATGATACAGCAGGGCACATTAATGCGGATAGGTTTGTTATATTTGTAGCTGGACAGGAACAGGAATATGTTGAAAAACTCATAAAAAAAGTGTCCTTTTTAGTAAGAACGTGTTTGATAGATTTGAAATTACCTCAGTTAAATCCATATTTTGGAATATCAATCTGGAAACCAGAAAAAAAGATTGAACTTGCATATAGTGAGGCAGTGGCAGCCTCAAAAAAGAAAAAAGAAGATAAAAATGTAAACTGGAGTTTTTTTAATATTGAAGATACCAGACGGTTATATTATGAAAAGCTTTTAGATGACTCATTTAAGGATGCTCTTGAAAATAATGCTTTTCAAATTTTTTATCAGCCAAAATATGCACCTGATAATAGAATTGTGGGCGCTGAAGCCCTTGTCAGATGGCGGAGGTCAGAAAATTGTATTGAAAAGCCTGAAGTATTTATCCCTCTATTTGAGCGAAACGGAAAAATTAAAGAATTAGATGAGTATATTTTTAGGACTGTGTGCCATCAGCAGAAGAAATGGCTGTTAGATGGGTTTGACATAGTGCCTGTTTCAATAAATTTGTCTCGTGTAAGCTTATTTTTTAGAAATATAGTCAGTAAATATAGATGGATTATTGATCGTATAGGACTTAATCCGGGATATGTACCTATCGAGATAACAGAAAGTGCAGCAATAAACAATCAAGAAATCAGATTCATAGTAAATATGTTTCACTCTACAGGATTTATACTGCACCTTGATGATTTTGGTTCTGGATATTCTTCTCTATCATCTTTGACATCTTTACATTTTGATAATTTAAAAATTGATAAGAGCATAATTGATTATCTGACTAGCGAGAATGGAAAAACTTTAGTTAAGCATTTGATAATGCTGTCCAAAGATTTAGGTATACATGTCACTGCTGAAGGTGTTGAAAAAAAAGAACAAGTTGAACTACTAAAAGGTATGGGTTGCGATAGTATTCAGGGTTTTTACTACTCAAAACCTCTTGATAAAGATTCGTTTGAAAAGCTTTTAACGAAGAAAAAAGACTTAAAAAAATAAAAACCCACAACAGATTGCTGCGGGTTTTTGAACTAAATAAAACTATTTAGGCTGCTTACCGATATAAGCAAGAATACCACCATCAACGTAAAGGATGTGTCCGTTTACAGCATTAGAAGCATCTGATGCTAAGAATACTGCAGGTCCCTTAAGTTCTGCTGGGTCTAACCAACGTCCTGCTGGTGTACGGCCACAGATGAACTGGTCAAATGGGTGTCGTGAACCATCTGCCTGTCTTTCGCGAAGAGGTGCTGTCTGAGGTGTTGCAATATATCCAGGTCCAATACCGTTACACTGGATGTTGTCTGCACCGTATTCAGAACAGATATTGCGTGTAAGCATCTTAAGACCACCCTTAGCAGCTGCATAAGCTGAAACTGTTTCACGTCCGAGTTCAGACATCATAGAACAGATGTTGATAATCTTACCATGTCCCTTCTTAATCATTGAAGGAATAACTGCCTTTGAAACGATGAATGGAGCGTTAAGGTCTACATCGATAACAGTGCGGAAGTCTTCTGCAGACATTTCTGTCATTGGAATACGTTTAATAATACCTGCATTGTTTACAAGAATATCGATAACACCAACTTCTTTTTCGATTGTAGCTACTAAGTTCTGAACCTGAGCTTCGTCACATACGTTGCATACATATCCGTGAGCTTCGATACCAGCTTCCTTGTAGTTCTGTAATCCCAAGTCGAGTTTTTCCTGGTTAATGTCATTAAAACAGATTGTTGCACCCTGTTCAGCAAATGCCTGAGCGATAGCAAAACCGATACCATATGAAGCACCAGTTACGAGAGCTACTTTGCCTTTGAGGCTGAAACTTTCAGAATTGAAATACTGATCTGCCATTTGATAATTTTCCTCCATTATCTGAATATGTTTAAAAAATAATATACTGAATCTATCGGGTCAAGTTTATTAACAGTTAGCTTTTTGTATTACACTGTTAAAGTGTCTCTGTATTAACAAAAAGTTGTGATAGTTCCAGATTAAACACGGTTTCATCATTGTATTTGTATACAATTTCGATAAATGTATCTGGTATTGGAGCTGTAGCTTCGCATTTTAGCTCCTGCTTATCAATCGTGATAACATCCTGTACGCTGTCAGCAACAAGTCCGTATAGTGTAATGTTATTTTCGTCTTCTTCTGTTGGAGATGGAATTTCAACGACAATAATTTTGTTTTTATCTGTTGAAGCTTCATCTGATAAACCAAATCGCTTCTTTAGGTTCACAACTGTAATACCTTGCTCTCTAGAGTATATCAGCCCCTCGATATATGGCTCTGCACAAGGTACTGCTGTTGGAGTTGAAAAATCAAGGACTTCAATAACGGAATTTACATTTACACCATAATGGTTGTTATCAATGGTAAAAGTTAAAACATTTTCGCTCATAATCTATACTCCATTAATTGCGATATACACTAAAATTCCTCGAAATCAGAGTCACTGATAAGATCTGCTGTAGTTTTTGTTATTGTTCCAGATACAGGCTTATCACTAACAGCATTATTGTTGTCTTTAGGCTGCTTTTGTATATCTTTCTCTTCAGGTAGCTTTTCAGGTGCTGTTTTTGTCTCTTCTGCAGTTTTCTGTTCAGATGTTTGCTTACTGACTGAGTTTTTATCCTTTTTTTCTACCAGAGGCTTATTGTCTGGCTTTTGTCTAACAGTTTTTTTATCACTGTTATCAGATTTACCAGAGTCTTTTTTCGTTTTATCTGCAGTCTTTGTCGAGACTGTTTTATCATCTTTCTTTTGCTGCTTTTTCTCAGTATTTTCTGATATAGCAGCAAAATCTGTTATAATTTTTTCTGGTGTTTTGAAGAAGTCTATTGCAGTAACAAGTTTTGTTGCTTCTGCCGAAAGTTCTTCAGCCATAGCTGCCATTTGTTCTGCAGCACTAGCATTTTGCTGGACAACACCATCCATCTGTACAATAGCTGCACTTACCTGTGTTGCACCATTATCCTGCTCTCGAGAAGCTGTAGCAATATCTTGTATGAGATTAGATGTCTGTTCAATATCCGGAATGACACTATCAATGGTTTTGCCTGCAGTTTCAGCTGTTATGAGCGTTTTAGCAGACAATTCTTTTATTTCAGCTGCAGCACTCTGGCTTCGTTCTGCAAGCTTTCGAACCTCGCTGGCAACTACTGCAAAACCTTTACCTGCTTCTCCTGCTCTGGCAGCTTCAATAGCCGCGTTTAATGCAAGCATGTTTGTCTGTCCTGCAATATCTTGAATTATAGAGATTTTTTCAGCAATAGTCTTTACTGCATCAACAGCTTCGCGTACGGCTTCAGCTCCATGCTCACTGTTTGAAGCGGCATTATGAGCTATATCACTTGTACGGGCAGCATTATCAGCATTTTGCCTGATATTGCTGGTCATTTCTTCCATAGTTGCACTCATTTCTTCTGTAGAAGCAGCCTGCTTACTTGCTCCAGATGATACTGACTGACTTGATGAACTTAATTGTTCTCCACCAGCTCTTACTGTCATGGCAGACTCACGAACCTGTGAAACAGTTTTTAAAAGAGCCATAAGCATATTATTAAGTGCTAAGCCCATTTGTCCAAGTTCATCTTTTCGCTTATGTAGTTTGCGTATATCTTTTTCGCTTGCATTATTTACCCTCAAGTCACCCTTTGAAATCAAGAGGAGAGAATCTTTTATCATACCGATAGGGGCGGCCAGGGTCTTTGCATAAAGTCGTCCGGCTAAAACAGCGAGTAACATACAGATGATAGTTATTATTACTAAAATGCCAACCATCTGATTTAAAACATACATAAACTCTCTTGCTTCAACAGTAATCGCAATTGACCAATTAGTTCCCTGGATGTCTGAATAAGCTGCAAAACATTTTGATCCACGATCCATTAATTCCATGATACCTGATTGATTTTCACGCATTGTTACACTAAGCTTTGCAAGGCCTTCAAAAGCAGGGTCACTGATTGCCATATTTTCAAAGCTGTTTTCAATACCATCCTCGACTGTTGTGTTTGTTGCAAGGATAATACCTGTTTCCTTGTTTATAATAAATGAACCACCTGTTTCCCCAATCTCAATTTGCTTGGTAATGTCACTAAGGAGTTTTGTTCCCTTGTTAAGAGCGAGAACTCCATTAATCACTCCGATTTCATTATAAACAGGAACCGCTACAAGAGTTGCAGCTGTATTGAGGAGTTTACTTATGATTGGACCTTCAATAGATGGAATACCAGCTTTTGCTTTTTTGAAATACTCGCGGTCAGAAATGTTTACGGATTTACCTTCTGAGTTGAACCCGTTGCCGTCCATATCTACAAGCAAAAAGTATCTGGCATCATCAATTTCTTTTGTAAGGGCGTGTATGTTTCGTACTCGTTTTTCAATAGAGATGGACTCATTTTTCAATTCTTCTCTCGTTGCAACTGCTTTTAATGTTAATACGTCTCCCTGTATTTTAGCGTCTGCATAGCTAGATATGTTTTTTACAAGAGTCGTCATGTTTGTATATGCTGTAGTTTTTACAGCGGCCCCTGAAAAATATAGAGATATACCTACTAACGCAGAACTAATAACAATTATTAGCATTGCAATAAACAGAGTTATTGCCGAACGAATACTTTTCATAAACTCCTCCTGATGTAAAAAGAAAAACCTATCCTATGATTTTCTTTACAACTGCAATAAGTTTTTCTGCAGTAAATGGTTTTACAATCCAGCCTGTAGCACCAGCTGCTTTACCTTCATCCATTTTAGACTGCTGGTTTTCAGTTGTAAGTGCTATGATAGGTGTAAACTTGTAGCCGTCTGTAGCTCTAAGTTGTCTAGTAAGCTCTATACCATCCATGTTTGGCATGTTGATATCAGTAATTACAAGATTAAACTTATCTGCTTTTGCTTTTGCGAGAGCATCAACACCATCTTCTGCTTCTGTAATTTGATATCCTTCTTGTCCTAAAATGAAGGATATACTTTTTCTTATTGAGTTTGAGTCATCTACTGCTAGGATTTTTTTATCAGACATAATTTGCCTCCATTTGTCTTTATTTTTTTACTGTCATTATCTGACAGATTTTTGCTTTGCTGCTGCAAGAATATTTTGTGCTATTTCCTGCAGAGGCACAATTTTATCTACACCACCAGCCTTTACAGCTTCGCATGGCATACCATATACAATACAAGTTGCTTCATTCTGGGCTATGTTATAAGCTCCAGAATCATGCATCTCCCTCATACCCTTTGCTCCGTCATCACCCATACCAGTCATGATAACACCTATGGCATTTTTGCCGGCATAACGAGCTGCAGATCTGAACAATACATCTACTGATGGCCTGTGTCGTGAAACTAAAGGTCCCTCCTTTACTTCAACGTAGTATTCTTTACCATCTCGCTTTAAAAGACAGTGATAATTTCCAGGAGCAATTAATGCCTGTCCTTTTAAAACTCTATCTCCGTTTTGAGCTTCTTTTACGTGAATTTTACAAATTCCGTCAAGGCGCTGTGCAAAGGCTGCTGTAAAATGTTCAGGCATGTGCTGAACAATTACTAAAGGTGGCGAATCTGGAGGAAGCATTGTAAGAAAATCTTTTAAAGCCTCTGTACCACCTGTACTTGCTCCTACTACTACAACAGGAGGTGTAATATCCGTTGGAGCCAAGGCAGGATTTGGTTTTTCGAGTATAACATCGGCAGATAACTTTGGTTGAATTCTACGTCCGTTCTCCGGTAAAGGTTCTCTTGCTGTCTTTTGTTTTGGTATAACTTGTGCTGAAGATGCAGGTCTTGCCTGTACTGGAGTCGCAGTTTTTTTACTTGCTGCAACGTTTGTTTTTTGTACAGGTTTATTACTGTCAAAGCCAGATGAGTGTAACTCTGCCTGGGATGGTATAAGCTGTTTTATCTTTCCTGTCGTGCTATAGGCAGATCTGATTGCATCACCGATTAATATAGAAGATTCTTCGATGAATCTTTTAGTCCCAAAGGACGGCTTTAATATTACTTCGGCAGCTCCATACTCATATGCTTTTATTGACTCAGGGGAACCTTTTTCGACAAGAGATGAGCATACAACACAAGGAATAGGGTCTACAGTTTCATTCATTTTCCGAAGAAATGTAAGACCATCCATTCTCGCCATTTCGATATCCAGAATAATTACATCAGGTCGTTCATTTTGAATTTTATGAACACCTACTATTGGATCTGAAGCAGTTCCAATGACCTGTATTTCTGAGTCATTATGTAAAACTTCTGTGAGGGTTTGCCGGACTAAAGCCGAATCATCAATAATTAGTACTTTTATCATAACTTCTCCCGACTACTCTGTCTTCTTAAAAATAGTTGGTCCCACATTTTCCAACGGGAGATCCATGCCAAATATAGTTTCTGAATGTCCTAAAAATAAATAACCTCCTGGAACAAGATTGTGTACGAGCTTGCGTATTACAGCTTCCTGTGTTGGTTTATCAAAATAAATCAACACATTCCGGCAAAAAATGATATGTTTCTGTGTATCTACCGGGTATACAGAATCCATAAAATTCAGTCGGTTAAATGTTACTTTTAAACGAGTATCCTTATTAACTCTAACTTTTTGCTCTGCTGGATTTTTACTCTTTAGAAAGTATTTTTTCTTAATGTTAAAATCCAAATCTTTTATACTTTCCATGGTATAAACTGCATTAGTGGCAATTCCTAAAACCCTCGACGATATATCTGTGGCATATATTCTGTAATCCTTTATTGCACCGGTATTTTTTGATATAAACTCCTGCATAACAATAGATAAAGTATAAGGTTCTTCTCCACTAGAACACCCGGCAGACCACAGTTCGACTTTTGGGATACCTTTGTTTGTCAATTCAGGTAGCACAACCTGTGTCATATAATCAAAGTGCTGGCTTTCTCTAAAAAAATGAGTCAGGTTTGTCGTAATAGCATTTATCATTAATGCTATTTCTTCCTGGGCATCAGGAGTGTTTGAAAAAACATAACTGATGTATTGTTCAAAGTTTTTCATGTTAAGACTTTTAAGTCGATTATAAAGACGCGACTGCACCATAAGTTTTTTTGAGTCAGGCATCTTTATACCAACATTTGTCTCTATAAACTTTGCAATTGATTGAAACTGCTCATTGGATATCTCTGTAGGTTTTAAAACTCCAAAGGTATTCACGGCACTTTTGTCGTTTGTCTGTTCCATCATCATCCCTTTTCATGAATGTGAATAAGTTCAGTAAGCTTAAGCACATCAAGAATTAATGCAACAGATCCATCCCCTAGAACAGCAGCACCATTGATACCCGTACAGTTTTTGTACAGTTTACTTAGTGGTTTTATTACAATCTGCTGATTACCCAGAATCTTATCAACAACAATTCCTGTTAATGATTTTTGATCAAGTATAGTTACAACTTCCTGTCTTTGTGGTAAAGGATCATGTATATGGAAGAATGATCTCAAATAAAGACTAGGAACATCTTTGCCATGAGAGTCTGCCTTTGGAAACATTCTGCTGTCTGATGTAACAGTCTGTTTAAATGAGAGACACTCGTTTATTGTGTTCAGAGGTATGATATATTTTACAGAACCTACTGAAACAAGCATTCCATCAATAATTGCCAGTGTTAAAGGAATCTTTAGTATGAAGGTAGTTCCCTTACCTTTTTCGGTTTCAATTTCTACTGAACCGCCAAGAGTTGCAATATCCTTTTTTACAACATCAAGACCAACACCTCGTCCACTTACCGAAGTTACCTGTTTTGATGTCGAAAAACCTGGTAAAAAGATAAGGTTGTATATTTCATTGTCTGTTAACTGTTGGTCCGCAGTGATAAGACTTCTTTCGATACCTTTCTGTCGTATGGCTTCCTTATCAAGGCCTTGTCCGTCATCAATAATTGATATCATTACAAAGGCTCCGGAGTGTTTTGCAGATAAAACTACACGCCCTTGCTCTGGTTTGCCAGCTGCCTTACGTTCTACAGGAGACTCAACTCCATGATCAACTGAATTGCGGATAAGGTGCAGCAATGGATCATTGAGCTTTTCAATGACGTTTTTATCCATTTCAGTTTCAGAGCCCTCAGTTTCCATTTCGATATCTTTTCCCAGTTGCTGACCTAAGTCACGAACTGTTCTGCGAAATCTTGTGAACAATGTTCCGATAGGAACCATGCGCATATCCATTGATGTATCACGAAGCATAACTACAAGTCGTCCACAGTTTTCGCTCAAGTTTTTTAAAGCAACCATATTGTTTCGTATTGCAAGCTGGTCAAGACGAGCATTAAAGGTTACAAGTTCTCCTACAAGATCTAAAAGCTGATCAAGTTTTTTTGAGCTTACGCGTATTGAAGATTCTTCGGCAGGTTGTACTGATTTAATATGTTTTTGCTCTGCAAGAGCCGAAGTAACTTGCTGCTGTGAAACAATCTTTTTTTCGACAAGAATCTGCCCCAACTGCTTGTGTTCGTTGATAATTTTATCAAGTTCTTCTTTTGTAATATCATTTCGGTTAACAAGAATTTCGCCAATTTTTGTTTGAGAAGACGGATCTATATCGATTTTTTCAACAGATATATGCGACTCACTGTCCAAAAAGATAAATACATCATTAATGTCATTTTCGCTTTTATTTGTAGTTAATATGATGTCCCATGCAAAATAACAGAGCTCACTGTCCATTTCGGAAAGAGATGGTAAGTCAGTATAGAATGGAACTACAGTTGCTTTTCCCATCTCGGTAAGTTCTTTTACCAAAAGTTCTGGTCTTGTTCCGTTTTGCATGATTGTATTAGAAGGTCTGAACTTAATACGCCAGGTTTCTTCTTTTTGAGAGGATACGGATGCTTGAGTCTGTGCTGCAGGAGCTGAGCCTTTTGATGAATTACCACCATTTGCAACAACATATTCAATAAATGCATTTATAAGCTCTTGTGATGCTGCGTTAAGATCTGGCGGAATTTCAGAACCTGCATCTAAAAGAGCGTGTATGTGGTCTCTTGCTTTAAGGAGTAAATCAATTAATTCGTGCTTTACTGGTACAAATCCATTTCGTACCTGATCCATCGCAGATTCAGCTTCGTGTGTAAAGGATGATATATCATTGAAGCCAAACATCGCAGATGAGCCTTTTATTGTATGCATTGCCCTAAATACTGCACTGATGGTTTCTGTATCATCAGGATGTTCTTCCAAAGTTAAAAGCTGTTCTTCAAGATTGTCTAAAAGCTCGTTTGCTTCTTCAAAAAATACTGAATTTAACTGTTCAAGCATTATTTGGCCTCCTTAATACTATTATTAAGCAGGGCATCAAAGTGAATGCTGTTTGCTTCTGTAAACTCCAGAATTGGTTGTGGAATCACACCTGTAAGACAAAAACTTTTGTTTAGTTTAGTGGCCTCTTTTTTTGCTGCAAGAATTATCTGGATACCAGTAATATCAATATCCTCAAGAGACGAAATATCGAGCTGTACTGAATCTGCTTTTTCAAAAGCTGCCAAAAGACTATCTTTTAAAATGTGAGCCTGTTCAATACCTGCTGTACCTTTCCAAACAATTGTCTCAGTACTTACTTTTTTTTCAGCCATTATAAAACTCTCCCGCTTTTAGCTTGTTAAAATTATAAACTAGAACTTTACTTAAATGTTTATTTAAATTTATTTATAATAAATAATTATAACCACTAGCTGGATTTGTTTATTAAAATAACATTAACGATAAATTGGGGAGAATGTATATGGAAATCAACAATAAGGATGAGAATTCGTTTTTTACATTTAATCTCAGTACAGGTATTTTTTCTGTTCCAGTATCTTATGTAAAAGAAGTTTTTGAGTTTACCGAACTTACTCCTGTTCCAAATTCACTTTCATATTTAAAAGGTGTAATGAATGTTCGTGGTTCTGTTGTATCTGTTATTGATCTTCGTGTGCTTTTTGGTTTTAAGCCGTCTGAAGATTTAAGTACAACATCAGTCATTGTTATGGAAGTACCTCAGGAAGGTGAAAAACCTCTTGAACTTGGCATAATAGCAGACAGTGTTGATGTTGTCAGTAGCCTAAAGATGATACAGGCAGGTAGTGCAAATTATGGTATTCCTGAAGAACAGAAAAACTTTGTTACGTCTGTGTCTCGCAAAGGAGATCAGTTTATCCTTGTTCTTGATTTACGAAGTATTCTTGAGTTTATTGAAGGCGATGTTGAGCGTCATGGACCTGCGGTTCCTGATGAGTCAGAAGAATAAATTGATAGTTTTTTTATCCTAAGGTAGAGGCTCTGATAGTGTTATTAACATTATTAGAGCCATTTTTTTGAAATAAAGAGAGAACTACTACTCGAAGCAGAATATGTTTTGCATTGTATAAGTACGGATATAGCAAAAAACGAGGTACAAATAAGAAACCTGTTTAGGAGTTGTGCTTGCCGCCTGTAAAATGAAAATACTGTTCTGCTTTTTTTTCAAGCTCAACAATATTGCGCAGGTAGGTTTCTTCTTTTGATAAAAGAGCATTACGGTCTTTTACATTTGACTCAACATATTTTAAGAAAACCTTTGATGTGACAGGATCAAAAAAAATTTTTCGTGGCTTGATGCCGCCTGTATCAGAGTTGATAATTTTTATACTGTGATTGTTCAAATAATCAAATGCAAAGTCGATGTTCACTGCTCCAACTTGAGCTCCTGTTTTTTCGGGCATATTAAATATGTTACTTCCGCCAAAAACTTTTGCTTCGAAGTTTTTCGGATTTGCACCTTTTGAGACTAAGTCATCAATTAAAAGCTGCATGGCATACTCTCCAAATCTACCCATAAGTGTATTTCCTGTTTCTACACCAACTTTGTTGTTACGGGCAAGCATAAAATGGTTCATACCACCTATCCTGCTTTTAGGGTCATATAGAGTAATACTTATACAACTGCCTAAAATAGTGGAAATAAGCTCTTCTCCCTTACTTGAGTAAAACTCTCCGGGATAAATTGTGACAATATTACTGTTAAAATGTAAGTCAAAATAGCGGTTCATTAAAAGAAGGTTATATCTCCACTTTCAGCACCTTTTTCAATTTCAAACCCACCAATCTTACCAGCAGCTTCTTTATGAGCAGTGATTGTAAAGTTTTGTATTAAATCAGCAAATTTATTGTTTCGCAGTTCCCACGATGTTAAACCACGCTCTTTAAGCAGCTCATCTTTTTTTGTTTTGTAAAACTTGCTGTCTTCAATCATCTGCAGGCTAAGTTCTGTAAGCTGATCTCCAACTCCTCTCAAGTCCTGCAAAGCCTGCTGAACTGTTACGCAGCGAGACTGAAATCCATCAGGAAAAACATCAAAGCTTTTGATAATATCCGACAGGTTATTGTTACATATGTTAAGTTCCTCAAAAAACTTATCCTTATCAGATTTTATGTGTTCCATTTTTTCATTATCATCTGCAATTGATGTTGTAAACTCTTTTATCATACTGCCTGTATCACTTATAAATGAGTCAAGGAGTGCTTCCATCTCATCAAGGTCATTGTTTGCTGAGTTAATAAGGTTATCCATATCGGTAACAGAATCTCTAACTGAGCTTATCGCATCATTTTTTGAAACTTCAATCTGCTGTAATATACGAACATGGTGCAGACGGCTCATTACTGGTCTAAGATTTTCAAATACAGCATTCATAGTTCTTGCTTTTTCTGTAATGTTCTGGCAAACGTGAACAAGATCCTTTTGTACGTAATGATATGTACTAAATCCGTCTATCATGTGTTTAAAGCTTGAAATGATTTTTGACATCTGAAGCTTGATGTTTTCTTCCGTTGGCTTAAAATCATTGAGATAACGTGACTCAAAATCCATTTTTTCGTTTTCAATCGAGTCAAGGAGATCAATTACAGACATCCAGTTTTCGTTAAATATATCGAGGCTTTGTTTTACATAGTTGTTAACATCATCTAAAACTTCAGAAGCAAGCTGATACAGTTCAATATTAAAAGTTACACAGTCAAGGGCCTCCTCACAGACAGGGATGCTTGTGTGGTCCTCATGTATTTCAGCAAGACAGGCTTCCACATGTTCAATTGCCTGCCTGATCATATCCTGAAGCTGTAGGCCTTCCATTGCCTTTTGTATTGGTTTATATATAGACTCAACGTGAGCTTCCAATACAGTAATTGGATCCTCGAGTCCGTTGATAAAACTTGTAATACTTGAGCTACCGCTTGAACCTTTGTCCGACAAAGCTTTTTGAGCTTGGATAATACCAGAAAATATGCTTTTCAGATTATTAATATGGTCAATAAGAAGCTTTTCTTCTTCAATAAGCTTGTCTGAATATGTAAACATATCATTAGAAAGTCTCTGAAGATTTTCAGTGATACGAGAGAAAGCCTGTCCTTTTTCTCCAGACTTAATAGAGATAACCATTGCATTAAGAGCAATAAGCTCCATCTGTTCACTGTCTTCCTTAATATCAACAATCATGTTGTTAAGCTTAGACAAATCCTCAATTTTCATATTGAGGCGCTCAAATAGAGGGTTATACTTTTCAGCATAGCTGTCAAAAAGTGCACCTTCTTTTTTGCTGGAGTTATTGTTTAATACTTTGAGCTGCTCAAGCATGTTTTTGAGGTTATCCAAAGATTTGCTGCTTGTCTTTGTGAGTAGAGTCGGAAATTGTTCTCCAAGTTTCAAATAGAGCTCTTCAGTTTTAGAGCTAATCTTTTTAATCTGCGTTATCGTTTCCTGTATGTTCATAAACTCAATCCTTTGTCTGCAGCTGCAGGAACAGCTATTGCATTATTGTTAAACTCTTCAGTAAGAACTGTTAAATCCCTATCATCATTATTTGTAAACATATCTGCATGTTCACAAGTGTATGTGTGCTGCATTATACGTACAGCAGCTGTTTGAATGGCTTTTACAAACTCACAGTCAGGTTCCCATAGGGATAACGGAGTTCGTTTAGCTACAGATAAACTAATTTTATCATCCTTTGGCAAAAATCCAATAAAATCTATGTTAGTATCTAACTTTTTTTGAGCTAATGATCTCAGTCGTTTGGCCATTTCAAGGTCATTTGAAGTTTTACCCATATTCACAATGACTTGTGGTCTAAAATCTCTGAGTATCTGCATTGCCTGTGGGGCAGTTTCAGGAAACAGATTTGTCATGTATTGAACTAGTTCTGAAAAACTTGCTTCGCTACCGTTTGGGCTAAGCTTTAAGAATTCATCTATAGTTTTTCTTTCATCACTTTTTGAAGTAAACTGCCTGCAAAAAAATCTGAAAACAGCGGCTTTCAAAAATGAATAGGCATTAAGAATCGATGTAAGTTCAGGTGTTGTCACTATTAAGGAGTTTTTAGTTAATAAGAATAAATCAAGAGTGTTATAGGTTGTACCTGCACCTAAATCCAGTATAATATAGTCGGCATCAAGAGTATTAAGTTCTTTTACAATCTTGCATTTTGTAAAATAGTCCATGTTAGGAGTGCCTGGATACAGACAGTCGCCAGCAATAAAGGACAATCCTTGTACCTGAGTAGGCTGTAAAAGAGACGACAGACTGTGAGTCTGTTTATAAACAAAATTTCCGATGCCGGCGTGGTTATTTTTTATTCCTAAAAGAGTGTGAAGGTTTGCTCCACCAAGGTCAAAGTCAGCTAAAATAACTTTTTTTTGCTTTCTGGCAAGAGTTATGGCGAGATTGACTGCAATGGAACTTTTACCTACCCCACCTTTCCCACTTGCTATAGGTAATATGTTGACCATGATTTATTAAGATAATTATAAATTTGGTTTCAGAAATTTACAAGAAATCAATATTGCTTTGAGGCAGGTATTTATATGATAAAACAAATAGTTATTTTGATTATTCTTTTAGTTTGCTGTAGCGGACTATTTTGCTTAACAGGCTGTTCAAAGCCTGGAGACTATACTGTTCAGCAGGCAATGGCTGCATATGGTAGCAAAGATTTTAACAAGGCACTTGAACTTTTTGATAAAGTTTTAAGCGAGGATACAAACTACAGTCCTGAAGTTATTTATACATTTATTGCAAATGTCTACATGGCTCAAGAAGAACTTGTTAAAGCTATTGAGTATCAGGAAAAATCTCTTAATATCAGAGATGATTACAGGGGCTATGTGACTTTGGGGGTAAATTATCATGCTTTAGGTGATGATACAAAAGCACTCTTAAACTACAACAAAGCTGTGGCTATGGATCCGACTCTTGCAGAAGCATATGCTAGTATCGGCGCTTTGTACATTGGTCAAAAAAATGCAGAGCTTGCAGTTGAAAACCTTGAAAAAGCATTGAATTGTAACAGTAATCTTTATATGGTGCCTGCGAATCTTGCTGTTGCCTATGCTATGGCCGGACGTTTTTCAGAGAGTGATAAAATGATTCAAAAAGCGATAGAGTTAAGGTGTCCTAATATCAATGATTTTATATCTATTATAGAAGAAATTAAATAAGATAATAACTGATATTTACTAGATATGGTGCGTACACTTGTTTGTTCGCACCATTTTTTATAACTTTTCCATAAATTTATTTTTATATACTAAATTATATTAAATCCTGTTATTTGTTTTTGATTTTTGTTGACATGTTACCGATTGTTCGGTATTTTTATGTTACCGACTGTTCGGTAACATGTTTATGGCAGAAGAAATAATTAGAATCAAATCAACTAAAGAACTTCTCTTAGATGCAGCATTTTCGTTTTGTGACGATAGCGGTATGGGGATATTTTCATTAAACGATTTAGCTCAGAAGGTTGGTATAAGTAAAGCCGCAATTTACCGTCATTTTGCTTCGAAAGATGATGTATTTGATGCCATGCGTATGCACTTTTTTGATATGTTGGGAGACTATCTGTTACAGATTGCAGCTCAAAGTGACATAAAGAGTGGTAAGGCAAGTCGTGTTCCGTTTACAAACCTTATCGAGTTTTTTGCAGATAATCCATTTTACGTAAATTATATGGTTGGATGCCTTTGCAGAGAAAGCAACTTTGATCAGGTTATCCGTGAAGAGATGCAAAAACGTGGGGTAAAAAACTTAGACAGCTATTTTAATATGTCGTCTGATGGCAAACTTGTAATAACTGATTTTAATCATTTTACCCAGGCTCTGTATTGTGGTATCACGATGTTTTATTTTTTAAAAGTTAGACATAAGATGCTGACAATAGGAAACAAAGAGTGCTCCGCAAAAGATTTTTCAGATAAACTTGTAACTTTTATTTTGCATGGTTTAAGAGGAACCACAACTGGGGACAGCCTGCTTTGTCCAAGTAACCTTACAGACAGACGTCTGGACGAACTTGATAAAATATGCTCAATAGATGCATCTCAATATCCAAATGAGGACCGTATTTTTACAGCTCTTGCTAAGGTAATAAATCAATATGGACTAGGTGGTGTTACTATTGAACGTATTGCAACTGAACTTAACTTGGCAAAGAGCAGCTTGTATGAGTATTTTGATAATAAGCAGCACATGATAAAGACTCTTATTTTAAAAGAGTTCGCACTTTTAAATGTCATTGTCGTGGAAAACAGTTCTGAGGCAAAAAATCTTACTGAATATATGTATATATCTCAAAGAACGGTTTTAGAGTATATGCTTATTAAGCCTTCAATTTTGCCTATATGCGGATGGCTTTTGACCTTTGACATGAGAGAAAGCATGCCTGAGCTTGATATACCAAATCCATGGACTGAAAAACTTCCAAAACTGCTTAAAGAACCAGATTTGGGTCTGCTTTTAAACTCAAAACAGTTTATGCTGTGGATTTCATCGGTTCCTGCAGCCCTAGTGCTCCAGTGTACTCATCATGGAGTTGTCGGCGAAGATCTTAAAAAGATACTGCGCCAAATTTTTAAGTACATAATCAACGGAATTAGTAAATATAATTGTTAAGGAGAATGAAGATGAAAAAGATTTTTAGACAGTATGCAGCTTTGATATCGATTTCGTTATTTACCTGTGTTCTTTATGCACAGAATGAAGACAAAGAACCTCAGTCTGTTTCATTAACTGTAGACAAGGCTGTGGAGTATGCATTGCAAAATAGCCGTGCTTTAAAAAGCAATGATATAGATTTAGAGATAAAAAAACGAGCAGCGGCATACAGTTGGAACGTATTTTTACCAAATATAAGTGCAACAGGTACAATGGCACGCAGCAATGAATATGCACCTGGTACGGGAGATATTATAGCTGCAGCACTTGCATCTGCTATGGGAAAAACAGCCTCTGTTCCCACTGATTTTGCAAATGAAGAGGCACGCTGGAATGTTGTTGGTGGCGTAAGTGCATCACTTAATTTAAGTCTCGCCTATATTGCTACGATTCAAAAGGCAAAGGTTGAGTATGAAGGTGGTAAGCTTACATGGGAGCAAAGCCAGAAAGAAACAGTTATGAATATTAAAAAGCTGTTTTATGGACTTTTGCTTCAGCAGGAAAGCTTAAACATCAAAAAGACAACCTTGAAAAATGCATATGACCGTATGGTACAAGCTGAGACAAGTTATAAAAACGGTACTATTCCAGAACTTGCCCTTTTACAGACACAGGTGAACTATCAAAACACAAAGCCTGAAGTTGAAACTGCGGAACGTGCTTTAAATCAGCAGCTTGATACACTTGCATTTTTACTAGGTATGCCAGTGGGAACAAAAATTACACTGGATGGCTCTATAGAACCTGTATATATCAACGCGTCAACAGAACAGCTTTTAGATCGTTTCAGCAGCAATGATTTAAAGTTACGCTCTCTGGATAATACAATTCATACATTAAAGCTTGGCTCAACAGCAATTGACTTGAGTACATGGTTTCCTGCTATTGCCCTTAACTATGGCTGGAGCCCTGCTTATACAGGAGAAGCATTTGATTTTTACAAGGATATTGGTAAGGATGATAAATGGTATGACACAGGTTCATTCAGTGTAACCCTTGCATGGAACCTTACAAATATGCTGCCATTCAGTACAAATGCCCAGAATAAAAAAGATTTAAAATCAAATCTTGCAAAGCTGGAGCTTACACGACAGACTCTTGTAGAAAATCAGAAGGTTGAAGTACGAAAAGCTGTTGATACATTAAACGAAGCCCGTGAGCAGATAGATGCCATGGGACGAACCGTAAAGCTTGCCCAGCGTTCCTACGAAGTAACTTTACGCAATTACCGCAGTGGTATGACTGAGCTCTTGGATGTTCGTGATGCAGAAACTTCACTTAACCAGGCAAAATTAGGTCAGTTAAATCAAAAGTTCCAGTATATTTCAGCTCTTATGGATCTTGAAAATACTTTGAACACAGACTTGGTGAAAGAATTTGGCTCTCAGCCTGTAAATAAATAGTACATAAGGAGATACACATATATGAAGAGTAGTATTAAATCTGCTTTATTAACATTTACTGCTGGTCTTGCAGTTATGTCAATGCTTATTGGTTGTGGTGGAAAAAAGACTGCAGACACAAAGGAAGAGTCTGAAACTCTTTTTGCTGTTAATACGCTAAAAACTGGAAACGGAAATCTTGACGATTATCTTGAGTTTGGTGGAGATGTTGCCAGTGTAAATGCTGTTGATGTAATGCCAGACGTTGCAGGTAAAATTGCCAGCGTAAAAGTAAGCGTTGGTGATATGGTTCAGAAAGATGATATAATCGCATTTGTTGATGCCAGCCGTGCCGGTTATGCATATCAGACAAGCCCTGTAAAGTCCCCTATTGCAGGCCGCGTGACTTCACTGCCTGTGACTATTGGTAATACAGTTAGTCAGGCTATGAGTATTGCAAAGGTTGCCCGTACAGATGAACTTGAAGTTAAAATCAGTATTCCAGAGCGCTTTATCAGTCGTATTCAGGACAGGCAGCTTGCAAGTGTAACATTTGATGCATATCCAAATGAAGTTTTTTCAGCTCGCGTAACTGAAGTAAGTCCTGTTCTTGATACAATGACACGCACAATGGGCGTAAAACTTCGTTTTGTAAAATCAGACAGTCGTGTAAAGGCTGGTATGTATGCACGTGTTAAGCTTGTAACTGACAGTGTAAAAAATGCAATTGTAATACCATCGCCTGCAATAGTTACACGTGATGGTGAGTCATACGTTTACATTGTTTCATCACAGAAGAATGGTGATACACCAGCTGCTGTACGTCAGCAAAAAATTACAACAGGTATTTCTGTTGATAACAAGACTGAAGTAACAAAAGGACTTGAGTCTGGTGATGAAATTGTAATAAAGGGACAGGGCCTTTTGAATGATGGTGCAAAAATAAACATCATTTCAGTAGCTCAGTCTGAGTAGTTTTTTTGTTTGTTAATATATGAGATTTGTCTGGAGATTTTAGATGACATTATCTGAACGATGTGTAAAAAAACCTACAACAACTGTTCTTGTATTTTTAATCATGGTTCTGATGGGTATATTTTGTACTACACAGATGAGTGTAGACATGTATCCTGATATGGATATCCCATACATGATTGTATTTACAACTTACAATGGTGCAGGTCCTGAAGAAGTAGAACAAAACCTGACACGTACACTTGAAAGTGCTCTTTCTGGTGTATCAGGTCTAAAAAAGATACAGTCCCGATCAATGTCGGGCTTAAGCTTAGTTATTCTAGAGCTTGAATATGGTACGAATCTTGATGTTGCGGTAGGTAATATACGAGATAAAATAGATATGGTCCGCACGTATTTACCTGATGATGCGGACAGCCCTATTACTATGCGCCTTGATCCTAGTATGATGCCAATCATGGGATTAGGTTTGCGCGGTTCACGTACTCCAGAAGAGCTTCGTGAATATGCAGAAGATGTAATTAGTCCTCGACTTGAGCAGCTTGATGGTGTTGCAAGTGCAACAGCTTCAGGTGGTCGTGAAGAGTCTATTAATGTTGATATTCCACGAGATCGTCTTGAAGCATATGGTTTAAGCATTACATCTGTTGCACAGATGATTGGTTCTCAAAATGTACAGAGCTCCGGCGGTACTATTGAAAGCGGCGATTATAACTACTCTATTAAGACAAATGGTAAATATCAGTCGCTTGATGACTTGCGTAATACTGTAATCAGTTATAAAGCAAGTGGCCTTGGAGAGCTTAAGACAATACGTTTGCGTGATATAGCTGATGTTTATGATGGTTATAAAGATGAGACAACTTTGGCATTCCTTGATGGGGAGCCTTGTGTTGTTCTTATGGTTCAAAAACAGTCAGGTAAGAACTCTGTAGCCACTGCAAAGCGTATCCGTAAAGAGCTTGAAAAGCTTAAGAAAGAGTTACCAACTGATGTTGAGATTGTTGAGGCATTTAATACAACTGATATCATTGAGCAGACAATTTCAGAAGTTGTAAGTTCTGTAGTACAGGGTGCCCTTCTTGCTATAGTAGTTCTTCTCGTATTCTTACGCTCATTTAAGAGTACGCTCATTGTTGGTGTATCAATTCCAATTTCTGTAATGATTGCGTTGTTTTGTATGTACTTTAAGGGAATAAGTATCAACCAGATATCAATGGCTGGTATGTTATTGGGTATTGGTATGCTTGTAGATAACTCAATTGTTGTACTGGAAAATATTTATTCCTATATACAGAGAGATACAAAACCAAAGGTTGCAGCTATTCTTGGTAGCCATGAAATGATTATGTCTATTACAGGTAGTACACTGACATCTGTTTGTATCTTCTTGCCTATGATTATGTTCCAGAAAAAACTTGGTGTTATGGGGCAACTTTTTGCTGATGTAGCATGGACAATTATTTTCTCTTTATCGTGTTCGTTAATTGTTGCTGTATGTCTTGTTCCTGTACTTTCTGCAAAGTTTGTCCGCAAACTTGATGTGAGTGATAAGTCAGGTTTCTGGTATGGTCTTGACCGTGCATTTAATAACTTTTTTGATAAACTTGATGAAAAATATGCGAAGGGCGTATCTTTTGTACTTCATCATAGAAAAGTATTTATCAGTTCGCTCTTGGGATTATTTGTCCTGTCAATTGTTGCAGTAAAGTTTGTAGGATTTATTTTTATGCCTGAATCTGCAAGTAATATGATCCAGGTAACACTTACTCTGCCAACAGGAAGCAAAGTTGAAGCTACCCAGGAAATAGCTCAGCAGTTTGAACAGATGGCATTACAAGACTTAAAGGGGGTTAAGTTTTCAATTGTAACTGCTGGTGGAACTAGTGCCATGTCATCAGGTTCAGAGACAAATACTGGTAGTATAATTTTTTCTCTCTACCCTCCTGAAGAGCGCGAAAAGGGCTGGGATAACGAAAAAACTGCAAAAGAAAAACTTCGTAAATATTTTTACTTGTTCCCAGGAGCTGACTTTACTTTTGCATCAAATGCAAATAGTGCATCAAGCTCAAGCGGTGTACAGATTAATATTAAGTCTGATGACTTAAAACTTGTTCAGTCAACTTCACGTGCAATTGAAAAACTTCTTAAAGAAGAAGGTAAAGATTGGGTTGTTGAAGTCGAATCTGACTTAAAAGACGGTTTACCACAGGCTGAAATTGTAGTTGATCGTGATCGTATGTACCAGTTTGGTATTAATGTATACTCTCTGGGTAGCGAAATTGCAGCAGCAATCAATGGTAAAACTGCCAGTCGTTTTACAAAAAGCGGTGATGATATTGATGTTATAGTACGTCTTGCTGAAAAGGATAAAGCAAAACTTGCTGACCTTGATAGTATCTCTGTAATTTCAAGTACAGGTCAGCGTATACCTTTATCAAGCTTTGCTCATTATGAGGAAACAACAGCACCAACAACAATTTACCGTGAAAATCAGTCACGAATATTACACGTAACTGCTAAACCTGTTTCTGGTTTATCACTTGATAAGGTTCAAGCCGGTGTTATTAAGCTTATTGAAGATAATATTCCAAAGGATGAAGCTGTTGTAATCAGTTATTCTGGTGATATGGAAGAAATGAAGACTGCAGTTGTGAACTTTGGTCTTGTAATTATCCTCGCTGCTTTACTCGTATTTGTAGTAATGGCTTCGCAGTTTGAATCATTGATTGATCCATTTATTGTAATCTTTACAATTCCGTTGTCATTTATTGGTGTAGTAGCAATTTACGCACTTACACGCAATCAGCTTAATGTAGTTACAATTATTGGTATGCTTGTTCTTGTAGGTACAATCGTAAACAACGGTATCGTACTTGTTGACTATACAAACCTTTTGAGAAAGCGTGGCTATGCTCTTGAAGAGGCTTGTATTCAGGCTTCTCGAAACCGTTTACGTCCAATTTTGATGTCCACATTGACAACTGTAATATCTCTGGCACCAATGGCTTTCTTCCCTGGGGAAGGTAGTACAAACATGCAGCCAATTTCATTAACTGTATTTGGTGGTATGACATTTGGTAGTGTTATGACACTGTTCTTAATGCCAACTGTTTATTTTATTGTTAATAACCGTCGCTTAAATAAAGCAGCAAAAAAAGCTCGGAAAGCAGAGTTAAAGTTACAGCGTAAGATTGAAAAATCAAATAAGCGTATGGAAAAGGATTTCGGGGCAGGTATCTGATATGAGTTATGTTGATGATATAAGACAGCATGCTGGAAAACTTGTAAGAGTTGAGATTATTTTTTCAGAAGCTCTTGAAGAAGATTTTGACCAGCTTTTTAAGGAAAAAAAAGTTGCTGCCCGTTATACAAAGATAAAGGGTATAATGGGCGCCGGATACTCTAATCCAAAGCTTGGGGATGCTATTTGGCCGCAGCTTAATACAATGTTCATAATTTATACTACAGAAGATGAGTCTCAAAAGATTATTGAGATTGTAGAAAAACTACGATTGCGTTACATCGGTGAAGGTGTAGCCTGTTTTATAAGTGATGCAACTGAAGTATAAATAAAGTTTAAAAGGCGGCAAAGGATTTCTTTGCTGCCTTTTTTGTCAAATATAATTAGATATCTTATTATAAACAAATTAATTGCATTTTTGCAGTTTGGATTTATAATATTATTATGGATGTAAATCAGAATATAGTAGAATACTATGATGAATTATATCCGGTTACAGAAGCCCAAAAAGAATTTTATTTAAAAGAAAGTGCAATTTATGGCAAACCTGTGAGATATCTTCGCATTGGTTGTGGAACAGGTTCTTTTGAACATTATCTTGCAAAAGAGGGTGCTGATGTTACTGGCATAGAATCTTCATCAGAGATGATCGCTTCAGCAAACCGCAGGCGTCGTACACAATTAATGGCAATCAGGTTTTTTCAAATGTCTTCACTTGAAATGACGAGATTCTTAGGAAAAGGATTTTACAATCTTATTTCTATTCTGGATGATCGTATCATTTATACGCATGATTATACTTTGCTTGCAAAATTGTTTTATGACTGTAAACAACTTATTTCAAAAAAAGGTAAGCTAGTGATATCTTTACCAAATTTTGAAAAATATAATCAAAGGCCTAAACAGCTTTTACCAGTAAGGGAGAGTATACGATCAAAGCTTTTCACACAGATTGTTACAAAAGATGATGACAGTACTGTTCTTAATCAAGATCTCGAAACTGGTAACGGTAAGATTATACCTGTAACCAGAGATGTCAGCATATATCCTGTAACTCGCAGTGATGTAAAAGAACTTGCTAAAAAAGCAGGTTTTACAAAGATAGAGTTTTTTAGTAATTTTTATAGGGATGACTTTACATCAGACAGTGATAATCTGATATGTGTTATAAGCTAAAAAAAAGCTGTTCATACTGAAGTGTATGAACAGCTTTTTTATTCAATAAACTAATTTATGCGCCACTTGCCGTTTTCTTTGTTAAAACGACTTGATGGTATTTCAAGCAATCGACCATCTTCTCCAAGCATTTTTATCATTTTAGTCAGCGGATTAACATCTGTGATTCTAAAGTTTGTACTGTCATAGTATATGTGTAATCCTTCATTTGGAAGATTTTTTCGTATTTCATAGTACCAGTTGTACTCATAGCTCAAACAGCAAAGGAGCCGTCCACACTGGCCGCTGATTTTCATTGAGTTTAACGAAAGATTTTGTTCTTTTGCCATTTTAATAGAAACTGGAGGCAGTTTATCACTTAAAGTGTGGCAACAATAAGGACGTCCACAAACTCCTAATCCTCCTGTAATGCGGCTTTCATCACGGACACCAATCTGACGTAACTCAATACGCATTTTAAATACACTGACAAGATCTTTTACAAGCTCTCTAAAGTCTACTCGATTGTCACTTGAGAAAAAGAAAAGTGCTTTTTGCTCATCAAGTAAAAAATGAACCGCAACAAGCTTCATATCAAGGTTGTGTAAAACAACCTTTTCCTTAAATGTTTTGAAGGCACTTTCTTCTTTTTCAGCGAGCTCGACTAATCTTTTAAGTTCATCTTCGCTTGCTTTATGATCGATTTCAACAATTTCAGAAGGTTTGATGCCAACTGGGTTATTTATTTTACCTAAGACAACTGCAAGGTCTCTGCCATATCTTGTTGGGATAATAATATGATCACCTGCTTCAAGAGGGCTAAAGTCATCAGGTAAAGAAACATAAACGATTTCACTTGAGTAATCAAGTTTTGTAGCATACAAAGGATCAGGATATACATAGTCATCATCTATGACTTCTGTTTTTTTGTCGTATTTATCTTCGAGACTGCTTAAATCTACAGTTGAGGTATCAATGTCCTGTTCAAAAATATCACTCATATGATTATCCTATTTTATATTTATGCTGCAATCAAGTCTATAATCAGACCATTAAGCTCTTCAATACGCTTTAAGACTGCAAGGTTGTCTGCGTGATTGTATATAATATCGGCAGTAAGTTTACTTAACTGTTCATTTATTATCTTTATTTGTACTCTTGGGTCTCTTGGTTTACCTGTTTTACGGCGAATTCCCCTAACCTGCTTTTTTATGACTTCATAATTATTGTAAGCAACGTATCTCAAAAGCTGGCTTACTTTTCGTTTATACTGTTCAATATTTTGTGGTGTTTGATTCTTTTTTAATTCGTCACTGGCCAAATCTGCCTGATCCTTTAAATATATAAATGCTTCCTCAATTTCCATACCGGCAAGTTCAACCGGTAACCCTTCAGATAAAAGCTGTGTCTCTTCCTGTTTTTGTGATAATGCAGCTGCAAAACGCGATTTACTTGTGGATGCAGTTTTTTGTTTTGATTTTGCTTTGTTTGCAGTTAATTGTGATGAAGCAGCTGTAGCTGCAAAAAAAAGTGATTGTGGGCTAAGTGAATCTATCTCAGCCATTTATAATACCCTGTTTCGGATTGCGTGCTCGTCAGTGTATTCAGTAAATGCATCGTTGTACTCTGACTCATCATGTAATGAAATGCAATGACCATGAATAATAACGTTTTCTTCGACAATCAGTTTTTTTGTAATAATATCTCCAATAACGGCAGACGTAGACATTAACTTTACTCCCAGAGGAGCATATACATCACCCAATACTACACCATGAATTGTTGCTGAAGTTGCTGTAATATTACCTTTTACTCTGGCTTTGTCGCCAATAATAATATTGTTTGTTGCTTCAATATTGCCGTCTACATCTCCATCAACACGGGCAAATCCGTTAATTTTTAAATCACCTGATATTGAAGAGCCTTCACCTAAAATGCTGTTAATGGAAATGCTGTCAGTAAGTGCCATATTTTTTACTTTGCTAATTTTACGTTAATGTATTTTGCAGGGTCTACTACATCTGAACCTATATGTACTTCGTAGTGTAAATGTGGTCCAGTTACAATACCTGTACTTCCAATAGCTCCAACTACATCACCCTGTGATACAAACTGTCCCTTTTTTACTCTGATTGTACTCATATGACAGTAACGGGTATAAATACCATGCTTGTGCTTTATTACAACGTAGTTACCAAAACTAAAGTCATAGCTCGCAGTAACAACCTGTCCATTTGCTGTAGCAACAATTGGATCTCCGGATCTCCATGTACTAAAGTCCAGGCCTTTGTGGATATACCACTGTCCTGTAATTGGATGAACGTTCTGTCCAAATTGCATTGAAATATGACCAATTCCACCTTTTACAGGCCAAATGTTTGGAATGTCTGTAAATAAAGTTTCCTGGCTTTCAAGCATTTTACCAATTTGCTCGATTGGTTGTATTGCACTTTCAAGATACGAATTAAGCTGGCGTATATCTGAAACTTCGCGAGTTGAGCCTGTAATCTGATCCTGTGTATCAAATAAAGAGTTTAAGTCGCTTGAACTTAAAGATGCTTTTGAAACCGAATTAGATTGATTAATACCAAGTAAGGACAAAGTTTGTGACAGAGATGATTTAAAACGTTTTGCAGTTTGTATAACATTGTTGTTTTCGTCTCTCAGTTCGTCAAAGCTTGCGAGGAGTTCGCGGTTTTCTTTCATTGAGCGGCTAAGCTCTTCTTTAATACCTATATCCTGCTTTTTGAAATATACAAATGATGAAACGATACCAACAATAAGTATAATGCCAAATACAAGTGCAAATGCGTTAGTCTGAAAATTAATTACCTTACCCTGTGAGTGAGGTACAATCATTATAGTAAGTTTACTGTCGCAGATATGAAAAAACTTTACGATTCCGCTCCAGATAAACGAGAATAAACCCTTTATGAGGCTAATGAATGAAGCAATGAGACTTTTTTCAATTTTTTTATAACGTCTGGTCTTTGCCAATTTACTTCTCCATAAGGTATTACAATACACCTATCCTAGTATTTCATACTATCATAGATTTTTTGATTCTGTCAAATAAGCATAAAGTTTGACACATGGATTTTACTGTGTTATCCTAAGACAGAAACATTAATAAAGTGTTATTTGTTTCAGAGCGTTCCGCTCCTATAAATCATATCCGGAAGATAAGCCCATGCAATTTTTTGATACTCATGCCCATATAGGCCTTATATATGAGGATCCTATTGAACAGCTTCGTGTTATCCAGCAGGCTAAACAGGCTGGTGTTACACGTATTATCAGTATAAATAACAGTCTCCATGACTTTAAGAAGGTTTACGGAACACTTAAATCAATGACTGGTATTTATCATGCTATAGGTGTTGCTCCATCTGAAGTTATGAATCCAGGAAAGGACTGGATTTCGTTCATAGAGCAAAATGTTACTTTGCCAAATGTTGTAGCCATAGGTGAAACAGGTTTGGATTATTACAAGCAGTATGGTGATAAACGCAGTCAGATAGAACTGTTCATTACACAGCTTGAACTTGCTCAAAAGTATAACCTTCCTGTAATTATCCATAATCGTGATGCAGGAAAAGATATTTTTGAAGTACTCAAAGAACGTATACCAGCTGCTGGTGCTATTTTGCATTGCTACAGCGAAAATGCAAGTTATGCAAAGATGTGTCTTGATGCAGGCCTTAATGTATATTTTTCATTTGCAGGTAATCTTACATATCGCAATGCACGCAATTTGCATGAAACTGTTCTCAATATACCAGAGGATCGTATACTTATAGAGACTGAAAGTCCATTTATGATTCCTGCTCAGTATCGAGACCGAAAGCGAACAATGCCATCATACTTGCCTTCAACTGCACGCTTTTTAAGTGAAATGCTTGAGAAGCCAATCGAGGATTTAAGTCAGCAGCTTTGGAAAAACAGCTGTAAGATATTTAATATCCCTGAGTAACATCAGTTAAGTTTTGCATTAATAACAATTGATAATATCGTGTTAGCTTTTAAATGGTACTTTTAATAAGTACCATTTTTTTTTATAATTTCCCTACTTATGGAAAACAAACCTTTATATCATCCGGTAAAAATAGGTGATTTGCAACTTAATGGAAACCTTTTTCTGGCACCTGTTGCCGGATATTCAGACAGAGCTTTCAGATCAATTTGTGCTGACTGTGGTGCTGATTTTGCTTATACAGAGATGGTTTCTGCCGAAGCACTGACCCGTGGTTCTGAAAAAACAGAGCTTATCATGAAACGTGCTCCTAATGAACTGGCTTATGCAGTTCAGATTTTTGGCGGTACAGAACAAATTATGGCTGAGGCTGCCCGACTGGTTTTACGTAAGACAAGTACAGAGTGTATTGATATAAATGGTGGATGTCCTGTTCCAAAGATTATAAAAAGTGGAGCCGGAAGCTCTTTAACACGTGATCCTGATAAGCTTTACCATATAGTAAAGGCTGTGGTTGATGCAGTTCGTAATTATGACGGTTTGCGAAAGGATACAGATGATAATGATGTAAAATATGAAAAAGTAATTCCAGTAACTGTAAAAGTTCGAAAAGGATGGGATGAGGATCATATTACCTGGCGCGAAAATGCAGAAGCTGCTATTGCAGCTGGTGCCAGTGCTATTACATTACATGCTCGTACCAGAGCTCAGGGGTATGAAGGTAAAGCCGATTGGGGAGTTTTAAAAGAATTTGTTGAACTGATAAACGGTCGAATACCAGTATTTGGCAGTGGGGATGCATTTAAAGCTGAAGATGCTGAGCGCATGTTAAAAGAGACTGGTGTGGATGGCGTTATGTTTGCCCGTGGTGCAATGGGTAATCCGTTTATTTTTACAAATACTCACGATTATCTGACAACAGGTCAGATAAATGAAATTACAACTAAAACCCGTCTTGATGCGGGGTTCAGAGAGCTTGAGCTTTTGATAAAAGACCGTGGTGAAGAAGCTGCGTGTCGTGATATGCGCAAACAGTTTTGCTGTTATAGTAAGGGTATTGAAGGCGGTGGCGCATTGCGTAAGCAGGTTGTAAGTGCTTGTACTGTAGCTGATTTTGAAGAAATTTTTAAAGCTTACAGATAGCCATTTAAGTTTACAGGCGAAGTATTATTGCCTGTAAATACAATTTGTATTATATAAAATTGATAAAATCTTAAAAAACTCTAAATATAATGTTATATTAACTTGTGAAATTTAAAATACCAAGTATAAAATTATGGTATGAAATTTTTTTCGCTTATAACAGCAATAATATCTTTTTTCAGGGGAAAAGGTTCTCCAGCCACACAAAAAAAGCGCGAAATAAAAGCTTTGGAAAACGAATTAAAAGCGATTGAACCATGTATTTATAAAAATGGAATGCTTACTGTTCAGTTTGCAAACTACGTGTACATGCTGCAAAAGTTGTGTAAAGGCTCATTAAAAATACTTTCAGAGACAATATGTACAAAAGATAAAAAAAGCAATGACCAGTTCATAAATCAGCTCTTACTTACAGGGTTTGGTGCTGATATACAGTCTAAAATTGCAAGATTAGGGTATGGCTTTCGTAAGCAGGAAATACTTGATGTTGATGAAAATCATCGTACCAGTGTTTATGCAAGACAGCGAATGCTGCATGAGCAGATTGTAAAGCAGCTTAACTCAGAAGAGTTTACTAAAATTGATGGAGTAATTGCAAATTTACTTCAGTTGTATGATATCTGTAATTTTAATTATGGAAGCATACTTCAGGTATTTGATGTAAATTATAACAGTTATGATGAAAATTATACGCCTGTATTTGCTAATAATCACATTTCTGCATTTTCTGAGTGTCTGCTGGATTTATATTATCTTACAAAAGGATTCATTATAACAGGTGCCATGTCAAGAGCTCTCATTGCTCTTGCACAAATGAAAGATAAAGCCAGTGTTACTGATGCATTTAAGGAAAAGCTGGATGAAGATTTACGAAAAATAAACTCACTGATAAAAAATATAATTAGTGCAGGTTTATTATATAAACTTATCTGCGTTGCCAAGAACAGTACTGAAATACCTAATAAAACAGTGGAGTATAAAAGTGAACATCGCAAGCGACTTGCTGAGGAACGCACAAAAGTATTTAATGCAGATGAAGACCGTATAAAGACTGAAATCAGGGACGAAACGATTTTAGCTGATATAAAAAAACTTTTTGGTTCAGATCCTCTTATTGAGTTAAACGGATATAATATTGATACAAATAAAAAACTTGAAGCAAATCAGGTCAGCACTTTTTTATGGATAAAACCATTGATGGTTTTAAAAACATTTTTGCATATATATCTAAGCCAGGGTATAAAAACATATCTTGAAGACTTAATTATAGAAGGTTTTTTTAACAATCCTGTATATGAGGCCAAGTTTGCAGAATGTGTGTACGAGTGTTTTCAGTGGAGTTCCCATATTTTAGCATTTGAATCAACCTTTGAAGCAAGTGGTGATAATTCCCTTGCTTATATAAATGGTTTAATAAATGACAGTCGTTCTGATCCAGATTTTTTAAAGCAGCTGAGTAAACTTGTCGACAATGTTAATAATAAAGCTCAGCATCTTGTTCAGACATGCTCTCAATCCTTGTATACATTGACAAAACTTATTGAAGACGTTGTTGGTGATGCAAAAAAAGCAAAACCTGATAATATTTCAAATATCAGGGTCATAATGAACTCAGCACGTAATGCTGAGTCAAGTGTCCTTTTAGATAAGCAGTTAGAATCCTGGCAGATTCTTATTAGTGTAATGAGAAATTATGCAGTTCTCGGTGAGATAGATAAAGAAAGTAGAGATAAAAACATAAGCAAAACATGAAACGCTACAGTCTGACTGATGTATACAGTCAAAAAAAGGAAATAACGAGTTCCTCTGATTTTGAACGCAGGATTTATGATCTTGAGCAGTTGCTTGATATCTCAAGATCATTATGTTCTGCCATAGAGTTTCCAAAGCTTGTCGAATCCATAATATATACATGTATGGGGTTGTTTAGAGTTTTATGGGCTGAAATGTTTTTACAGGGAACTGGGGACAATGATTATTTCAGATTGAGCAGCGTATGTAATGAGTATGATAGCGATGATGATATTGATTATCGCATTCCTGTAAACAGTGAGTTTGCAAAGTGTATAAGCTGCGATGGTGAAACTGTATACACAATGGATGAGCTTGAAAAGATTTTACCTGACTCGAGAGAGGTTGAAATATTTAAAAGCCTCCACCCTTCACTGGTTGTCCCTTTAATTAATAAGACACATCTTGAGGGCTTTTTACTTTTAGGTGAACGCATTGCAATTACAGGGGACGATTATTATACTGACAGTGAAAAAGCTCTGCTTATTTCAATTTCTTCATTTGTAGCTGTAGCTGTAACAAATGCAATTCTTTTAGAGTTATCTTCAACTGATATGATGACTCATCTTAAGCTTAAACACTATTTTTTTGGTATTTTAACAAATAAAATAGATGAAGCCGTTGTGCGAAAAGTTCCAATATCAGTTTTAATGTTTGATATCGATTTTTTTAAGCATTTTAATGATACCTATGGTCACTCCTGTGGTGACTATGTTCTTAAAACTGTTGCAATGCTTATTAAGTCTGAAATAAGGGCGATGGATGTTGCAGCCCGTTATGGTGGTGAAGAATTTGTTATTTTGTTAAATAAAGCTGGTCGGGATGAGGCTTTGATAGTTGCCGAACGCATACGAAAAAGAATAGAATCATATGACTTTTGTTATGAAGGAAAACATGTTAATGTAACAATTTCTGGCGGAGTTGCATACTTTGACAGAGACGCAAACTTTATATCATCGTCAAAAGCGTTTGTTGATCAGGCTGATTACGCAATGTACATTTCAAAACGATCCGGACGAAATAAAATAACAGTTGCAGATCCTGGGTCTGTAATTGATTTTAAGCAGGAATAATGAATAACCCATTAAAATTAATACGAAAACCATTTAAATACACATTTAATAATTCGACCTTAGCTGTCATAGTAATCAATGTTGCTGTATATCTTTTGTTAAATATCTTTCCCTATTATAAGGTTTACTTGTCACTTAATGTATATAACTGTCTGGTTCGCAGTATGTGGTGGCAGCCATTTACCTATATGTTTGTACACAGCAATGTAAGTCATATATTCTTTAATATGCTCGGACTTTTGTTTTTTGGTATTGCAGTAGAAAGGGCCTTAGGAAGCAAAGAGTTTATACTGCTGTATCTTTTGTGTGGATTAATCTGTGGAGTTGTTGCCCTTGTGGTTTATTATTTTTGGGGGTACTACAGGGTATTTTTGCTTGGTGCAAGCGGCGCATTATATGCAGTTTTACTTACATATGCTGTAATCTTTCCTCGTAACATTATATATATCTGGGGGATTCTGCCAGTCCCTGCTCCAATACTAATACTTGCATATGCAGTTATAGAGTTTTTCAGTCAGTTCAGCGCTTCTTCAAATGTTGCACATATGGTTCATTTAACAGGATTTTGTGCTGCCTGGTTGTATTTAGTTGTAAGGATGGGAATTAATCCAATCAGAGTATGGAAAAACGCATACAGAAATTAGTTCTTACATTAAGCGTTATTTTTTTTGCTTTTCACTCATATGCACAGGATGTTTCTCAGGAACGTCTTGTGCGTTTTAATATATGGGCTTTATCAGATTTTGTTCCTGGTACTCCAGAGTCACTGGATGAGTTTTATGCCATAAAGCATATGAGCGATATAGCATGTTTTATTAGCGAAGGGATGGTTTATGGCTGGAGTTTTGAATATAGCCCTTCTGATAAAGCGAGGAACGTAAAAGAGTATTTTGAGTATGAACCTATAACAAAACTTTCTAAGGCAGACAGGCAAAAAATACGGTATGCTAAACCTTGGGTACAAGATGCAAGATTGTGCTGTTGGGTCGAGTATGACCGTAGTGAAGGTCAAATTATGGCTTACAGGGCCTGGCGAGGTATTGAGTATCCGAGAATAAAGGGAACAGGATATGCAAAGCTTAGTGATGGCTTTGCTGGTATTCAGAAGGCTTGTGGTGAGGCCTTAAAAGAAGCTGTCCGTGACTATGAAAGGTCAAGAATAAAAAACAAACCCCGTGAAATTACAGGAAAAGTGTTAATTTCGCAGCCGCCAAAAATTGGTATTGACGCCGGTCAGTACAAGGTAACTCTTGATTTTTTCATAGAAACAGATAGAATAAAAGAATACAAAATGTTCTGATCTTAATCTGATTGTACTTAGAAGGAGCTTAATATGAGAAGAATACTTGCGTTAATCGTTGGTTGTATGTGTTTGTTGGGTGTTGCTTATGCTGACGATAATTATGATGACTTGACCAGAGAACCTCAGGATAGTCTCACAAGGACAATCGTTCCTGAAGATCAGCATGTAGTAAATAAGACTGCTAGTGTAAAAATAGAGTATACACCACTTACAAATGAAGTGCGAATCTATTATACTGTAATGGCTGTTTCTTACGATCAGGGAGAAGCAATGAACTCAATTCTTGCCTGTCTCGAAGATTTTCAGAAGCAGAACCAGTATTACGGTTATAAATATCTTGCAAAAGATAAAACAAAATACTTTAAGGATGATAAAAACCTTAAATGGGCTACTTACTCATCTTATGTAAAGTTTGCACGCTAGTAAGATAGTCAGGCTGGTTCAATCGGACCAGCCATAAATTTTTTTAGTTCCGGGGCAATCCATAATGGATATTCAAAATGTAATTAAAAATCTGCACCCACTCGAAATTAAGGTGCTTCTTAACTACACATCAAAAGATGCGTTAACATCAGAAAAACTTCAGGCAGAGCTTAACTACAAAGAAGGTCATGCTAATCAGGCTTTTTCATGGTTAGGTGGTAAGGAGTTACTTACTGTTGTAAGTCGTACTCCACATACATTTTACGAAATCACAGACTTAGGACGTAAATACGCAGAACAGGGGGTTCCTGAAGCTCGTATTATTGCATTTGTTAAAGAAAACGGTGCAAAAACATTACCTGAAATTGCCCAGGGTGTTGGCCTTGAACAGAAAGATGTAGGTAGTGCATTTGGTCCTTTGTCAAAAGCAGGCATCTTAAAGATGAATGCTGAAAAAAAGGCTGAGTATACCGGAGCTGATGTTCCTGCAAATATCCAGATTGCTCAAAAGCTTTTCGAATCAGCTAGCAAAGCTGAAAATGGACAGCTTGATAATGCTTCCCTTTCAAAGGATGAGCAGACAGCTATTTCAGCTTACGCAAAAAAACGTGGAGCTGCCGACAGTCCATTTAAGATTATTGAACGTGAAACTGTTGTTTATAAGTTAACAGACGATGCTGCTTCTGTAGTCGAGGCTCTTAAGTCTGCAGGTATTACAGGTAACGAAATTGGTGAACTTACACCAAAAATGCTTTCAAGTGGTGAATGGAAAAACGGAACATTCCGTGGTTATAACATTGCTATTCCACCTGCACGTATTATACCTGGTCGTACAAATCCTTATGTACAGTTCCTTGAGTCTGTAAAAGACAAGCTTGCTGCACGTGGTTTTGAAGAATTTGATGGTCCATTAGTTGAAACAGAGTTCTGGAACGGAGATGCATTGTTTATGCCTCAGTTCCATGCAGCTCGTGATATTCACGATGTTTACCGTATTAAAAATCCAACACACGCTAAAGAAATTGAAGAACCATATTTATCTGCTGTAGCTGCTGCTCACAAAAACGGTGGTAACACAGGCAGCCGTGGATGGAACTACGAGTTTGATAACGAGTTTACACGCCGTCTTGTATTACGTTCACAGGGTACAGTATTAAGTGCACATCAGCTTCATAAGGCAAAAGTCCCTGGTAAATACTTTGGTATTGCACGCTGTTTCCGCTATGATAAAGTTGATGCTACTCACCTTTCAGACTTTTATCAGACTGAGGGTATTGTATTAGGTAACGATGTAAACTTACGTACACTTCTTGGTATGCTTGAAATGTTTGCTAAAGACTTTGCAGGTGCTACAGAAGTTAAATACGTACCGGGATACTTCCCATTTACAGAACCATCTGTTGAAGTTCATATCAAGCACCCTGTATTAGGATGGTTTGAGCTTGGTGGAGCTGGTATTTTTAGACCTGAAGTAAGTAAGACAATGGGTGTTGATTGTCCTGTTTTAGCCTGGGGTATGGGTATTGACCGTATGGCTCTTATGGCACTTGGTCTTAACGATCTTCGTGAACTCTTTAGTGAAAACATTGAAGAAGTTCGTTTACGTAAAGCAAAGTTCTAATAAAAAAATATAACACACGGTAAAAGCCTGCATCTGATTTGAGCTCTCTCAAGCTTTTCAGATGCAGGCTTTTTTATTTTCATAGCAAAAAAAATAAGGCTGTATGGAGTATCCCATACAGCCTTGAGTTTATATGTTAATAATTAGTTATCTGCGGGCACCTGCATTTGCTGGGGCCTTATCATTTAACTTAAACAAACTGCCCATATCAAATGAACCGTCTGCATTACGTTTAATGCGGTTAAATGAACCGTCTGCATTAATACCGTTTTCAATTAAAGACATGTCATATGACTCAAAAATGCTCTTATCAAGTGTTACACCACTCTTGTTTACTGCACGTGAACCATTGTAGAAGTAGTTATCGTCGTTAATAAGTTCTTCGCAGTACTTGCGAACTTCGTCAAGCTTATCGCCAGAACCATTTTCAAGAGAAATAACACCTGTTGCCTTAAATGAACGTGGGTATGATTCAGCATTTCCCTTACCATAAAGGTTAATACCGTATGAACCATTGCCATAAACAGTTACGTTTTCAAGCATCAATGCTGGGTTTGAGTTAGTTGTGACACCGTTTTCAGTATTACCAAAGCTTATACTGTTGCGCAGTAAGTGTGGGATACCAATACCATCACCGCCTAACTTAAATCCGTTTCCGTCACCCTTACCTGAACCATCAATCTTAACACCGTTACCATATACTACACAGTTATCAAGAAGAACTGCACCAATTGGACCTGTCTCAGTTTTTGAGTAAAGATCCCAACCGTCATCAACGTTGTGGTGTGCAATACAGTTGCGGAATACATTGTTATCACCAGATGTAAGTTTTGATGCAAAACCATCGGCATTGTTCATAGCAGGGTCACAGTTACCGAATGATTCACAGTTAACAATTAAGTTATCGTGTGGCCACTTTGCATATGGTTCTGAAGCACGTCCTGAAATCTGAATACCAGTATCACCGTTTAAGTATGCGTCAACACGGTTAAGAATGTTGTAGCTTCCGGCAACCTGAATACCCTTGATATCTTCAAAAGTCTTTGTAATATCAATGTCCTGTAATGTCCAGTAGCTTCCATAAAGTTCAAAGCCCTTACGAGCATCGTTAAAGTTAAGAACTGCACGTTTTCCGTTTTCAGCTCTTAAGACCTTATGTTTTTTAGCTGTACCGTCATTACCACGCTCAATTAAAATACCGCTCTTTAAGTAGTATGTACCACCTTGTAAAACAATTTCCTGACCAGGCTTTGCATAACGGATCGCACTTAAAAGATCGAGAGGGTCTTCTTTTGTACCACTGCCAAATGCTGTTCCGTTTGGTGTTACGTAGAGCTCTTTAGCTTTATAAGTCATTACGATTACAGACTGTGTGTAAGTTACAGGCTTGTAGTTCATTTCGTAAATCTTGAGTTCGTTGTTGTATTGAGCAATTACCTGCTTTGGCTGAGGTCTCCAGCCTTCTTCAGGTGTAAATGTAACTAAAAGGTCTGTAATACCTTTGCTGTTAAGCTTAATAGTCTTTTTGTAATCTTCAGTTGCAAGTACTTTGTCTTCTTTGATATAAACTTTACCTTCTGTATCTTCAACATGGATTGTACCCTGTGCATTTGATGTAAATACAAATGGGTAGCTGCCTGAGAAGTATGCTGTAGGACAGTCAACTAAAGTTGTAAGAGGAACAAGTTCAGGAGGTTCTTCAAGACCTTTTGGGTCAGTTGCAGGGTCACTGGTTGTAAATACCACATCGCTGAAAGTTGCGTTACATCCGCGGGCTACTGTGAAACCAACATAAATGTTGTCTTTATCAAGCTGACGAAGCTTTGCAAAGCCGTCATCGCGGTTATCGTACATGATAAACTCTTCAACAGTATCTTCTGAAGGAATCGCTCTCTTATAAATTGTATGATATCCAGTGTTATCTTTTTTTAATGTGATGCGGTAAACATCGCCTGTTTTAATAGCATCTGATGCCTGGTCGTAGCTGAATGCGAAAGTCTGACTTACACCATTCTGGCTTACAGCTGCATCGCCTGAACTTAAAACTTCAGGTGTTAAACCCCATACAAAGCGGGCACCAAGACCATCTTTAATTTCTTTTTTTACACCGTTAACATGTGTTGTAAATTTACGGCTGATAAGTGAAGCATTGTTTGAGTATGCTACAACCATTGGTTCGCCGTCTTTACCTAAAGTATCATATGCACCAAAACCAAAACCTTCCTGTCCGTCTGGCATTGGGTTTATGTAGTCAACTGTAACTGTTGCAGTAAGCTCAAAGTTTTCTTTAACTGGGTCAACTACAGTGTAGTAAAATGAAATACCATCAAAGAAAGACTCATACTTACCACCCTTTTGTGCGATATCACCTGATTTAGGATCAAATGTACAAGAGTAAAGCTTTACTTTAAGATCGTTTGGATCAAGAACTTCGTAGCGGTTAAGTTCTGGCTTTGTTGATGTACCGAACTCTGTAAACTGCCATACGCGTTCTTTTTCAGCGCGGATAAGTTTGTGACATAAAGCACTGTCTTTTTTATCAGAACCGCGAACTGCAGTAACTACAATGTCTGAGTAGCTGCCAGGCTTTAATGCAGGGAGTGTAGCATTAAGATCTTTTGTTACAGGTAACTCAATCTTTTTGCCATTATCTGTATATGAAAGAATATATCCCTCAGCTTCGCTTACTGGTGTCCATGAAGCATCAACAACACCACCACCAATGTTAAGAAGTGTAACATTAGTCTGTGTGAGAGGAAGAATATAGTTAAAACTTTTTACAGTTGAAGCCTTTTTAGCCTCACCCTTACGTTCGCCATAAGCTGTAAATGTATATGTTCCTGTTGCAGTTACAGGAAACTTAACTGATTTAGCTTCTTTACGAGTTTTACCTACAGTCTGAACCTTTGATGATCCAGAAGTAGAAGTCATTACAACAGAGCCTGATGTAGCACCGTCTTTACCTGTGTCAAGGTTAAAGTTTACGGTTAACTCGTTATCACCGCTCTGTACGATTGAAGTAATCTCTGGAGCTGCAACATCAGCCCAGGTTTTAGACTGTGCACAGACAACAGATGCAGAAGCTGCAAGTAAAACTGTACTGAGTAACAGTCTGCGGATTGATTTAATCATAACTTTTCTCCAATTTATGATTTAAAATTTTACGTACCTGCGAAGGTACTAAAATACAAAAAACGCAGCACCGTTACGGTTCTGCGTTTTTTGAAGAGTTAGTTATTAAATAAATGAATATAGCGTGTAAAATTGTTACAGCCTGTCATTATTTACTTTGTAACTGTAATCTGGTAGATATACATACCATTTTTTGCAGAGTATACTGCATATGTACCGTCAGCAGGAGCCTTGAAGCTTTCTACTGTAACGCCTTCAACGTATGGCTTTTCAGACATTTCTGCAACAACTTCGCCAGCTTCGTTTGCAATATTGATTGTGCGGCTGTCTGTCTTAGATGAAGAAGCTGCAAATACTGTGATTGTTTCGCCTTTCTTTGCAGGGAAAGTAACAGAACGTACATCTGGCTTTCCTGAACCCTTGAGGTTAATGCGCTGTGTAAATACATCATCGCCAGCCTTTGCAGGTTCTGATGAATCGATAACAACAAACTTTTCAGCTGTTCCGTGGATAACAAATCCGTCTTCTTCTGCCTGATCTTCTACGATGTTAGCAGGAGCAAGGTCGTTAGCGTTGATATAGCCTTCTGCAAATACAGAAGCACCCATAAGAAGAGCTGCAGAAATAGCAGCAATTGTTGAAATTAACTTTTTCATGATTGAAAAGCCTCCAATACAAATACAAACTAAAATGTTTTGTTATGTCTTAATTAAAACTCAAATAACAAAATGTTAATAAAGCGTTATTAGAGCCAGAATAAAGTATATAGTTTTAAAGGAATAAAAAACAGATAAAAGTTTGTAAAAAAAAGTTACTTTAAGTAATATTGAAATCATTATTTAATATGAAAATAAATATTTTGATAATAGATGATTATATTTTATAAATAGCGAAAGAAGATGTTGATAAAAGACCATAAGTTGTTAAATTAAGCATTTATAAAAGTCTTTAGCATAATTGTGTATATTTATTCATTTTAGTATACTCACGGTATGGTAATCGCTTCAATAGACTTAAAAGATGGACACGTTGTCCAGCTAAAAAATGGAAAAGACTTGGTTTTGCAAAGAGATGATGCAGATGCACTCATTGCAGAGTTTAACAAATATGGCGAGGTTGCAATTATTGACCTTGATCAGGCAATGCGCCATACAGACGAAAAGGGTAATACAAAAAATACTCAGCTTTTAAAGCATCTTCTCCATCATGGCAACGTGCGTGTTGGTGGTGGTATCCGTGATGTGAAAAAGGCAAAAGAACTTATAAGTCTTGGTGCTGAAAAAGTAATTATCGGAAGCGCAGCCTGGAACCCATCTCCTAAACAGGGCGAATCAGTTTTAAATGTTGAGTTTCTTGAAGAACTTAACAAAGCAATTGGTAAGCAGCGAATAATTATCAGTGTTGATGCAATAAATGGCAAAATTGCTGTAAAAGGTTGGACTGAAACTGTTGATATTTCACTTATTGATGGTGCAAAGGAAGCTGAAAAATACTGTAGTGAGCTTTTATTTACCTGTGTCGAAAAAGAAGGCTGTATGCAGGGTACTGATATGGATGCCTGCCGTGCATTACGCAGTGCAGTTAAATGCCGTGTTGTTGCGGCTGGTGGTGTAAACAGTCTTGAACAGATTGCAGAGCTTGAAAAGCTAGGATGTGATGTTCAGCTTGGTATGGCATTGTATACAGGTGCTGTGAGCCTTAAAGACTCATTTATTAATTGTCTTAATTTTGAAAAAGTAAACGGCATGATACCTGTTATAGCTCAAAGTGTAAACGGCGAGGTTTTAATGATGGGTTACAGCAATAAAGAGGCCTTTGAAAAAACATTTGAAACAGGCAAGCTTACATTCTTTAGTCGTACACGCAATGTATTGTGGACTAAAGGTGAAACAAGCGGTAATTATCTTGAAGTTGTAAAGCTTCGTGTTGATTGTGACAGAGATACTGTACTTGCAACTGTAATACCACATGGCCCTGCCTGTCATACAGGCAGCTGGACCTGCTTTGGCAGCGAAGCTGATGAAAAATCAACTTTGGAGCGCCTTTACGGTACAATTTCAGAGCGCTTTGCAAATCCAAGATCAGGCAGTTACACAGCAACCCTTGATGATAAGCGGGTTCGCGAAAAGGTAATGGAAGAAGCCGAAGAACTTACAGATGATGCAGAGACAAAAGAAGATGTAATCTGGGAAGCAGCTGACCTTTTATACTTTGTAAGTGTTCTTATGTATAAAGAAGGCGTTAACTGGCAGGATGTTTATAACGAGCTTGATAAACGCCATAAAAAATAATCAATAAATAAAGAAGGCATATCTGTGTAACGCAGATATGCTTTTTTTCTTAATTTGTTGTCTTAATTAAAAAAAAGGAAAAGCTATGTTAAAAGAAGGTGTCGAAAAATATCTTGATAAAGACGGAAAAGTAATTGCCTGGCCAAACTCTAATGAAGACAAGCAGCTTGTTTGTGAGTATCTTGCAGGTAAGTTTGAAAAAGGTATTATTTATAAAGAAATTGAAATAACAAGAGTTATCAGCGACAATCATTGTTTTATGAATCCGACAATGCTGCGGCGCGAGCTAATAACACGAAAACTTTTATCAAGAAAGCCTGATTGCACACAATACTGGAAAAATTAGTTTTCTCTTTATTATGTACTTGTTTTATAAAAAAACTAGACTAGTTTACTTTTTATATAAGCCTTGTTTTTAAAGTAAATCCCTGGGGTTTTATTTAAAAACAAGGCTTATTTATATAATAAACTCCCCGTGTTTACATAATTTTACTCACTGTTATGTATATAGTATAAAACAGTAAAAAACAGTAATATAGTAACAGTCGGACTTTAAATTAAAGGATTTATTCATGATAAAAATTCAAAAGTATTCAGAAATCGAAAACTCTTTCTTTAACGGAAGAGACTTTGGCGGTTCTATTGAAACCGTAAACGATGTTTTAACAAATGTTAAAACAAATGGGGATGCAGCCCTTAAAGAATATGGTGCTAGATTTGATATATCAAGCCCAGTTACTTTTGAAATACCTCATCATGAACTTAAAGCCGCTGCCGAAAAAATGCAGCTCGAAAATCCTGACCTTTACAAATCGTTAAAATACAGTGCAGACCTTGCGCTGCGTTTTGCAAAAAAACAGCGTGAGTCGTTTGATGATTTTGAAGTTGAACTTGAAGAAGGTGTTTTTACAGGTCAAAAAAATATCAGTGTCGAAAAAGCTGGTGTTTATGTTCCTGCCGGAAGATTTCCTTTAGTATCAACTGTTGTAATGACTGTTGTTCCTGCAGTTGCCGCAGGTGTAAAAGAAGTAATTCTATGTACTCCACCAAGAGTGCATCCTGACGATTTGTCTTCAGCAGAGAGTGAAGGGCTTGGAGTCAGTGGTAAACCTTTTGTTGGCGGTAAGCCATATGCAGATCAAAATATCATGGCTGCAGCATATATTTGTGGAGCTACAAAGGTATTTGCCTGTGGTGGTGCTCAGGCAATTGGTGCTATGGCTTTTGGTACTGAAAGTATACCGGCAGTAGATGTTATTGTAGGTCCTGGCAACAAGTTTGTTGCTGAGGCTAAAAAACTTGTGTACGGAACAGTAGGCATTGATATGGTTGCAGGTCCTACTGAAGTATTTATTATTGCTGACTCAACTGCAAATCCAAAGTGGGTTGCAGCTGACCTTTTAGCACAGGCTGAACATGATGTTGTAGCACAGCCTGTATTGGCTACCTGTGATATGGAGCTTGCCCAAAAGGTTGCTTTAGAGATTGAAAGTCAGCTTGAAACTTTAAGTACACGGTCAACAGCAGCTGAAAGTATAAAGAACTGTGGTCGTATAATTATTACTGATACAATAGAACAGGCATGTGAAGCTGCAAACCGAAAAGCTCCTGAACACCTTGAGCTTGCTATGGCTCAAGGCAGTGAAAGAGATAAGGCCTGCAGTCTTGTACACAATTATGGTTCTCTTTTTATTGGACATGGAAGTGCCGAAGTATTTGGAGACTACGCAGCAGGGTTAAATCACACACTGCCTACAAGTGGTAGTGCAAGGTTTACCGGAGGCTTAAGTGTTCGTGTATTCTTAAAGACAGTTACAACTTTACGAACAATCGAAGGCTCAAAGGGTGCAGTTGCCAGTGCAGAAGCAGCTGGACATTTAGGTGATGCAGAAGGTCTTGCAGGACACGCAAGAGCTGCACGAGTTAGACTTGAAAAATAATTTATTTTAAGGACAGCAGACAGGTATGAAAATCTACAAATTAGGCGAAGAAGTATTACGCAAAAAGTGTGAACCAGTTACAGAAGTTACAGATGAACTGCGTTCAATTTTTGAAGAAATGTTTGAGACAATGGACGAAGCTGACGGAGTTGGTCTTGCAGCTCCTCAGGTTGGTATTAGTCAGCGTTTTTTCGTAGTTACTGCAGACGATAACGTACGCCGTGTATTTGTAAATCCACAGATTATTGCTACAAGTGCTGAAGAAGGCGACTATGATGAAGGTTGTCTGAGTATTCCTGGTGTTTATGAGACAATTCGCCGTCCTGTAAAAGTTACAGTACAGGCTCTTAACGAACACGGCAAACCATTTACACTTGAAGCCGACGGTCTTTTAGCCCGTGTAATTCAGCACGAAAACGATCACCTTGATGGTATTGTATATATTGATAGAGGTGACCCGGATTTTGCAGCTAAAACAACAGCTCAGTTTAAAAAGCGTTTAGAGCGGGCTGCAAAAAAGGAAGAAGAAAAAGCTCGTAAGCAGGCAAGCATAGCAGCAAAACTTGCTGCAAAAAACGCAAAAAAAGGTAACTAAGTAGTGTCTAAGCTTAAGGTTTTATATGCAGGAAGCCCCTTGGCTTCAGCTATGGTATTAAAAACTCTCATTGCCAGTAGTGAAAGCTCAGGTTTTGAAATAGCCGGTGTTTTAACTAATCCTCCAAGTGCAAAAGGTCGTCATAAAGAGCTGATACCTACAGAGGTAGCTCAGGTTGCAAGTGAAAACGATATTGCAGTTTTTGCCTTTGACCATTTAATGAAAGATGCTCGTGAGGCTATAGCTCCATTGAAGGCGGATATTTTAGTTTCATTTGATTATGGACGTATATTTGGTCCAAAGTTTTTGGCAATGTTTGCTCTGGGTGGTATAAACCTGCATCCAAGTGCATTGCCAAAATACAGAGGGTGTGCTCCGGTCCCTGCTGCAATATTAAACGGTGATAAAACCTTAGGTATTTCAGTTCAAAAAATTGCCCTAAAAACCGATGAAGGTGATTTATTAAAGGTTTGTGAGTACCCTTTGGACGGTACTGAGACAACATTAAGCCTTATGGATGGTGACGGTACAACAAGTGCTGTAACTGAAACCGGGGCAAAAATGCTTTTAAATGTATTGCAGGACATTGTAAAAGCTGGTGAGCCATATAAGATGATGGAGGCAAAACCACAAAGCGGACAGTCAAGTTATACTTATTTTATGAATAAGGATGACGGTATTATTGACTGGACAAAACAAGCCTGTTGTATCGACAGACAAATAAGAGCCTATACACCATGGCCATTATGCTCTACAGTTAGCAACGGAACTAAGCTGTTAGTGCTGAAAGCTTTTGTTAGCAATAATAAAACAGACCAGACACCTGGTACTGTTTTGCCTTATAATAAAGGTACAGGTATCGAAATTGCCTGTGGTAATGGTAGTATACTTGTAGCAACAGAGCTCCAGTGGCAGGGCAAAAAGGCTATGGGATATAAAGATTTTATGAATGGTGCCCGTAATTTTACAGGCTCTATATTAGGATAAACTATGAAACTGTCAGACCGTATTAAAAACTTTAACATACAAAACTGCCGAATAAGTGTAAACTCAACTTTAGCAAAGTTGCAGACAAGTACAGTAGCCCTTGTTGCTGTTGTCTTTAGCAGTATTCTTTTTATGATACTTATTGCTTTTTCGGTATTTATGATTACTGTAAAAGGTAGTGAGCAGGTAATGGTGCCTGCAGTTGAGGGTAAGGAGCTTACACAGGCCCTTATTGAAATGCAGGCTAAGGAGCTTTATCCAAAAATACAGCTTAAGTATAGTGATGATCCTTCTGATGCAGGTAAGATATTAAGTCAGTCACCTATATCGGGTTCGATTATAAAAGCCGGAAGCCGGGTGACACTTGTAGTAAGCCGGGGTGTAATCATTGATCATATTGAAGACTTTGTTGGTCAAAAGATTGATGATGTTAAAATCAGACTTCAGACTTTATTTACTGGTAACTCAAGGGCTTTAATCGTTTTAGGAGATCCGGTATATAAAGCAGATAACGCTGAAGCTGGTACAATTTTAGCCCAGGATCCAGAACCTGGTACATATATTACAAATCCTGTAACAGTTACACTCGTAATAAGCCGCGGACCTGAGTATGAGCATACACGTGTACCAGACTTACGTGGTTTAAGTGTACAGGACTTATTAAAGCAGATGTCAAACCTTAAGGTTGTACTTGATATTACAGCTAAAGATGCATCAAAAGGTGAAAAAGACGCCTTTGTATCTGGTGAAGATGCTGCAATTGGTGAGTTTGTTGATAATTACAGCAGGGTAAACATCGAGCTTTCATTACCAAAAAAGTCAAAGGATGGTCTTGTATATGGGGTAATAAGTGAAAAGCTTGCTAATTATCCATATCCAGTAACAATGTCTGTTGATGTATTACCTAAAGAAGGTAACAGATATAACCTTGTAACTTTGCAGCATACAGGCGGTAACTTTACAGTTCCTTATGCGGTACCAAAGGACAGTGAACTTGTTCTTTCAGTTGCAGGTAAAGAAATAAAACATATTAGTTTGAATTAGACTGATAAATAATCAGATATGATAAAAGCCTTAGGGGGTATTTTTTGCTCTACTAAGGCTTTTTTTACGCCTGTAAGTGTATATTCTGTAGCCCGTGCGGTTATGGTTTTGTCAATAGTAAATTAAGCAGATGATAAGATTAAATTTTTATTAAAACATACTTTAATAAAAACGTAAACGTAAATTTAATTTGCGGATACTTTAAGAGTAATTTTTGTTAACTTATATCCATGTCCCAGGCTTTCCCCTTCTTTTTGAACTCTACTCCTCGTAGATTTACTGATTTTTCTGGTTACATTACAATTATTTTATAAAACAAAGCCAAGCGCGCAAAGGTAATGTATTCGGAGGAAAAAATGAATATTCTTGTATTAAACGGAAGTCCAAAAGTAAAAAGCGACACTATGGTCTTGACTCAGGCATTTTTAAAAGGGCTTGAAAAAACTGGAAATCACAACGTAAAGATTATTGATGTTATAAAAAAAAATATTACTCCTTGCCGTGGATGTTTTGGATGTTGGCAGATTCAGAACGGGCAATGTGTTATTAAGGATGATCAGAACGAAATTTTGCAGCTTTATACTAAGGCCGATTTAATTATCTGGAGTTTTCCTTTGTATTGCTACGGAATGCCAAGTCATCTAAAGGCAGTGTTGGACAGAACTATTCCGCTGATTCAGAAAAAAATGGAAGATACTGGGAATGGAACTCGTCATCTTTCAAATGTTGATTTTTCTACGATTCATACTCTGGTGATTTGTGGTTGTGGATTTCCAAATTATGAGCACAATTTTGAAGCGGTTCAGAGACAGTGTGAGCTAGCATTTGGAAATTTGACTCAAATTTTTGTGCCTGAAACTCCGCTGCTGAATATTCCAGAAGCAGAACCTGTTACAAAACCTAAGAAAGAAAGTTTTGAACGGGCTGGCGAAGAATATGGTAAGTCTTTTGCCTTAAAGCCAGATACCATTTCCAATTTGCAGAGTCTTATGATTCCAAAAAATGAATATATAAAAGGTGTAAATTCATGAACGCAGAAAAAACAGGATGTTTAATTAAGTCCGCACGATTAAAAAAAGGACTGACTCAAAAGCAGTTGGCAGAAGCAATTTCTGTTACTGATAAGGCCGTTTGTAAATGGGAAACTGGACACGGTTGCCCTGATATTACAATTCTATCTGTTCTTTCTAAAGTTCTGGAGATTGATATTCAAAGTATTTTACAGGGGGCAATTGTGAAAAATCCTAGTATTGCAGGAAATATGAACCGAGTGAAGTTTTACCGCTGTCCAACCTGCGGAAACCTTGTTACCAGTGTAAAGGAAATTGAAATCAGTTGTTGCGGAAATAAATTGATTGCAGTGGAAGCAAAGCAATCTGATGAAAAAAAATATGTGCCTATTATAAAGGAATTTGATGGTCAGTATTCTGTAAGTTTTAATCACCCAATGACCAAGGAAGATTTTATTGCACATGTAATTACTGTTCGATACGATAAAGTGATGGTAGTAAATCTTTTTGCAGAACAAGAAGCCGTGGTGACTCTACCTCAGATTAGTGGACTGCGGTTGTATTTGATAACCAGTAAAGATGGATTGATTGCGGTTCAGTAAGGCATATAATATATAGGATATAAAAATGATTGAGACAGAAAGACTGATTCTAAGAGACTACACAATGGACGATTTTGATGCCCTTTACGAAATTGTAAGCGATCCTGAAACAATGCAGCATTATCCTGCACCTTTTGATGAAGAGAAAACCCGTGGCTGGATAAAATGGAATCTTGAAAACTACGAGAAATATGGTTTTGGACTTTGGGCTGTTGTGCTTAAGGAAACAGGAGAGTTCATCGGGGACTGCGGAATTACAATCCAGAATATAGATGGTGAACTTCTTCCTGAAATCGGTTACCACATTCACAAAAAATACTGGCGGCACGGATTTGCAAAAGAAGCTGCCCGTGCTGTACGTGACTGGGTTTTCAAAAACACAGAATACAACGAAATCTATTCCTACATGAAGTATACAAACGTAGCTTCTTATTCAACAGCCATTGCAAACGGAATGCGAAAGGTAAAGGAATATCTTGATTCAAAAAATTATGTTTCATGTGCTTATTCAATCAAGCGTGCAGACTGGGAAAATATTATTGAAGGACCAAAACCGTAACGAAAGAAGACATAAAATCAGCACTTGTAAAACTTGGAGTTGAACCTGGAATGATGCTTGAAGTTCACAGTTCATTGAAGAGCTTTGGAAAAGTTGAAGGCGGTGCGCAGGCTGTAATCGATGCCCTCAAGGAAACTGTTACGGAAGAAGGAAGCCTCTTTATGCCTGCCTTGAGATTGAGTCCTGAGATGGAACCGACGGAAGAAGACAAAAAACTTGGAATCAAAGTAAAGATAAAGGTACTTGACCGTGACGAAAAGAAAACTGCCATGGGAATTATTGCCGACACTTTCAGAAGTCTTCCTGACACATACACTGGCAGTGACATTATCAGCTCCAGCGGCTGGGGAAAGCATGGAAAGGGTGGTATAATTATGTAAACGTAAATTTAATTTGCGGATACTTTTGTTCAGATGGCAGGACTTAAAATAAAGAAGGAAAAAATGACATATTGTGGAATTGATTGCTGTAAAGAATGTTCAAGACTCGCTGAGTGTGGTGGCTGTGAAAAATGTAAAGGTCATCCTTTTGACGGTAGCTGTGTTGCAGAAAGAAATAAAAACTTTGCAGAGTTGAAACAGAGTCTTGTTTCTGAAATAAATGCATTGGGAATTGATGGCCTTGAAGTGAATGATCTTTTCTTGTTGAGTGGTGACTTTGTAAATCTGGAATATCCTCTTTCTAACGGGACTTCTGTAAAGTTTTTGAATGATATAGATGTTTACCTTGGAAACCAGATTGAAAAGAAAGATTCAGAACGCTGTTATGGTGTTGTTGCTAATGAAGATTTTATTCTTGTAAGTGAATATGGCTGTAACGGTGCTGAACCAAAAATAGTTTTGTACAAAGAAAACAAGAAGTAATATGGAAATTAAAAAACTTTCTTTAGCTGACAAAGAACTCGTAAAAGATTTTTTTGTAAATATTTTTACAAAAGCACCCTGGTACGATGACTGGAGTGATAAACAGCAGCTGGATTTATACATTATTGATTTAATTGGAAACGTAAATTCCCTTACTCTTGGATTTTTTCATGACGACCAAATGATGGCACTATCTATGGGCTATGTAAAACACTGGTTTCGGGGAACGGAATATATCATCAATGAATTGTGTGTAAAAACTGAAGCTCAGGGAAAAGGAATCGGTTCAGATTTTTTACATCAGATGGAAGAGTATCTTCTTGCCCAGGGAATTGAAGCTACTTTCCTTTTAACCGAGCGGACTGTTCCTGCCTATAATTTTTACAAGAAAAACGGTTACATTTGTAATGCGGGAATATTAGAATTAAAATTTCTTAACTCTTTAATGGAATCCATTAATGTACGTTGATATATTGTGTCTACTAAAGGAATTAATCCATACCCCAATTCCAAAAGGATTGTTTTATTACCATCATAATTAGATTCAGCTTTATATGTTTTTTCAATATTTTGTATTGTTCTGAACAGTCTGTCACCTGTATCAGGTCCAACGTAAACGTTAATTTAATTAGCGGATACTTCCAATGGGTCATTTAAATCATTAATATACATCAGGAGTTAAAAAATGAACTTACGAAATTTTGAAAAAACTGATTCTGAAATTATAGCAAGCTGGGTATTAAATGAAGAAGGCCTGTATAAATGGTCTGCAAATATTCTTGATCAATGGCCTTTGAAACCAGAAACTCTTTCAGAGCATTATAAAAATGGAATCGCAGATAAAACTGTTTTTCCTGTTGTTGCAGTCGATGATGATGGAAAAATTTTCGGGCATTGTTTTCTTCGTTTCCCTTTTGAAGATAAGACGATCGGACGTGTTGGTTTTGTAATTGTTGACTCAACTGTCCGTGGAAAAGGATATGGAAAAAAGCTTCTTTTACTTGTTGAAGGTTATGCAAAAAAGGAATTTGGATGTACAAAACTTTCTCTAGGTGTCTATACAAATAATATTCCTGCATTGAAATGCTATCTTTCAATGGGATATATTCCGGATGGCCGCATCAACGATTTTGAATGTAAGTGCGGTAAGTGGAAAGTTCTTGAAATGATGAAAGATATTTCTTGTTGTGGAATTCAGTATCGAAAGGCGTTTTGTTCTGATCTTCCTGTAATTCAGAACTTTGTTGATAAAGCAAAAACTGTAATGGAAGCTCAAGGTATTCCACAATGGGATGAGGTTTATCCGACTGAGTATGACTTTGGTGGAGATGTAGATAAAAACGAACTGTATATTGGAGAAATTGAAGGAAAACCTGCAGTTTGTTTTACATTGAACCAGTGGCAGGATAATGATTATCTTAAGGTCGAATGGAAAAACAATGGTAATGATTTTATGGTCATTCATCGCCTGTGTGTAAATCCAGATTTTCAGGGTAAAGGAATCGGTATCGGTACATGCCGCTATATAGAAGGTCTAGTACGTGCAAACGGCTGCAGATCTATAAAGCTTGATGCTTTTACACAGAATCCAATCAGCTTAAGCATGTATGAGAAGCTTGGTTTTGAAACTCGAGGATATGCGGACTGGCGGAAAGGACGGTTCTGTCTGATGGAAAAGATTTTAAAATGATCTTATAATTTGACATTAAGTAAAAAAAACAGCGCTTCATAAATACTTTTGATGAAAGATCTTCAGGATACAGTTCGCCTGCTTGAATAATTTAAAGGCTGCTTTTAATTCATTTATATCTTTCTTAACTTCTGGTGTATCAGTACCTTTGAGATAAACTTCGATTCCCTGATTGAAAATTTCTGTAGCTTTGATCTGCTCTTCGCTCATTTCATCTTTAAGTCCAAGGATGTTGTAAATTCCAACTGGCTTTTTAACGTTGATTACCCGGACACGAAAAAATATTATACCAAAGGATGAAATAGAAAAATATCGTATTACATATAAAAATGAACAGAATAACAGAATTGTAGAAGTTGTTAGTGGAAATAATGTATCCGCAAATTAAATTTACGTT
>JAZUGE010000056.1:0-7355 GCA_045641045.1 Treponema sp. | reverse complement strand
TATGAAAGGCTGGATACTTTTTTGATTGCAATAAATGCCAGTGTAATGGGACTTTTGTATGGATTTGGAAAAACAAAGGTTACAATGGTTTTAAATATAATCCGTCTTTTTGTCTATCGTATTCCACCTCTTTTAATCTTTATGAAGGTACCTTTCATTTATAATGCTCTTGGGACTTCGGCAGTAGGACTTGCAATGCTTATTTCGAACAGCCTTGTGGGAGTTACTGCAGGTATTGTGGCATTAATCTTTATCCGAAGGTTGAAAAAAATCAGAATGTAGGTATAAAATTGATATATGCTTAATTTCTTTGAATGAAAGCATACATCGATTACAAAAAGGGGGATAGTTATGAAGCCTTACATTACGTGTTTCATGTATGCAAGTGTAGACGGTCATATTGACTGTGACATGACTGAAAAAATTGATCCTGCAGCAAAGAGTTACTACGATGTTCTAAAAGAACTAGGTCCACTTACAAACATTAATGGCAGAGTAACCCGTTATACCCACAATGCACTTCCTTCACAGTTTAAAAGCTATAGTAATGAAAGATGCGGTAAATGCTTTTATAAAGCCTGTGATGCCACAAGTTATGAGGTGTGTATTGATACAAACGGCTCTCTTATGTGGGGTAATAATAAAATTAATGGAATCGATATCATCTGTATTATAAGTGAAAATGCAACCATTGAGTATGCAAATTATCTAAAGGGAAAAGGTATATCTTATATAGCTTGTGGTAATGGTAAAGTTGATTTATGCTGTGCCCTTGATACTCTGTATAAAGAGTTTGGTGTCAAAAAGGCTGTTTTAACTGGGGGCGGCCACATTAACTCTGGATTTTTAAATGAAGGCCTGATTGACGAACTATGGATAATGTATGGCCCTGGTATTGATGGGCGTAAAGGACTAACAAGTGTATTTGATGGCAGAGATGAAAACAGTGAGCCTGTAAAGCTTAAACTCAAGGATGTTGTTAAGCTTGAAGATAATGCTGTTTTGATAAAATATAATTTTTAGCTATTTAATATTTAATCTTTTTAGAAAAGCTCTTCTTCATGATATATTTGTATTAAGTGAGGGGGAGCTTTATGTTTTGTAAAAGATTATACCGTTTTTTCTACAGCCTTGTCATAATATTCTGTTCTTTGTCAATGAGCTCTTGTATTGATTATGTACAAAGTATCAGTCTGGAAGGCAATAACTATAATGTTTATTATAAGGTTACCTTATCAAAAGCATTATTTGCAATGATAGGACAGGATAGTGATGAAATATTAAATAGTGATATGGGCTCTCTTAAAAATAGCCTTCCTGATAGTGTAAAACTTAAAGCTGTTGATACAGATATTGAGACAGGTGCTGAGTTTAGTCTATTGATAAACCCAAAGACTTTGGATAAAGAACAAAAAGACTTATTGCCATCCATAAACGGTAATCGCTTAAAAATTCCTTTTTTACTTGGCGAAAATGATTCATTAGAGGATTTTTCAAGTGGTTTTGATGGTGAATCTGGTTCTATTGCCATTGCTATGCTGTCTTTTGCAAAGTGCAGGGTTTTAGTGAGCAAAGATATTATAAAGATTATTGATTCTGCATATTTTGAGGGAAAAAGAGGGCAGAACTATAGTGTACCTGTATTTGACTACGGAGATACCTGGTGCATGGAAATCCCTTTTATTATACTTTCTGAGTCCACAAAGTATAATCTTGAACATCTTGTTTTGATTAAAGGATAAAACTATAATCGCCTTTATGGATTTTTCAAAAATAATTCATCCTGATTTAATACATGGTAATATAGTAAAATCACTTATTTGTTTTGCTTTACCACTTTTTATATCATTCATTTTTCAGCAGCTGTATAATGCAGTAGATACGATAATTGTCGGGCATTATTTAGGTGAGATGGAGCTCGCATCAATTGGTGCAAGTGCTGCATTGTTTGAGCTTATGGTAGGCTTTGGTACAGGATTTGGAAACGGGTTAAGTATTGTAGCTGCCAGGGCATATGGTGAAGAAAACTATAAAAAGCTAAAAAAAGTTGTTGCAAGTTCACTCTTAATTACAGCGGGTGTTACTATACTTATCATAATCTGCACTAAGCTTTTTTTGTATAAAAATGCTTCTCCTTTTAGGAACTCCGCTGGATATTATCCTTGACTGCTATGATTATATTTCGATAATCACATATCTTTGTGGTGTTTTATTTGCTTATAATCTTTTAAGCGGCATGCTTAGAGCGATAGGAAATACTTTTATTCCTCTCATTTTTTTAGTTGTTTCATCATTACTTAATATAATTTTGGATATTGTTTTTATTACACATTTTAATATGGGAATAAAAGGTGCTGCGTGGGCTACAATTATTGCACAGTTTTTTTCAGCTGTTTTAACTCTTGTATATATATTAAAGTGTGCAAAAATTCTTGTACCTGAAAAAGTAAGCTTTCGACCTGAAAAAAGATTATACAAGGACTTAACTGAACAGGGGCTGTCAATGGCCTGCATGGGCTCTATTGTATCTGCAGGTACAGTTATTCTTCAATCTGCAATTAATAATTTTGGTACATATATTATCGCAGGACATATTAGTGCCAGAAAGCTTTTCAGTATAACAAACATACCAATAATTACATTAGGTATGGCTTCAAGTACATTTGTTTCGCAAAACCTTGGAGCCGGTAAAATAGACAGAATAAAAAAAGGTGTAAAAGCTTCAATAATAATAACTGTAGTCTGGGCTGTAATAATGATTGTTGTAGTCCCTTTTACAGCAAATACCATTGTAGCTTTTATTTCAGGTTCTAATAACAGCGAGGTTTTAGATTACGGAGCAAAATACATTATGTTTATGACACCGCTTTTTTTGGTTTTAGGCGGGCTTATAGTAATCAGAAACGCTCTCCAGGGGTTAGGAAGTAAGGTTTTACCACTGGTTTCAAGTGTAATTGAGTTAGCAGGTAAGATATTGTTTACTCTCTATATTATACCTGTTACAGGCGTTTGGGGTGTTATTATGTGCGAACCTTTAATATGGTGTGTTATGTTTTTACAACTTGGTTTTGTATACTTAAACCATCCTGTATTAAAGAGAAAACAGACTTACTGATTTACTTTTGAATTTCAGTCCAGTCATTGTCAATTAAAAGCTCGTGAGGCTTAAAACGGGCTTTGTAGCTCATTTTTCTGCAGTCTTTGATCCAGTATCCCAAATAGTAATATTTAATGTTATGCTTTTTGCAAAACTCAATTTCGTTCAGTATACTGTATGTGCCGAGGCTTCTTTTCATTATGGCAGGATCTGTATCATAGTAAAAATAGTTTGATGACAGTGCTTCTCCTGTAAAATCAAGGACTGAGCACCCTGCAAGTTTTCCGTCAATATAATAGTCCATGTTACGAACTCCGGCATAAGAACTATGCAGGGTATAATCCATTTTCCACTGATCATAGCATCCATTTAAATATGCTAAATCACATCTTGTTTCAGACCAGTTTTTATTTTCATCATGTCTCTTACTGTATAAATACAGCAAGTCAACTTTATCATTAGTGTAAAAATACTGTGCTTTATGAGTAAATACACACTTTATATCTGAGTTTTTACGCATAAGGTATCGCTCATTTTTTGAAAATACATATTTACTAGTATCTATACGTATTGGAATACATTCTTTGCAATGTTCACATTCATTTAAATAAATAAGATTACCGCTTCTTCTGTATCCCTGTAAAAGATAGCTGTTATATAAAAGCATCTGAGCATAGTCACTTCTTATATCGTCTATACCATAATCTTTTAAAATTTTAATTGACAGCTCGCCATCTGGCATAAGATGCATCTTAATTTTTGACTTTCGATCTTCAAAGTATCCGCATTTTTCTTCATAGGATTCAGACATAGTTTTTACATCCCGGATTTTTTGCATAAAAATCAAACACTTGCTTTATGTCTCTGGTCAGGCTTTGACTCAAAAAGCTTTTCTCTAGTGCTAAAAACTCAGCTCTTTTTATCTCTTTTGCTCCATACCTTTCAATATTTTCAGTATATACCTGACTGTCTATGAGCATGCCTCCACAATCCCTAAATGCTCTTGCAAAAATTGCAAAGGCACATTTTGCGCTGTCTGTACCTATTGTAAACATGCTTTCCCCAAAAAACACTTTACCAATAAGTACTCCGTATAGTCCGCCTGTAAGCTTTTTATCTTGATCCCAGACTTCGACACTGTGGGCGTATCCTTTTTTGTAAAGCTTTGTATAGGCATCAATCATCATGTTTCCTATCCAGCTTCCATCTTGATTTTTCCGATTCATATTGCGACAGCCTGCTATAACACCTTCAAAGTCTTTATCCATTGTAAAAGAATATGGTGTATGTTTTAGCGCCTTATCGATACTTTTTCCAATATGTAAATCTTCAATTTTAAGACAAAATCGTGGATCGGGACTATGATAAATTACAACCTCACCTTCATCTTCATTAAACCACGGAAAAGCTCCGCTCATATAAGCCGAGTATAATCTTTGTAAATTGATTTCTTCACTTATACCTACAACATCTTCAAAAGGTTCTTCGAAAGTATTATAAGGTAAGAACGGTAATATGTTTTTTTCATCAATTTCATCTGAATTGTAATTGTCAAAAAACATATTTATTTTTTTTGCCATACAATCGAACCATTTTCAGCCTTAATTTCTATTTTGCCACCTTTGCTCAATGAGCCAAAAAGTACTTCATCAACAAGAGGTTCGGCAACAAGATGTTCGGCTATACGGTTAATATTACGAGCTCCAAATTCCTGACTGTATCCAGTTTCGGCAATAACTTTACAGGCTTCTGTGGTATAGCTCAGTTCAACTTTCTTTGACTTAAGACGTTCGCCAATCTTTTTAATTGCCTTTTCGGCTATGGAATAAGTTATATCCCTGCTTAAGTGACTGAAAGGTACAATACCGTCAAGACGGTTTCTGAACTCAGGACTAAATGTGTGAGCAACAGCTTCGTTTAGTGAAGATGAATCATCCCTTACAGTATTAGTAAGTTCAAAACCTAAAGTGTTTTTAGCTAAATCTCTTGCACCTGCATTTGATGTAAAAATAATAATACAGTTTCTAAAATCACTTTTTCGTCCCTGGTTGTCTGTTAAAGTTCCATAATCAAGAACCTGAAGCAATAGGTTATATATAGATTCGTGAGCTTTTTCTATTTCATCAAAAAGGATAATTGAATGAGGATTATTACGCACTGCATCTGTTAATAGACCACCGTTCTCATATCCAACGTATCCAGGGGCTGAACCAATAAGACGGCTTACTGTATACTGTTCCTGATATTCGCTCATATCAAATCTGAGGAGCTTTTCGTCTAAGGTTTCGCTTAATACCTTTGCAAGCTCAGTTTTTCCGACACCTGTAGGTCCGACAAATAAAAAGCTTGCCTCACACTTATTTGCATCTCTAAAGCCTGCCCTTGCTTTTTTAACAGCAGTGGCAAGCATATTTACTGCCTTATCCTGTCCAAAAACATTTTCTTTTATAGTTTTTTCAAGGGACTTTAACAGGTCTTTTTCACTTTTCTTTACGCTTTCAAGGGGCACTTTCGAAAGCTTTGCAGTTATCATTTTTATTATATCTTTAGAAACTGTATTTGCTGTAAACCCCTTTTCTGTCTGTCTTTTTAATACAATATAAGCACCGGCTTCATCTAATACATCTATAGATTTATCAGGATGCCTGCGATCAGATATATACTGACTTGTTAAATCAATAGCTGTTTTGAGTGCATTATCTGGATAGACAACATCATGATATTGACTGAACTTTTTGCTCACAGATTTTAAAATGTCTAAAGTCTGTGCTTTTGTCGGTTCATTTATATCAATGCGAGTAAACATACTTGCAATTGCTCTGTCTGACTCAAATGTTTTACTATAAAACTCATAGGTAGTTGTACCAATACACCTTATGTTTTCAGATTCAATAATACCACGCAGTAAATCTGAAAAGTTGTTTCCGGTAGAGCCTTGATTTGAGTTTCCGACTGTGAAAATCTGATGAATATTATCAATAAACAGAATTGGATTTTCTAAGGTGTTCAGCTCTTTTATAATTTCTTCAACACGAGTTTCAAGGTCTCCTCTGTATTTTGTACCTGCAATCAGAGCATTTATATTAAGAGATAATACTTTTGATTTTTTTAGAGCAGAGCCTGCTCCTCCCTGTTCTATAGCTTTAACAACGGAGTTTATAAGACATGATTTTCCAACGCCGTTTTCACCAATGTATATTACATTGTTTTTGGTACAGCGATACAAAATTTGTAAAGTTCTATACGTTTCCTCTGTTCTTCCAATAACTTCGTTTAACTTTCCTTCATGATACAGATTTGTCAAATTAATCGTAAATTTTTTCAAGGCTGTGCTTGTTTTACCAAATTCTTCAAATTCCATTTCAGCATTTTCTTCAACAAATTGAAAATCGACATAAAGCTTATCGAGATCTTTCTCAACAGCATCATCAGCTCTATCCCATAAATGTATTGATGATGCTCCATAGTCTCTCGCTCTGTCAATGTTTTCAATAAAGATACCACTATTAAATTCCTGGTCAGCAAGAATACTTGCACAATAGGAATTAGAGTTTTGATATATCGCAGTAAGTAAATCAAATATTGTTACTTCGTCCTGGTCTCTTTTTTGGGCAATTTCTTCAGCTTCAGTAAAAATTTCATCCAGATTTACAGAAAAGGGGGTAGTATTATCAGAATCCTGTGTTACAGGAACATATTCATAAATGTAGTGAAGAATTGCACCCCTTAGATATTTCAAATTCGTAAAAGAGTTTTTAAATATGACATATGTTACAGGATAATAAATAAGATTGTATAAAAGATGCTCTGGTGTAAAAAAAAGAGGCTTTTCATATGGTGTATGATCATTTTCTATAGATTCTTTAATTATTTTGTCCAACGACTTACTATGTTTCATTTTATTCCTCTGATAATTTTTCAATTGTAACCTGAAGTGGATATCCTTCAGCTCTTGCTTTTTGGATTGTAATTTTAGCTTTTGTTGCTGCAATATCATAAGGATATGTGCCGGCAACTCCTTTACCGTTGTCGTTTATCATTCTGGTGACAATCTGAGCCTGGGTGAAATCCATATCATAAAGCTTTTGTAAAACATCTATAACAAACTCTATAGTAGTAACATCATCATTATGAAAGATAACATTATACATTGAAGGTCCTTTAGTCATAATTACAACACTATCAAGTGCGTTACAAGATAAATCGATTTCCATATGCGTATAAACCTTCTCTAAGTCGGAGGCCAAGCGGTCTTAGG
>JAZUGE010000055.1:0-9848 GCA_045641045.1 Treponema sp. | reverse complement strand
AGCTTTTTTACTAAATTAATTCTTAAAGACGATTTTCTAGTCAGCACAAATAATTTTTAAGCTTTTATCAACGTGATTTAATAATTTACAGCCATCTTTTGTAACTAAAACTAAATCTTCAATACGTACACCTGTTTTACCAGATAAATATATGCCTGGCTCTATTGAAAATATCATACCCTCTTTTGTAAAGGTTTCGTTTATACTGCTTACATCACCCTTTTCATGGTCGGTCTGACCGATAAAATGTCCTAAACGATGAGTAAAGTACTCACCATAACCGCCGTCTGCTATAACCTTACGGGCTTCATCATCAAGAGTATGTATAGCAATGCCACTTTTTACCAATGACTCAGAGCGTACATTTGCCTGTCGTACTAACTCGTAAATTGTTTTATCCAGTTCACTGCATTTTTTGTAAAATCGTGTACGAGTCATATCAGAGCAGTAGCCCTTATACTTACAGCCCATATCAATTAAAACACAGTCACCTTCTTTTATAACTGTATTATCAGGCGAGTGATGTGGATCTGCAGCATTTTGTCCAAAGCTTACTATAGTTTCAAAACTAGGACCTGAAGCTCCTTCCAAGATAAACTGTTCTTCAATATATTTTGCAACTTCAGCCTCTGTGATCCCTTCTTTTATGTATGAAAACCCCTTTTCAATACAAACATCGTTTATACGGCTGGCTTCAATCATAAGTGCAATCTCTTCTTCATCCTTACAGGCACGACTGTTATCAACACAGTCTGAGCCTACATTAAAAGTGCACTTCCTTTTATACTTCATTAATGGAAGCAAAAACTTTGCAGGCCATTCTTTATCAATTCCAATACACCCCTTTGAAAGGATATTGTCTGCAACAAGCTTTACACAGTCATCTGTATCTGAATACCAGATAACATCAAAGTCATTTTCAGTTATGTTAAAAAGACGGTTTGCAAAAAGCTTACCTTTGCCACTCTGCTCTAAATACAAAACATACATGCGCTCATATGGCTCATTATATATACCGCTTAAATATTTTATACTGTATTGATCACTTATAATAAGACAATCGAACCCAAGTTTTTTCATCTCCGATTGTACTGTGCTTATGCGATTAAGATAGATATTTGTTTTCATAGCCTTATTATATAAAAAATAAGTAGATTATCCAGCAATTTTTTTTTACAGAAGTTTCTTGTGTATATAAGTTAGTAAATAAAAAAAAAGACCGTCATAAAGACGGTCTAACGCACAAGAAATAATTATTTATTTTACATACTTTTTAAGTGTTTCTCTAACAGCACCAGGGCCTGCTACAAGTTCTGCAAAATATGAGCAAACCTTTGGAGCAATACCTGTCTTGTAAAGATCTACACCAAAAATAGTTGTATCACTAAGAATTGGCTTTAATACCTCATCAAATGGGCCTTTATCCCCAAGCTTGATGTCTTTAACATATGTACAAACTTCCTCAAGGCGAGGATCTGGACTTAATGTAAATGCATTACCATCATCATCAAGAGCCATAAGATAGCGGCACCAGCCGGCAAATACCAATGGAATAAGTTTTAAATCATCCATTGAAAGCTTATCACTTGCAGCATATGACTTAATTGTCTCACCAAAGCGGATAGCAAGCTTTTGGCTTGTATCACATGCAATGCGCTGTGGAGTATCAGGCATAAATGGGTTTGGAATACGCTTCTGTAAAACTTCATCAATAAAGCTCTTTGGATTAATGATTTTTGGATCTGTTACAACAGGCATACCCTCTGTATATCCAATAATATTAACCATCTTGCTTAACTGAGGATCCTTCATTTCGTCAGCAATCAGATTATACTTTAAAAGACAGCCGTAAACTGCAAGACATGTATGTAATGGGTTAAGACAAGTTGTAACCTTCATTTTTTCTACATTGTTTACAGTATCTCTATCTGTAAAGTAAATTCCACTGTTTTCAAGAGCTGGTCTACCGTTAGGGAAGTCATCCTCAATTACAAGGTACTCTGATTCTTCTGCATTTACAAATGGAGCAATGTATGTATTTTTTTGAGTAACTACAACCTCTGTATCTTCAAAGCCATCCTTTGTAAGCATTTCTGTAACTTTAGCATCAGGACGAGGTGTAATTTTATCAATCATTGACCATGGGAACGATACACAACTTTCGAGGTAATCAATGAAATCCTTTTCACAGAACTTCTTTTCAACCCACTCTTTAGCAATTGTCATTACGCCATTCTTAAGCTTTTCGCCATTATGTGAACAGTTATCCATACTAACAAGAGCAAGCTTATACTTACCGTTTTTGTAGCGATTGTATACAAGAGCTGTAACTTTGCTTACCATGCTTGCCAAAGGACCTGCAGGACCGTTTTCAATATCACTCTTTACAAATGGGAAATATGAACCGTCTTTGCCACAAAGTGCATAACCTTTTTCAGTAATTGTAAATGACACCATCTGAAGAGATGGATTAGCAAAAAACTTCTGGAAAGTTTCCCAATCACTTTTAAATGATGTGTCGCACTTGTATGCTTTTGCAACTGAACCTACTACAGTTTTTGCAATTGAACCGTCACTTTTTAATGTAACAAGTAAAGAAAGATCGTTATGTGGTGTATAAATATCATCAATAATCTGATAATCAAAACCTTCACCAACAATAATACCCTTGTCTGTCATACCTTTATTCAGAAGCTTCTGCATAAGCATTGCAGGAAAACCTCTGAAGATGTTTCCGGCACCAAAATGAATCCAAACTGGTGCTTTAAGTGTTTTTTCAATCATTGCCTGTCTGTCATATTCAGGCAAAGTAAATGATTTGTCACACCATTCCTTCTTATTGCTTAAACCTTCATCAGTTAAACGCATATTAATTCTCCTCCTAAGAGATTAGTAGTGTGTAAAATAATCTGGATTTTTGTCAGTCAAAGGCTTTATTTCAAACCTAAGCTTGCCTAAATGCATGTTCTCGACATCCAAAACCCTGTCAACATTTTTAGTTTTCATTGCTTCAACAAGTTGTCGATGCTCTTCAAGAATCGAAGGAATAATTTCAGGCTCTTCAAAAGACAAAAGTCTTATACGCTGATAATTACCGTTCTGACTCTGAATCACATTCCACATACGCTGCATCTTGATTGCTTTAAAAAAGTACTGATGAAAATTATCATCTTCCTTTAAGAATCTTGCAAAATCCATGTTAGAGCCGGCAACAGACTGATACTGAATTTCATTTTCAAGAAATCTGATATCATCATCTGTTGCTCTCTGACAAAACTGGACTGCAGCTTCTTTTTCAAGACTTATGCGTAAAAACTGTTCTTCTTCAACCTGAGAAAGATTAATGCGAGATACTCTTGTTCCACTTTGAGGAACAATTTCAACAAGATTTTCTTCGCTTAGCTGAAGTAACGCTTCGCGAACAGGAGACTTACTTATTCCCATAGACTGAGCAATATTCAGCGGATTAAGCTCAGCCCCTGGAAGTAACTCCAAGGACAATATCTTTTCGCGAAACTCTTCAACAAGCTGTTCTCTTACAGTAACACCTCTCATCTATTAGCCTTTTCGATAGATTCCCAAAGACCACAGATATATGCTGCACCTAAAGCTCTATCATACAGACCATATCCAGGCATAGCCTTTTCGTCCCATATCATACGACCATGATCAGGGCGAATTGGGCCTGTGAATCCAATATCGTAAAGAGCTTTAACGATTTCATACATATCAAATGAACCGTCTGAGCTTAAGTGGGCAGCTTCTTCAAAATCGTTGCGGCCATCATTAAACTTTAAGTTACGAACGTGAGCAAAGTGGATTCGACCCTTTAAAGAACGAATCATTTCAGGAAGATTATTATCTGGATTTGTACCATATGAACCGGCACAGAATGTAACACCGTTATGTGGATTATCAACCATAGTCATCATACGGTGAATATTCTTCTGATTTGTAATGATGCGAGGTAAATCAAATACACTCCAAGCAGGATCATCAGGATGGATTGCCATATTGATATTATACTTGTCACAAACAGGCATAATTGCTTCAAGGAAGTACTTTAAGCGGTCAAAAAGCATGTCCTCTGTAGTTCCTTTATACATTTCAAAAAGATCCTTAATTTTTGCCATGCGCTCTGGTTCCCAACCAGGCATAACAGTACCGTTCATATCACCTGCAATTGACTCAAACATCTTTGCAGGATCAATTGCATCTACAGCCTTCTGTGAATATGCAAGTACAGTAGAACCATCAGGTCTTACACGAGCAAGCTCTGTACGAGTCCAGTCAAACACAGGCATAAAGTTGTAACAAACCATGTGCACATCATTTTTTCCCAGTGCTTCAAGGCTCTTTATATAATTATCAATATGCATGTCACGGTCTGGACCTGCAGTCTTTATTGCATCGCTGATGTTTACACTTTCAATACCGTCAAGAGTAAGACCTGCTTCTTCAACCTCGTCTTTCATTGCCTTTACTTCATCAAAAGTCCACTCTTCACCAGGCATTTTATTATATAAAGTTGTAATAATACCCTTTACATAAGCAGTCTGTCTAATCTGCTTTAATGTAACAGTGTCATACTTACTACCATACCATCTCATTGTCATTTTCATAGTGCCAGCATCTCCTATTACGATTGGTTTTACTTCCTACCGATACTCTATATTAACATACTAATATTCTAGTTGTAAACAGATATTTAGCTTTTTTACAAAAAAAAAGCGGATGTCATTAAACATCCGCTTTCTGATAGCATGCATTACATTAAATTATTTGTCTCCACCATCTTTTAGAAAAACAAACCAATAACCAAGACCCACTAATACAGAGCCTCCAACAATGTTTCCCAAAGTTACAGGTATAAGGTTATGAACTACAAAATTAAAAACAGTGAGAGATGGAGCATCTATATTATATACGTAACTAGCCATCATTCCTGCAGGAACAAAGTACATATTTGCAACGCAGTGTTCAAAGCCGCCGATTACAAAGATAAATACCGGCAGATATGAAGAAAATATTTTACCAGTATAAGTGTCTGCTCCAAAACTTACCCAGACTGCAAGTGCAACCAGGATATTACATAAAACACCTCTTAAAAATGCATCATAAAATCCAAGATTTACCTTTGCAACTGCAGTGTTTACTGTCTGCTGAACCAAAGCCCCGTTAAACAGGTTGATATCGTGACTATATACAGCCAGATACGATACAAATAAACCACCTATAAGATTTCCGAAATAAACAATAACCAGGTTACGACACATGCCCTTCAAAGATGCTTTTTTGTCGGCAACAGATAAAGCAATTAAACAGTTACCTGTAAAAAGTTCACCTCCTGCACAAAGTACAAGCATAAGCCCCACAGGGAAAACTGCGGCGCTTACAACACGAGCTAATGATCCTGGAGTAACACCGCAGGATGCAATTGATGAACAAAAACCGCCGAAAGCAATAAAAGCTCCGGCAAAGATAGCAAGAACAAAAGTTTTTATAAATGACATTTTTGTTTTTGCTGATCCTACATCTGAATAAATCTTCGCAATTTGAGCAGGAGAATTCATTTTGACCTCTTTTTAGAATGGTAAAAAATGGCAAAGAACATAAAATCTTTGCAAGTATTGCTACAATATCACAATGCTAAAAAAATATACATACTTTTTATTTTTTCTGTGCTAGTATTTATCTACTATGAGTAACAATATGACTAATGATTTGCTTGACTTTATTGAGCAAAGTCCAAGCCCTTTTCATGTAATACAAAACCTTTCAAAGCTTTTAGCTGACAATGGTTTTATCCAGTTAAAAGAAGAAGAAAAATGGAACATCACACCTGGTTCTAAGTACTTTGTAACACGAAACAGTTCATCTATTATCTCTTTCGTAGTCCCTGAAAAAGACTATGAAGGTTTTAACATTGCAGCAAGTCACAGTGATTCGCCTTCTTTTAAAATAAAAGAAAATCCTGAAATAAAAAGCGAAGGCTGTGTAAAGCTTAACGTTGAAAAATATGGCGGCATGCTTTGCGCACCATGGTATGACAGGCCATTATCTGTTGCGGGTCGGGTTATAACAAAACAAAGTTTTCAGGACGGTACAGTTGTATTAAAACAGACTCTTGTTAATATTGATAAAGATCTTCTGATGATACCAAACCTTGCAATCCACATGAACAGAGATGCAAACACAGGTATCAAATACAATGTACAGTCTGATATGCTCCCTGTTTTATCTTTAAATCAGGATATCAGCCTTTTGAATCTGATTGCAGATAAATACGGCTTAAAACGAGAAGACATAATTAGTCATGATTTATTTTTATATAATCGGGTAAAAGGCAGTATATGGGGCGGCGAAGACGAGTTTGTATCAAGCACAAAACTTGATGACTTAGAGTGTGCATGGACAACAATAAAAGCTTTTATTGCGGCTGATAACTCAAAAAAAGTTATGGTTCATTGTGTATTTGACAATGAAGAAGTCGGAAGTGAAACCCGGCAGGGAGCCGCCTCAACTTTCTTGCATGACACACTTGTCCGCATAAACCATGCTATGGGCAAAAGTGAAGAAGATTATCTCACATCCCTTGCAAAAAGCTTTATGGTAAGTGCTGATAACGCACATGCAGTGCACCCTAATTACAGTTCAATAGCAGATCCTGTAAACAAGCCAAAGATAAACAGTGGTATTGTAATAAAATTTAATGCAGCTCAAAAATATACATCAGACGCATTTACATCAGCCTTATTTAAAAGCATATGCAGTAACACTAATGTTCCTTATCAGATTTTCACAAACAACTCAAATGTTGCAGGCGGATCAACTTTGGGAAACATTAGTAACACCCAGGTTTCAATACCAGCAGTAGATATAGGTCTTGCACAATGGGCAATGCACTCACCATATGAAACTGCAGGAGTAAAAGATATTGAGTATATGTATAAGGCTGTTAAAGAGTTTTATAAAACAAGCTGGATATTAAAATAGCTATTTTAGTATCCAGTTTCTGACAGCTTCTAAGTCATAAATAAAGCTTTTTATCTCTGTATTACTATCAATATCAAAAACAAAATGGTAGATATTTGCAGAGGTAAAAAGCCTCTTTTTTACAAGGTCATTTAGATCTAAATAATCTTTGTCATCTTTTACTGAAAAATATAAAGTATGTACACTGGCATCAATACTTAGTATCGAACATAATGCATAATTACTGTCCAAAGCTTTTTTTTGATTTTTACAGTCAGCAAAAATAATCTTTTTATCAGTAAAGCCATACATCTCAAAGTTATTCCAATATCCATTAATTATAAGCATTGTAGTAAATGAAGCTGGATACCTGGCTTCAATTCCAAGTATTGAAGATCCACCGTCATACTGGCCAATACCACATATTTTACTTTCATCAACAGAATACTGGGTTACAATATGTCTATAAAGTGAATAGATTGAGTTAAGAGCACTAGACCAGATAAAAGCCCCATCACTGTCCATACTGATACTATTATCTTGATACGACGGAAACTGTACAGCAACTACAATGGCAGGGAGCCCTGTATGCTCATTTTCTTCGGCCCAGATACATGCTCCATTTCCCTGTAACAGCGGATTTACTTTTTCAAAGCTTCCTTCACTTACAAAAAAAATGAGAGGATATCTTTTTTCAAGAGAATAGTTTTCGGGTAAAGATACATAGTAATTAATATTGTCACTTAAATACGGACTTTTATAGCTTAAAGGCCAAAACAAGGTCTCTGTTATGCTTTTTTTAAACGGAAAAATTTTATTAGTACTTGATTTATCATAAACTACACCACTTGAAGTAACAACAGGCTTAATCTGGTTTATGGTAACCGATTTTTCTCTACAGTTTTCAAGATCTATGACTACATAGCGGCCTTCTGTAACACATTGCCTGCCATTAACTGAATCTGTAACAAATAGTTTACTGACAGAATAACCAGAAAAATCAAAGCACTCTTCATGAACAGACTCTGCTTTTACAGGTATATCGTACTCAAGAACGACATTACAAATCCGCTCCCCATCGCCCAATGTACGAAATATATTATATACATTGGTTATTCCATCACTCTTATGCGAAATACCGCTGCAGCTGATAAACAAAGAACTCAGCAAAAAAAGAAATACAATAAATATATTTTTTTGAAAAAAAAATAATTGCATAGTTTACCTCAAAAAGCCCAACCCAATCCTTTTTGATGGATAAACTATAACTTACATTAATTATACAGACCAGTAAAAAAGATGTTAATACACGATAATTGGTTGTTATCGACGTTGTAAAGACATCCAGTCAAACAAACTTAAGTTACCTTCAAGACTACGGTCATCAAGGACATAAACCCACGCTGAATGACTGTCATATATATAAGGAGATCCATCTGTCTGATTATATAAACCTGTATTATCAGTTATACTTTCAAACACAATTTCATGTAATTCAGAGCAGTTTATCTTTTTAAGACGATTTACTGTTGCTCTGCTATAAAAATCAGGATTATAAACATAATCATCATAGCTATAAGAAAACCACATCGGAAAATCTTTTAATATGTTAATGTCCGAATCTGATATAAGAGCGTCAGGATATGCTTCACACACAGGAAAAACAGCTGCAAAAAATGTAGGATACTGTAATACCATATTTAAAGACATATATCCGCCAGAAGCACAGCCTCCTAAGTATATACGTTTTTTATCAATACACGGATTATCTTCAATATATTTATCAATAAGTGATTTTAATGCCTTTGTATAAAATGAAGCAGATATAACCTTATCACCTTTTACATCTGTTTCCTTGTTTTTAAAAAACATATTTTTTATAAATGATTTATAATCAGCAGATTTCTCACCAAAAGATAAATCAATTAATTTTCGACTGCCGTCCTCATTTGTATACTGGCTTTCGAGCCAATTACCAGGACATAATGGCAGTAATACACAGGCACCATTTTTAAAATAATTTTGAACAGGATTTTGAGTAAGCTTAACAACATTTTTTTCAAGGATAGAAGACACTACGTTACTACCGCAATCAAGACCTTCGTTAAGCCATATTATAAGAGGAATCTTTTTTTTATCAGTCTTTTTAGGTACAAAACCTGCGTATGTCATTGAGGTTTCAGCATACACAAACGAATCTATAGTGAATACAGATAAAGACTCACAATAATACCCGGCACATTTTTTTATATCGATATTCAGCTTTTGATTGGTAATATGAAGACCATACATATCACTGATTCCATCAAACATAACATAGTGTGTATAAGGATCACTCAGTGGATTATCTGGACCAACAGACATATCAAGAGCAATATATGTTCCTAAAACATCTTCACACTTTTTACCATCAGGTGTACACAAATATGCATCTGTAATTATCCGGTTACCTTTTTTTATGCCGTATCCATCATCAAAAATCTTAGATGTATACAAAACTACATCTGCATTAAAATCACTGACATTTACCTCAGTATTCTTTACCGTTTCTTCGACTTTAAAAACAACTTTATATGCACCGGCTCCCCAGTCATAATTTGATATATACAAAATATACGTATCATTTTCAGGGTACTGAACAGATTTTAATTGAGCACAAAAAGAATTAAACGATAGTAATAAACCAAAAAAAACAAATAAAAACTTTCTCATATACATTGAATTTAATATTTTCTCATTTTATATAGGCATAAAAGTTTATACAATAATTTCCACAGATAAAGATCTGTTATATTTTTGCACAGTAACCGCTAACAATATTGCTTTTTTTTACTGTTACTTAATATCTGTATATATATTCAATAATTGACATG
>JAZUGE010000054.1:0-58507 GCA_045641045.1 Treponema sp. | reverse complement strand
AGTGCGCCACCTTGCCAAGGTGGATGTCGAGGGTTCGATCCCCTTTTCCTGCTCTAAGCCATACTTCGTTTGAGGTATGGCTTTTTTTTGTTTTACCGTTTATCTATGTGAATATAGCAGCATGATTAGAGTTTTTTGACATTTGCATGATTTGATTTTAGCACTTATAATAAGACTGTAAATAATTAAAAATGTTAGTGAGGTTGCTATGTTTCTGTCAAAGTTGTTCAAAAAGTCTGTTATTGAGTCATTTACACAGCAAAATGAAGATTATATTAAGTCTTTATTGGTTCGACAAATTGAGTTATCAAGGGAAGACAAAGATTTAAAACCTGCTTTAGCTGTAAACGCTTATAGTCAAAGTACGACTTCTGTATCTTATATTGCAAAATCTAAATAAAGTGTACTGTAAAAAAAGTTGGAGTTAGTTGTATTTAATTAGTGTAAAAAAAATGCTTGAATAAAGTTCTACTTTACTCAAGCATTTTTTTTAAGAAATCGCTACATTAATGCTTTCATACTTGTCATGTATGCTCTAAGTTTTTTACCTACGATTTCAATTGGATGGTTTCTGATTTCATCATTAACTTGTACTAAAGTTACATTTGGTACAGAGTTTGTTTTAACGTTTAGTCCCTTACCAATATCTTCAACTGTTACAGTTGTCATGAAATCTTTTAACAGAGGAACTGCTGCTCGGGCAAACAAATAACAACCGTATTCAGCTGTGTCTGAGATAACCTTGTTCATTTCGTAAAGACGACGGCGGTCAATTAAGTTTGCAATGAGAGGTACTTCATGAAGAGATTCGTAGTATGCACTTTCTTCCTTTATACCTGCATCAACCATTGTTTCAAATGCAAGCTCACAACCTGCCTTAACCATTGCTACAAGGAGTGTACACTTGTCAAAATATTCCTGTTCTGTAATTTCTTCTTTTGATTCTTCTTCAGTTTCAAAAGGAATTTTTGCATAGCTTTCTCTCCATGCATGAAGGTTTGCATCATCGTTAGCCCAGTCCTTCATCATTGTTGATGAAAACTCACCTGAAATAATGTCATCCATGTGTTTCTGGTATAATGGAGCCATAATTTTTTTAAGTGTTTTTGACATCTCATTTGCACGAAGTTTTGCTGGGTTTGTCAGTCTATCCATCATATTAGTGATGCCACCCCACTTGAGGGCTTCACTAATTACGTTCCAACCGTGCATCAGAAGCTTAACTGCATAACCCTTGTCGATTCCATTTTCAACCATTTTATCGTATGCAAGAATTGTACCAGTCTGAAGCATACCACAAAGAATAGTCTGTTCGCCCATAAGGTCTGACTTAACTTCAGCTATAAATGAACTTTCAAGAACACCTGCAGTTTCACCACGTTCTGCGCAAGCAAGAGCCTTTGCGAGTGTCATGCCTCTTCCTTCTGGGTCATGAGCCGGGTGAACTGCAATAAGTTCAGGAACACCAAAACCTCGTACATATTCGTTGCGAACTTCAGTACCAGGACCTTTTGGTGCCATAAGGAATACTGTAATGTCGTCGCGGATATCTTCACCTTCTTCAATCATGTTAAAACCGTGTGAATACCAGAGTGCTGAGCCTTTTTTCATAAACTTCATGAGATTTTTTACAACGTCATGATGCTGTTTATCAGGCGTAAGGTTACCAACAACGTCTGCTGTTGGTAAAAGTTCTTCATATGTACCAACTTTAAATCCGTTTTCTGTTGCATTTTTCCATGACTGTCTTTTTGCATCGATTGCTTCTTTACGTAAACAGTATGAAACATCCATACCTGAATCACGAAGATTAAGTCCCTGGTTTAACCCCTGTGCACCACACCCAACGATTACAATTTTTTTGCCCTGAAGAGCTTTTGTTCCGTCCTTAAACTCTTCACGAGCCATCTGACGACAGTGTCCAAGTTCAAGACGAGCTTCGCGCCAAGGAATTGCATTAAAATAGTTTTGTCCCATATTATATCTCCTGTAAACATTATATAAATACTTAATATTCTTTAGTATAACTAAACTATATCACTGAATAAAAATTGCGTAAAGTGAAAGTATTGCATTGTTAAGTTGTGAAGTGTGCAATATAACTTGATCATGAAATGCATATTATGGAGCTTGTAACGGTATATCATAGTAAATGTTTAGACATTGATAGATAATTAGTATAGAATAAAAAAAATGAGACGCGGAATAATTGTAGTATTTATAATAGTTGCAGCTATATTAGCTTATATTTTTTTGAGTAAAACAGTTTTTGAAGAAGAAGCCCCTGCTTCAAGATATAAAGTCGTTGTCCCTGTTGTTGACGGGACTACCTCATCTGAGGACACTGGTCGAAATGACTATAGTGATGATTTTCTTGAATCATCATTTATAACCCTTGCTAACGATGAAACTTTGATAAGTACTGTTACGATCGATATTGACAGTGACGGATATGATGATCAGGTCAATATTATACGTACTTCATCAAGTTCATATCTTGTACTTATTGTAGCATTATATAATTCAAAAACTTCACAGTATGAACGTACTGTAAGTCTCCCGACCTCAATAAGTCAGTCAAAAACATTTATGTGTACAGGTATGGATGTTCTTGGAAATCATCGCAAACAGCTTGTTTACCAGGGTGTAGATGATAACGGAAACTCTGTATTAAAGATTTTTGACGGTGTAAAAACTCGAAAAGGTGAGTTTATTCTTAATCTTGTTGGTGATTTTGAAACCGATGGTACAGTCTTTATACAACAGGTTGACCGCAGCGAGTCCTATGAACTGTCCCGCACACGAGATGTTTGCTATCCAATCTGGATATATGCATCTGATACGCAGGAAGGCGCTTCAAAACTTGATCAGATTCAGGCTGAATATAATTATTCTGACTCAGAAAAAAAGTATGTACTGGTACGTCAGGTAAAAGTTGCAGGATCTCGTATCGAAGCTTCTGCCCTTGCAAAAATACAGGATGGAACTGTTGAAACTTTTGTTAAGTTTTTAGATGGACTGTGGTACAAAACAGAAAGCAAAACAGGTGCGTTTAGGTTTATATTTTTTGACTCATTGAATAATGAAATCATATTTCAATACGAAGACAGCGAAGAAGTTTATGCATGGTTGAATAGTAGTATCAGACGTAATGGAATTTATTTTTCATCTGTAAATAAATCTATTGAGAACCTTCAGAGACGATTTGATATATCCTTGGTCAGTGTTGATGAGGTTAGAGTTAAAATCCAGGATGATGTACGTATGATTATTGGTGAAAGTACATTGTGGGATGGTAATTATAAAAAGATGACATCAGACAGTATTATTGCAAATGCAAACACTGAAGAAAAAAACGTAATAGATACACTAAAGGAAGGTGTTTTCTGGGCTACGACAGATGGTGTAGTAATTCATTTTGACGATGAAGTATATACAGCTTCGAGAGATGACTATTTAGACTCCGGTCGCTTCAAATCGTTTGTAATTAGTGGGACAAGACTGATTCAAATAAAATCTGAGAGTGACAAACCCGTACTTGATGGAGTTTATGCATTAAAGTTCCCTGTAGTTGAGGTAAAAAAAGCTACAGCAAAGCAAAAGGCTGTTACGGACTTTGACAGGGACACTGTTATTATGCAAAAAGTTGTGGTCAATCCTGAAGGGTTTTATTTTGCTGATACAGTACCTGTGACTTTACACAAGTATGAAGAAAAAGGTGACGGGCAGATATCATTTAATTAGCTGTATTATTGACAGTTATGCTGTAAGTTAATACACTATGAAACTATGACTGCAAACGAATTACGTTCTAAATACATTGAATTTTTTAAGAGTAAGAATCACGCTGAGATTTCTGGTCAGTCTCTGATTCCTGAAAATGATCCATCAGTTCTTTTTACAACTGCTGGTATGCATCCATTAGTTCCATATTTACTTGGTGAAAAACACCCGGCAGGAACACGTCTTACTGATTATCAGAAGTGTGTTCGTACAGGTGATATTGATGAAGTAGGTGATCCAAGTCATCTTACATGTTTTGAAATGCTTGGAAACTGGTCTTTAGGCGACTATTTCAAAAAGGAATCTATTGCATACAGCTATGAGTTTTTAACTAGTCCAAAATGGCTTGCACTCGATCCACGTAAGATTTCGGTAACTGTATTTGCAGGTGACGAAAATGCTCCTCGTGATGAAGACGCTGCTTCATTCTGGAAAGAAAACGGTATGCCAGAGGATAAGATTGCTTATCTTGGTGCCGATGATAACTGGTGGGCTGCAGGTCCTACAGGTCCTTGTGGTCCTGATACTGAAATCTTTTACTGGGTGGGTGAAGGTTTACCACCTCAGGGATCAAATAAGGGTACTGACAGTGCAAACTGGATGGAAATCTGGAACAATGTATTTATGCAGTTTAACCGCATTGATGAAAAGACTCTCGTTCCTCTTCCAAAGCAGAATGTAGATACTGGTATGGGACTTGAACGTACTAACTGTATCTTACAGGGTAAGACTTCTGTTTATCTTACTGAGGTTTTTCAGCCAATAATTGCAAAAATTGAAGAGCTTTCAAACTATAAATACGGAACAGACAATGAAAAAGATAAGAGTGTACGTATTATTGCAGACCACTCTCGTTCATCTGTATTTATTTTAGGAGATCAGAAGGGTGTAAGTCCTGACCGTGTTGGTGCAGGATATGTTCTTCGCCGTCTTATCCGCCGTGCAGTACGTCATGGTATGAAGCTTGGTATTGCAAAAGCTTTCCTTGCTGATATTGCTCAGGTAGTTATCGATAACTTTAAGTGTGCTTATCCAGAGTTGGAACAAAATAGTGCAAAGGTTTATAAGGAACTCACAGCTGAGGAAGAAAAATTCCGTCTTACACTTACAAAGGGTGAAGCTGAGTTCCAGAAACTTTTACCAAATCTCATGAAAAATCCAAAAAAGATTATCTCTGGTAAAGTAGCATATAATCTTTATGAAACATACGGATTCCCTCTTGAGCTTACTCAGGAACTTGGTGCAGAAAACGGTTTCACTGTTGATATCGACGGTTTTAAGGAAGCAGAAAAAAAGCACCAGGAAGCATCTAAGTCACTTGATGCTGGTAAGGCAAAGGGAGGACTGGCAGAACAGTCTGACGTTACTACAAAGTATCACACTGCAACTCACCTGTTGCAGCAGGCTCTTGTTAACGTGTTAGGTAACCAGGTAGCCCAGAAGGGGTCAAACATCAATAACGAGCGTATGCGTTTCGACTTTACTTTTGAACGTCCTATGACTAAGGAAGAAGTTCAGAAAGTTGAAGATATCGTTAATGAAAAGATTAATGAAGATCTTCCTGTAACAATGGAAGTTAAGACACTTGAAGAAGCTAAAGCAGAGGGTGCTCGTGCTTTGTTTGCAAACAAGTATGGTGAAAGTGTAAAAGTGTATACAATCGGTCGTGATGTTAAAAATGACTGGTTCAGTAAGGAAGTTTGTGGTGGACCACACGTACAGCACACGCTCCAGATTGGTAAGTTTAAGATTGAAAAAGAACAGTCTTCATCTGCCGGTGTTCGTCGTATCAGAGCTACGATATCTGGTGGACTTCCACTTGATCCACAGAACTAATAATTAAAAATAAAGGTGAATGCTGTATGTCATTCACCTTTTTGTTCTGTAACGTTTTACAACACGATTTGTTTTGTTGTTAAAGCGTATTCTGTGGTAAAATACAAGAAAAAGAAAAAAGAGGATTAAAAAGAATGAAACGTTTTGCTTTAGTAATGGCGATATTTTTGACTTTTGCATCTGCATTAGTTGCCCAGGCTGATTTACAGCCACTTGTAATTGTAAAACTTAATAAGAGTGAGACAATTACTCTTAAACAGTTGCGTACACGAGTTGAATTATATCAAAAGCAAAATGGAGTTAGTTCTTTTACTGTTGAGCAGAAAAAGGAAATCCTCGATGCTATGGTTGATGAAAAACTTGTTGTACAAGCAGCTCAGAAAGCTGGTCTTAGTATTACAGATAGCCAGGTAAATCAGTCTATCTTGCAGAACTTTAGCCAGCAGGTTGGTAAACAGGTTACTGAAGCTGAGTTTTCTGAGATTGTTAAGCAGCAGACTGGTATGTCATTAGACGAGTTTATGAAGCAGCAGTTTGGTATGAATATGACTGAATATAAGGCTTATTATAAAACTCAGCTTTTGGCTCAGCAGTACGTTTTATCACAAAAGCAGGATCAAATTCAGCGTGCTGTACCAAGTGACGAAGAGATAAGAGCATTTTTTGAAATGAATAAGGCAAGCTTTGTACAGAATGATATGCTTAAAATGTTTCTTGTTGTAGTTCCTAAGGGTAATAATCCAGAAGCAGCACGTACAAAGAGTAATAAGCTTTTGAACGACATCAAAGATAAAAAGTTATCTTATGATGATGTAAAGACTCAAATGATAAAAGAAAGAGATTTTCAGGGTGGAGATCTTTTAATCAGTAAGACTACACAGCATGCAAAGCAGCTTGGTATTTCTTACAACGAATTATTAGAATTATTTGGATATGATATAGGATATGTATCAGGTCTTAATGAAACATCTTCTGATTTTCAGTTCTATGCAATCAGAGGTAAGTATGCTGCAAAAATGTTAGGTTTAAGTGATGTTGTTCAGCCGGAAACAACAGTTACAGTGTATGACTACATTAAGCAGAATCTTACTCAGCAGAAACAGAGCCAGGCTCTTGTTAATGCTGTACAACAGATTACAAATGAGCTGGATACTCCAGAAAATGTAGAACGCAAAAAGTCTGGAGAGGCTCTCGATAAACTTTTAAACTGGTAAGGTGTAATTGTGTCACGAAGAAAGGGAAGAATTCTTGCATTTCAGGGATTGTACTCATGGGATGTAGGCGGAATCAAGCAGGAAGATGTTTTAAAGCTGTCCTGGTCAGGAAACGACAATAGTGGTGAAGCTATTAATGAAGAAAGCGGTGCATTTGCAAGACTGTTGATTGCTGGTACTATTGAGCATATTGACGAAATAGATGCTGTTATAACGAAGCATCTTACAGGCTGGGAACTTGGCCGTGTAAATAAGGTTTCACTTGCTATACTCCGTATGAGTGTTTTTGCACTTTTATATCAGAAGGATGTTCCACCTACAATCGTAATTGATGAAGCAATTGATATTGCTAAAGAATACGGTCAGGATGATTCATTCAAGTTTATTAATGCGGTTCTCGATAATATAAGAAAGACACTTTAATTTATCGGGATATGTGAATGAGAAGCTCTAGTAAAAAGAATATTTGTTTATTAAATAAGCTTGTTTTTGTTCTTTTTACGGGAGCTTTATTTTTTTCATGCTCAAAAGATTTATCAGAAACAGAGTTTCTTAATCAGTTAAAAAAAATCGATACCTATATAGCTACTAATCAGTATAGTGATGCTATTTCATTATTAAAAAAATCAGAAAAAAAAACATATAGTGTATACTCACGTATATCGTTGTATCGTAGATATGCTTCGTTAGGTGAAGAAAAATCTTGTGAACGGGTTTTAATTAATGCCTTAAAAAAGTTCCCAGATAACCAGCAGTTGTCAGCTTTATATGCAAAGTATTTACTGAATCATAATCAGTTGGCTCGTGCCCTTGATGTATCAAAATGTTTATCAGGTGGAAAATATGGGTCTATATATTCTGAGGCTGTGATAAAAAATCTAAAGGACTATGATAAGTTTGTAAAAGGTGAGTATAGTGGCTCCCTGTTAGATGAGGAGATGGGAGTTATATACAATGATATATATAATTCTACCGGTAATACAGGTTATCTTATAAACCGCGCTTTAATTAGTTTAGCTGTGGGAAAATATTCAGAAGCAGCTTCCTTTGAATGTGGTGATTTAGAAAACTCAAAGGATTGCCTTTTTTGGGCCTTAGTACATTATGATAATAAAAATTATGATAGAGTTATAACTTTACTGGATTGCGTAAAGTCTCCTGTTTTACAGGCAACTGCAGCTTCGTTATTGTCAGACTCATATGTAATGGTTGGAGACGGGTGGACAGGTGAAGAAGTTCGAAAAAGCTATATAGATAGCTATGATATTTCAGGCGCTTCTTCCCATCTGCTTATTAACAGCTGTTTATGGGCATATCGTAATGAAGATTATAAACGTGCTTATGATCTATTGATTAATGCGTTATCAAATGAAAATGTGGATAAAAATGGCCTTATTACATATGGTAAACTTGCCTGGTTAGATAATCAATCAGTTGCTGTAACGCCATTAGAGCAGGCTGTTCGAAAAACAACAATGCGAACTGCTAAAATGAAAGCATATGATGAGCGGCCAAAATTTGTTATTAGTGATGCAATGGACAGATTACGATCTGCAATCGAAAATCAGAAAAAGGATGGTAATGTTGACCCTTTTTTATTAGTTGAATACTTATCTTTATATATGCGTATAAACGAGGGGGAGCCGTTAAAGTCAAAAACAGCATTGCTTTGGAAAACCCTTGAACAAAATGAAATACAGTCAAATTTGTATCCTGCAGTTCTTGTTCGGTTTTGTGTTAATATGTTTTTATCATATGGTTTATATGATGATGCCAGAAATCTGTTTACTAATTATTTAAATGCAAAATATTCTCTTTTGTCATCTTACGAAGATTCTGAGAATGAAGAAGTGAAATTAGATATATTTGGTGGTGAAAAAAAGATAAAGCTAGAGTACGTGCCTCAAAACATATTAGACAGTACTTTTGGTGAGCTTGTTTCAAAAAATGTGTCTATGATGGACATATGGGAAATTGAGACAGCTGCGTATTTTGCTTTGCTTGATAAAAAAGGTGAGGCTGCTCAAAAGTTGTTTGAGTATATCGTTTTTGACCATTCTTATATACAAAATAAAACCGATTTTGATGTACGATATGTTGTTACAGATGCCAGTGACTGCGCTGTTGTAAATCTGGCAATGATTTATGCCAGTATGGGGGATGTAAGGAGAGCACTATCGTTATATGGACTTGCAGCAGGTCGTACTAAGGATGTTAGTTTAAAATCGAAGATATTATATACAACTGCATATTTACAGCACTCAATTAATGAAGATGAAAAAGCTTTGTTGTCCTTAAATTATTGTCTTGCCCTTGATCCTGGTAATGTAGATGCACGTCTTTTGAAAATTAAAATAAATAGAAAATAAAAAAAGCTATTGGATATGAGAAGCGTTGTTTGTGTTCACCTTGTCCAATAGCTTTTTTTATAGAATGATTTATTATGCTTCGATTATTGCAATGATGTCAGAGTTCTTTACGATAAGATAGTCTTCACCATCAATCTTAACTTGTGCACCTGCATATTTGTCATACATTACCTGATCGTTTACTTTTACAGTAATAGCTTCGTCTTTTGTTCCTGGTCCTACTGCTACAACTGTTGCTGTCTGAGTTTTTTCCTGTGTAGCTGCTGTAAGAATAATTCCTGAAGCTGTTTTTGTTTCAGCTTTGATTTCCTTCAGTAAAACACGATCTGCAAGTGGTTTGATTTTCATATTATTAAGCCTCCAAATGGATTTTATGCATTAAGCAATTTTATTTTCTATTATAATATATTAATTTTATAAGTTAATCGTCAACAAAAATAATGTGTCTAAAAGTACTAATATTAGTAAATAAATATATATATGTGTCAAAATGATACATATATTCATTTGCAATTACTGCGATGTGTCAAAATGAATCTTTAACACACACCTAAATAATAAAATTAAACTCAAAAGTCAATGAAAATCGACCAGAATAGTGAAAAATCGCTGAAAAAGTAAGATTATGCATAAAAATTATTATGTATAAAAAGTTGGCATGATTATTGCTATTTGTATAGTGTAATTAAATTTTAAGGAGTTTTATTATGACAAATGACGAAGCAGTTCTTTCTATGTATTTAAAAGAAATTAACAAAATTCCACTTTTATCAAGAGATGAAGAAAATGAACTTGCTTGTAAAGCTGCATCTGGCGATAAAGCTGCTAAAGATAAGATTGCAAGGGCAAATTTACGATTTGTTGTTAATGTTGCAAAAAAATATCAGAATCATGGTCTTGATCTTGTTGATTTAATTAGTGAAGGAAATATAGGGTTATTGACAGCAATTGAAAAGTTTGATGTTAATAAAGGTTACCATTTTATTTCATACGCTGTATGGTGGATTCGTCAGGCAATATTGAAGGCTATTTGTGAAAAAAGTCGTGCAATTAGATTACCTTTAAATAGGGCAAATGAACTTGTTCAGATTGAAAGAGCAAGAAAAATAATCGGACACAACAAAACTGAAGAACAGGAGATTTGTGAAGTTGCCGAAATGCTTGATATGGATTCTGTTCATGTCCGCGAAATGATTAATATCAGCCGTGATATGGTAAGCCTTGATTCTCCAATAAGTTCTTCTGAAAACGATAATGCAGAAGTTGGTGACTTTATCGAAGATACTCGCTATACAGCACCTGAAGAGCAGGCTGTAAAAGACTCAATGAAATCAGAAATCGATACTGTATTGCAGTCTCTGAAACCTAATGAGGCTCTTGTGTTAAAGCTTAGATATGGCTTAAATGGTTCAAAACCAATGTCTTTGAAGGAAGTTGGAGATCATTGTAATCTTACAAAGGAACGTATACGTCAGATTGAAAAGCACGCTATCGTTCGCATGCAGCATCCTACAAGGGCAAGACGCCTTGAAGCATTTTTAGCTTAGTTTGTTTGTTCAATTTCACGTCTTAATGTATTGTATGCATCAAGACGTGCGTTGAGCATTGTATCCCTGTCACGGGTAACATCTGCAATTGCAAAAGTTAGCTCTCCTGACTGCACAGTTCCGTTTATTTCGCCTGGTCCTCTCAGTTTTAAATCTTCTTCTGCAAGTATAAATCCGTCTGTACTTTCGTGAAGCGCCTTCATTCGCTCTACACCTGTTTCTGTAATGTTTTTGCTATATATCAAAAAACAATATGATTGATCTTTACCACGACCAACACGTCCTCTTAACTGGTGTAAAGCTGCAAGGCCAAATCTGTCAGCCTGTTCTATAACCATACATGTTGCATTTGGTACATCAACACCAACTTCAACAACAGTTGTGGCAACTAAAATCTGAATCTTATTATTTTTAAAGTCTTGTAAGATACGACTTTGTTCGTCCTCGTCTATTTTGCTATGTATTAAACCAATATTAAAGCCAGGATAGACTTCTTTGGATAAAAAATCATGCATTTCTTGTGCTGATTTTAAGACAGCTTTTGTTTCGCTATCATCTGACATATTGTTTTCTATCGCAGGGTAGACAAAATACGCCTGATGCCCTCTTATAAGCTCTTTTCGGACCTCTTCATAGGCATTTGCTTCGTTTCCAGCTCTCACAAGATATGTCTTTATTGCTTTTCGCCCCTGAGGCATTGTATGGATAGTTAGAATATCCAAATCACCAAACACTGTTAGGGCTAGAGTCTGGGGTATTGGAGTTGCACTCATCATTATTAAATTTGGTTCACATGACTTTGGTTTGAGACTTTTTCTACCCTTATCAATAATAGCAGATCTTTGCATAACTCCAAACCGGTGCTGCTCGTCAATGATAATTAGAGATAGGTCATTATACTCAATGTTTTTTGAAAATAGAGCATGTGTACCTACAACAAGGTCTACGTTTCCTTTTTTTAGTGCCTCAAGGAGTGCTGCTCTGCCTTTTGTGTTGATATTACCGGTAAGATACGCAACTCGTACACCTATTGCTTCAAGTTGTGCAGCTGCAGACTCTGCATGCTGTTTAGCTAAAATTTCTGTTGGTGCCATTAATGCACATTGACTGCCGTAGTCTATTACCCTTAGTATTGCAAAAAACGATACAAGTGTTTTTCCGCTGCCTACATCCCCCTGAATCAATGTCCTCATGGAAAAAGGTGTTTCTTTTACCTGATTTGTTCTGTCAAAGTTTTCGTCTAAATCTTTATTAAGGTGTGCAATTACAGACATTTGGTCTTCGGTCAAATCAAAGGGTAATCGTGTTAAAAGCTGTCTCTGTTTTGGTGACAGAGCCTTAATAAAATCATCCTTAGAAACTTTTTTCTGAGTTTGGCTAAGGCCATTTATGTCTTCGGGGATATAACCTCTATGCTTATATGCTCGTTTTGCAATTATGTATTCAAACTGATAAAGCTCTTCATATATGAGTGTATTGCGTGCTTCAAAAGCTTGTTTTAGATTATCTGGCTGATGTATTTTTTTTATTGCTTCAGATTTTGAGATGAGGTTCCGGCTCTTTATTATGCTGTCGCTTAACTCATCCTCAATGCCAATGGTATATTGTTTTAATGCTGCATCTATTGCCTTGTAAACCGCTTTTTGAGTTAGTCCCTCTGTCAAATGATAAATTGGGTATACTTTACTGTCTGGAACAGGTTTGTCGAAATATAACTCAAGCTCTCCATCAGAAGCAATTTTTGATAAATCAAACTGTGTACACTGTAGTTTGTTATACTTTATTTCAAACCGTCCGGTAACTGCTATTATTGATCCTATGGGAAAAGATTTTTCTAAAAATGAACGGTTAAAGGCTATTAGCTCAGCATTTGCAGTTCCATCAGTGATTATGAGCTTTAATGTTTTCATTCTGCCAAAGCCAAACCATTGATGGTCAATAACTTTAGCAATTGTGTGTGCTTTTGTACTGTGGTCTTTTGTTAAGTGAAGTGTCTGTGATAAAGTGACCTTTTGTGTTCGATCTTCGTAATCTTTTGGATAAAACTTGAGAAGGTCTGCAATTGTATAGATGTTTAGATTAGCGAATAAAGCGGCACTTGCTTTTCCAATACCGCTTAAATCCGTTATAGAGTTCTTGAGGTCACTTATCTTCATATACTAAAAAGGTAAACTTGCCAGCATCTGGCATAAAAAGCCTATAAGTGATTTTCCGCCAAACTGTATAAGCATTACCATAATTAATGCCATAATAAGTGCATTTTTATATGGCATTGTGCCCTTTGATAAAAGACCTGTAAGTTTGTATACAAGAGGTGTAATTGATCTGTCTAATTGTTCCCATATTGAAGAATAGGATGTGTAGCCCTTGTTCATAAACAAAACTACAATTCGTACAATGAGTAGTATTATTACTATACTTAAAACAGATGAAACAACACTCCATAAAAGACTAATCAGATGAGCCAGAATGAGGCCTACAGTTATAGCTCGTGCAAGAGCCATGTTACCTAATAAAGATGAAACTGCAATCAAAATACATATGGCTACTGCAGGTGTAAAATCAAATCCTGATATGCGCAAAAAGCTTAAACGTCTAAAATAGTTAAGATATGGATCACATACTTTCGCTAAAAACATACCAGGCTTTGAATAAACTGCACCAGGAAACCATGTGAGTAATATTCGTGCAAAGCATAATATTGAGTATATTGATACAGTTGTCGCTAATAGTTTTAAAATTGAATACATTTATTTACCTCTTAAATCATCATGCAGTCCATACATCTTTAACAAACGGTATCTGACTTAGCGTATTAATAAAATCAGGTGTAGAAGGTGTCGCCAGCTGAGCGTTAGCTTTAATAACATATGAACCGTCACTAGTATCTATGTGAAAATATACTGAACAATTGCCATTATTGCCAAATAAAATTTCTTTTAGTTCAAAAATCTGTCCTTCTTCACTAAATCCGTCGTCAACTTGTATGTGAAGCTCCTGTATGGCTTTTTCCTGAATAGTATCAGGGTCTTCGACACTTTCGATGTTCAAAGATGGCTCTTCACGACTTACATCAATTTTTCCTTTTACGGCTAAAACTGAATCATTTTGAACCTTGCTGCTGTATTTTTCCCATGTATCTGCAAAGAATGTGATGCTGATGCTGCCATTAAAATCCTGCAGCTTTGCAAAGGCCATTTTTTTGCCGGCATTGCGCCCCTTTGATAACGTTATTTCTCTTAACTCCTGAATCATTCCCACTGCAGTGTGTTCTCTACCGGCATTACGGGTTTGCCAGCTTGATACGCCACTTGAAGCAAGAGATGCCTGCTCTGATTTTGTGATTTTTGCTTCGCGGCTTAAATTTAGAGAGTTTAAGCTTGCTCTTTCATAAGCTTTTCTGTAATCATCTAAAGGGTGGCCTGATACATAACAGCCAATGAGCTCTTTTTCCATTGTGAGCTTTTCCATTTTTGAGATATCTTCAGTTTCTTCATATACATAATCTGCATACTGCTTTTCATCTGTATCATCAAATAAACTTCCTTGTCCAAAATCATTTGCAGAGCAGATTTTTTCTGCATAAGCCCAGGCTCGTTCAAGGTTTAAAAGCAAAGTTGGTCTGTTTTTATCAAGGTTATCAAATCCACCTGTTTTTATGAGAACTTCAACAGCTTTTTTGTTGATTGAAGTGCGACCTTCTGAGTCTTTGCGGCTTATCATGCGGTTTAAAAAGTCGATAAAGTCTTTAAAGTTTCCGTTTTCAACACGTTCTGCAACAATAGCCTTAGATGCTGCTTCTCCCATGCCCTTTATACCTTTAAGACCAAATACAATACGGCCATTTACAACGTCAAATATTTCGTCAGATCTGTTAACATCAGGTGGATCTACATTGATACCCATGCGTTTTGCTTCATTAAGATAAAATGGCAACCCATCTGTTGATGTAATTTCATTTGTAAGGTTTGCTGCCATAAACTCAGCAGGTTTGTGTGTTTTTAGCCAGCCTGTACGGTATGCAAGGACAGTATATGCTGCAGCATGGGATTTATTGAAACCGTATCCGGCAAATGGAACCATTATTTCAAAAATATCTCCGGCATGCTGTTCTGTAAAACCTGATTTTAGGGCACCTTCAATGAACTCCTTTTTTTTGCCCATCAAAACTTCAATCTTCTTTTTACCCATGGCTCGTCGAAGCATATCTGCTCCACCTAAAGTAAAGCCTGCTATCTTTTGAGCAACCTGCATTACCTGTTCCTGATAAACCATAACGCCATAAGTTTCTTTAAGGATGTTTTCGAGACAAGGGTCCGGATAATGTATTGTTTCAGGCTTCCATTTTCCGTCAATGTACTGAGGAATGTAGTTCATAGGTCCTGGTCGGTACAATGCGTTTAAAGCAACAAGTTCTTCTATGCAGCGTGGTTTCGCCTGTCGCAAAATTTTTTGCATACCTGGAGACTCAAACTGAAATACACCAACAACGTCCCCTCTGCAAAATAAGTCAAAGGTTTCAGAGTCTGTTTCGCTTACTTCAGCTGTTAAAAACTCTTTTTCGCCTGGTTTACGGTGCTTATTGATGATGTTTTCAGTATATCGGATAAGTGAAAGTGTCTTTAATCCAAGGTAGTCAAACTTTACAAGTCCGCAAGGCTCAATAATGTCCATTGTATACTGAACACCCACTTCGCCTGTTTTTGGGTCTTTAAATACAGGCGCCCAGTCTGGTAATGCAGTTAAACCAATTACCATACCCGAGGCATGTAAACCTGTATTACGGTTAACTCCTTCAAGCTTAAAGGCAAGTTCAAAAAGCTTTTTATAGCGTGGGTCATCCTTATATGGGGCTAAAAGACCTCCTTCACCTTCCGGAAACTTTTCGGACACATTAAAAGCATCTTTAAGTTTTGCTTTAGGATTGTCCGGAACTAGACCTTTTAACATGTTTACTTCACTTAAAGGAACTCCCAGTACACGACCAACGTCGGCTATACACTGTTTTGGCTTTAATGTACCAAAAGTAACTATATGTCCAACCTGAGGATCTCCGTATAAATCTCTTGTGTGCTGGATAATATCCTGTCTAAAGTCGAAATCCATATCAACGTCAAAATCGGGCATTGATACACGTTCTGGATTTAGAAAACGTTCAAAAATCAGCTTAAATCTGAATGGGTCGATATCAGTAATAGTCATTGCATAGGCAACAAGACTTCCGGCACCTGATCCTCGACCCGGACCAATAGGTATATAAGGTTTTGGAACGTTATTTACGTTATCGTGTAATGATTTTGACCAGTTAATGAATTCCCATACAATTAAAAAGTAACCTGAAAATCCCATTTTAAATATGATTCCAAGCTCATACTCACATCTGTCTCTAATTTCAGGGGTTATCTCTTTGTAGCGCATTCGTAAGCCTTTTTCGACAATGAAGCGCATATAATCATCCTGGTTTTTTGTGTAGTCGTCATGTTTTTGAAACTCTACAGGCAGCTCAAAGCGAGGTAAACATCCTTTTAGCTCCTGTGTTTTATACTGATGGATAGTAAGATTACACATATTGGCAATTTTAATTGTATTGTCATATGCTTCAGGTAAATCAGGAAATAAAGCTCTCATTTCCTGTTCTGTTTTAAAGTACCATTCTTCACGACCTTCACCCATAGTCTGATGAGGTTCGTTCAATAGATTTTTAAATCCGATACAACGTAATGCATCCTGAGCTTCAGCATCTTCTTTTTCAACATAGTGGATATCGTTTGTTACAACCATTGGTATGTTCATTTTTCTAGCTATGTCAATAAGCTTTGGATTTACCGTTTTTTGATCTGAAAGACCATGGTCCTGGAGCTCTATATAAAAATGATCAGGTCCAAAAAGTTCTGAGTACCTCTTTATAAAATCCTCAGCTACCTGCTGAGCACTGTCTGCTTTTTCGTTGAGTAAAATTTGCGGCAGCTGACCTGCAATACATGCTGTAAGACATATTAACCCCTCGTGGCGTTCCTTTAACATTTCAAAATCAATGCGGGGTTTACCAAAGGCAAGACCTTCTGTATATGCATTGCTGTTGAGCCAGCTCATGTTTTTATATCCAGTTTCGTTTTCACACAAAAGTACAAGGTGGTAATACTTTGCACCATACTTTGTTCTCTCGTGCTGAGTGTGATCTGTTTCTGTTACGTAAAACTCACATCCGACAATAGGATTGATGCCGTTTGCATGACAAATGTGTTCAAAGTTTAAAACACCGAACATGTTACCATGATCGGTTAAAGCAAGGGCTGGCATATTTAAAGCTTTTGCCTTTGCAATAAGTTTATCAAGCTTTGCACAGCTATCCAGCAGTGAGTAGTCTGAGTGTACATGAAGATGTGCAAAATTTGCTTTTGGTGTACCTTCAGGTGCGTCTGGAAAAATATGTATATCAGCCATGGTAACTCCATTGTTTGTTTATTTGAAAGTGATTTACATTATACATTTTCTGTTAACCAACAACAAGTTTATTGCTATAATACGTGACCATGATTAGATTAGTAGCTTTTTTAGGTAATTACGGACGAGAGTATGAGCAGACCCGTCATAATGTTGCCTGGCAGTTTGCATCCTCTCTGCCTTTTTATAACAGATTATCGTGGCAATCAAAGTTTAAGGGTGAATATGCTGTTGTTGAAACTGAAACTCTTGCTAAATGGATAGGTGAAACAGGACTTGTAACAACAAAAGATGGTGGAGTCCCTAATGTTGCAAAGAATGCACCTGATAAAGTTTACTTTTTAAAACCAATGACATATATGAATCTTAGTGGAGACAGTATTGGTGAACTTGCCAGATTTTTTAAGATAAATAATGATGAAATATTAGTTATCCATGATGAACTTGAACTCCCTATGGGAACTGTCAGTTTAAAATGGTCAGGTGGACTTGGAGGGCACAATGGTTTACGTTCCACAAAAGCTGTTTTGGGCACTGCAGACTTTTGGCGTATGCGCTTTGGCTTAACAAAACCTGCAAACAAAGATATTGCTGATTATGTGCTTTCAAGCTTTACTCAGGACGAACGCATTATTTTATCCCAGGTATTTAGTCAGACTGCAGTGCTATTGGCAAAAGTTCTTCTTGCTTCAGAGCCTGAAAGGTTAATTGCTGAATGGGGCAAAAAAAAGGTAATGGCATAGCTATGAGTGAAAAAGTTTCAGATTCATTTTTGCGTCTATTTGATGTTGTAAAGACACTTTGCAGCGAAGGTGGCTGTCCATGGGATATGGACCAGACTCCACTGTCTATGCGTCAGTATCTTATTGAAGAAACCTTTGAAGCTTGTGATGCAATTGCTTCGGAAGACTTTTCACATGTACGGGAAGAGCTTGGGGACGTTATGCTTAACTGTCTTATGACCTCTTTTATGTATGAAAAGCAGGGAAAATTTAGTGTAAGCGAAGTATTTGATGATGTAAGTGAAAAGCTTGTTCGACGACATCCCCATGTGTTTAAAAACAGTACTGGCAAAAGTGAAATGACAGAAACAGTAACATCATCTAATCAGGTAATGAATCAATGGGACAGAATAAAGTCAAATGTTGAAGGTCGCAAAACTGTTTCAGTCCTTGATGAAGTTCCATCAGGGTTTCCACCAATGCTTAAAGCCTATAAGATGCTGAAAAAAGCTGCAAAAAAAGGTTTTGAATGGCGTAATGCAGAAGAAGCTCGTAATAAAGTAGATGAAGAATGGGCTGAAGTTTTGGATGCTGTCAATAATGTAAAGTTACACAAAAATAAAAGTGATGATAAAGCTTATACGGTTTCTGGTGGCTCAAAACAGTTAAATGATGCACAAAGTCATCTTGAAGAAGAGATAGGAGACCTTTTGCTTTCTGTTATAAATTATGGAAGGCTTATGGATGTTGATCCCATGTCGGCATTAAGTCGTGCTGTAAAAAAGTTTTACAGCCGGTTTACCTATGTAGAGCGCGAAATGGACTGTAGTGGTGAAACTATGGACAGTGACCATATTGATAAAATGATTGAATTATGGAAACAGTCTAAAAAACAATAGATTTGTGGACTATTTAGTATAATTTCAGTATTATTATAAGAGCAGACTGTATATATTTGCATTATTACATATTGGAGAAATGTATGGCTAATAAAGACGAAGAAAAAAAAGAAGCTCCTCAGCAGGATGCACTTCAGGAAAAGTTTCTTAAGACACGCCAAATTATTTTGAGTGGCGAAGTAAGTGAAGAATCTGCTGAAAAAGTTATTAAGCAGCTTTTACTTCTTGAAGCAGATGACAGTGAAAAGCCAATTTATATTTATATTGATTCCCCTGGTGGTTCTATTGATAGTGGCTTTGGCATTTATGACATGATTCGTTTTATAAGTGCACCTGTATATACAATTGGTATGGGACTCATTGCCAGCATGGGCTCAATAATCCTTTTGGCAGTACCTAAGGAACGTCGTTTTGGTTTACCAAACAGTCATTACCTTATCCATCAGCCATTGATTGGTGGTACTTATAAGGGAGTTGCTACAGATCTTGAAATCGAAGCTAATGAAATTGCAAAATCAAAAGCTAAGATTGTAAAGCTTATTGCAAGTGAAACAGGCAAGAGTGAAGAAGAAGTATTAAAAGATACAGACCGTGATTACTGGTTAGTAGCCGAAGAAGCTAAAAACTACGGACTTATCAGTAAAGTTATTAGTTCACGTGCTGAGTTAAAGTAAAAAATGTTTTTTGAGTTAACTGATTCATTAGTCCTAAAAATTATGTTTGCCATGGAAAATCAGGAATGCATTAGTGTTCTTGATGCTTCCAGGCTTGAAATAATTGCAGCTGAAGATGATGTTGACCAGGAAAACTTTTATACATTACCACTTTGGTCATCAGGCGATGGTTTTAATCTGCTTGAGTCCTTTGTGGACCAGCTTGACAAAGGAAGCGTTCGGGAAGAGTTAAAAAAAGTTCTTTCAGCTGGAAGGGGGGTCTTTCGTAATTTTAAAAATGTAATTAAAAAATACCCTGAAATTGAGCGCAGGTGGTCTTTATTTAAAAATAAACAAATGCGTCTGCGTATTATGGATTGGTATAATACATTGCGCGAGTCATGGGGTCTTGAAAAATTAAATCAGGAAACAGATGATTACAGTGACCTGATAAAAGAAGACTTTACATTTCGCGGATACGATCCTGTAAGGGATGGGGATTGTATTGCTCAAGGAGCAGATGTAATTGCTGACGAACTTAGAGCATTAGAACCGGATAGACCTGGATATGCGCTGTCACAGTTATGGCTTGAACAGTGTTCAGGGAGTGTGAACGGTTATGTGTGCCGCACTTTATCAGATGAGTTTTCCGGATGTCTCATGTATAATCAGCTTTCATCCTTAGCAAAAGATTCAGTTTTTCTTACTGCTTGTTTTGTTTTACAGAACTACCGTGGTTTAGGAATTGCCAGCCAATTATTTTCAAATTGCATTTCCGATTTGCGTAAAAGCGGAGTTCATTGGGTTATTATTGCTAATTCTTTTGTACCAGAATATCTGGAGCCTTTGTTGGCCCGTATGGGTTTTGAAAAGACAGGTTCGATATTTGTGGCCGATTTATTTAAGAATTAGCCCTTTTATTTTGAGGAGTTTTTATAATTATGGCTTTTAAACGTGATAATGAATTAGACATGGAACAGGTTGCAGCTTTTCTTAAGGATGCAGTTGCAAAGGTAGAATCAGATCCAGAATCATTGGATGAGCTTAAAAAGATTTTTAAGAAGAATGTTCCACTTACACGTCGTAATTATGTAGCCGCATATTTATTAAAGCAGTGTAGCGGCTCAATCTACAGATTTGCTGCACGCAAAGCTCGTGAAGAAAAATTTGCTTCTCGCCGCGAAAATCGTGAAGAAAATACAGCTCGCCGTTCATCACGCTATGAAGAACGTAAAGCTCGTGATACAGAAACTTCCCCTGCACAGGAACGTCCAGCTGCAGAACCAAGAGAACACTTTACTAGAGTTCAGATTGATCCATCTCTTGCAACAACAATTTTTGTAGGAATTGGTCGTAACCGTCGCGTATATCCACGTGACCTTGTAGGTCTTTTCATCAGTGTTGCAGGTCTTGAACGTGAACGCATTGGTGACATTCGTGTTCTTGCAAATTATTCTTTTGTACAGCTTTTTGCAGACGATGCTGAAAAGGCTATTAATGCTCTTAACGGTTATGACTATAGAGGCCGTAAGCTTTCTGTTAGTTTTTCAAGACAGAAGGACGAAGAAAATGAAGAAGTATCTGCTGCTTCAGATGTAATCGAAGAAAGAGTTCCTGATGTAGAAAATACTTCAGCACCAATTGTTGATACATATACTGCAACAACTGAAGCAACAATGGCAGAGCAGGCAGCTTTTGCTTCTGCACAGGAGCACAGAGAGCTCACTGATGAAGAAATCCTTGCAGCTCGTGCTCCACGCTCTTCATCTTCTGCAGATATAATGTAACAATATGAAAATACTGCACACAGGCCCTTTAGGCGTAAACACTTATATAGTCCCATTATGCGATGATAAAGTTTTTATAGTCGATCCTGCCTCGTGCAGTTTTTGTAATGATGAGACTGTTGTTTCATCATTCCTTGCCCAAAATAAACTTGAGCCTTTGGCAATTATTCTCACGCATGGTCACTTTGACCATGTTGCGGGGCTTAAGTTTTTGCATAAAACTTATCCAGATATACCAATTCTTATCCATAAAGATGACAGCGAAATGATTGGCTGTGACAGCTCTTACCTTCAAAGTGCAGCTTTAAAGGCAATGGGCTTTGCCTCTTTTATACCCACAGTTTCAAACTTACCTGAGCAGTCAAGTTTCTTAAAAGATGGTGAGACATTGTCTGACCTTATAAACGAAAGCGGTGTTTATCATTTTACTGACTCTGTTTTAGAAGCCTTTTCTCAATGGACAGTAATACATACACCGGGACATACTAAGGGTAGCTGTTGTCTGTATAATAAGGCAAAAAAGGTTTTAATCTCCGGAGATACTATGTTTTACCACTCCTGGGGTCGAACAGATTTGTATGGTGGAAGTGAAGTTCAGATTATGAACAGCTTAAAAAAGATAGTTCTTAAATGTGATGAAGACTGTCGGGTATACCCTGGACACGATTATTACGGCTTTACTCTGCGTGAAAACTGCCAGTAAAATAATATTTAACTACCAGAAAAAATTAAAATCATCACTGGATGGTGTATGGTTAGCTATTTGTATTTCCCCTTTTGTAAAGTCCTTGATTTCATAGTAGTCATATTCTACAGGTTTATTTTTTTGTATATTAAGAATCGCAAACGTATGGCTTGAACCTCCTCTAGGCAGAGAGCAGCTGCCTGGATTAAGAACAGTAATATTGTTTTTTGTCTGGGCATGTGATATGTGAGTGTGTCCATATAAAACTACATTAAATGCATTTTCACGGGCATAGTAAAACAAATTGTCAGTACCGTAATAGACATCATGTTGATGTCCGTGGGTTACTAAAATTTTTTTATCGCAGACGTCAAAAACAACTTCCTCTGGTATTTTTATTATTGTAGCTTTATCAGTTTTGTATACTGCACTGGAACTGTCATTATTGCCTCTGCAAAGAACAATAGTGCCAGGTATGCATTGCGCAAATGCCTTTGATTTATACCCGTTTTCAAGACAGTGTATAATATCCTGTATACCGTCTCCGCAAAAGCATAAAACATCACAACCTTGACCGTATATAGACAAAACAGTCTGTATCACTTCAGGATTAGAGTGTGAGTCTGATATTACCATCACCCTTGCGGACTGTTTTTCCTTCAGTAGTTTTAGTTCATCTTCCTTTGCGATAATACCTGTCAAATACTCTCCTTTCAGATCGCTACTCAAACACAAAGTGATTTACAGAACGTAAACCAGTTTCTGAATCTGTATAATAGCTTACAGAGTGATCCTTGCCTGCTATATCTTGTACAAGATGTAAAAGAGAAGAGCCCTGTTTTATGTCTGATTTCAGCATAATTATCTGTTCAATGGAATTGTCGATTAAAAGCTGTGCATCAAAGTTCAATGTAACTTCAGTCTGTTCTTCCTGATTGCTGCTGTTTTTATGTGAGTAATCAAGAACAATGTCCGATGTAGACTCTGAGCCTAAAATATCGTCCTGAGGTAAAAGATTAAACAAAGGATATCCTAGCTGACCGTCTTCTCTTTTATCCTGAATCTTTGCTACTGCATTGCAAAAGCCATCTGGTGCACCGATTACTACTATGCCTTTTAAATCAATGTCCTGAAGTAAATCACCTAAAAGGCTTATACGTGTACGACCTGATACCTGAAAATCATCAGGATAAATAAACATCTTAACAGTCCCGTCGGTTTCTTCTGACCAAAGTCCATAATTTACATCAATCATTTTATTGATGAGTGAAACAGACTCTTCATCGTTATAGCCATAACCTAATATGACTGCAACTTTTTTGTTCTGCAAAAAAGCCTTAGATTCTTCATCAAGCTTATATATTTTAACTGCCGTTTCAGGTAAAACATCTTCAATGGCAGGCTCTGGGATTGTTTGTGTTTTTTTTGTACAGCCCTGAAAACTTACGAGGGCACACCATGCTCCTATGTATATGACTTTTCTTAAAATCTTTACCATAATTAAATACTACCAAATAATATTGTACTTACTCAAGAATAAGGTCGACTGTTACAGCATCACAAGCCTTGACCAGATCTTGTGGGGCAATGATTATCTGTTGACCTCTTACTCCTGCACTGATATATATCTTATCGAACTTTAATGCGCTTTCATCAATATATGTATCAAATTTTCTTTTCATACCGATAGGACTGCATCCACCTCGTATGTATCCTGTAATTGACAAAAGCTCTTCACTTTTAACAGGTGTTATTTCCTTTGCACCGCAGGCTGTACGGGCTTTTTTTAAGTTTATTTCGTGTTCTGCACTCTGGCAAAATACAACAACCTGTTTGCTTTCAGTGCGCATAACAATTGTTTTAAAGCACTGTTCGCTATTAATCCCAAGCTTTGCAGCTATATTACCTGCAGCCCCACGGCTAAGCTCGTGCTCTCCATCATCTTCGTAGCTTAATGTTTCATATTTTATTTTTGCGCTGTCTAAGAGGCGCATTGCATTTGTTTTTTTCATATAAAAAAGCATAGCTTTATGATAAAATCAGTGCAATAGACAATAGCGATAATTTGAGGTTTAAGTATGAGTTTAACAATAGGCTGTCATTTAAGTGCGTCAGATGGATTTTATGCAATGGGTAAACAGGCATTGGATATTGGTGCCAATACATTTGCTTTTTTTACCCGTAATCCCCGTGGCGGAAGTGCAAAAGCAATTGATAGTGATGATGCAAAAAAATTGTGTGATTTAATGAAAGACAATAATTTTGGTAAGCTTGTTGTTCATGCACCATATACACTTAATGCCTGCAGTGATAAAGAAAGTGTAAGAGACTTTGCGTTAAGTGTCTTTGCAGATGACCTTAAACGCATGGAGTATATACCAGACCAGTATTATAATTTTCATCCTGGAAGTCACATGAAGCAGGGTAGTGCAAAAGGTATCGAACTAATAACTGAAATACTTAACAAGATACTAAAAAAAGACCAGACTACGACAGTGCTCCTTGAGACAATGGCTGGTAAAGGCAGCGAAGTAGGCCGCAGTTTTGAAGAGCTTAAGGCAATCATAGACGGAGTCGAGCTGAAAGAAAAACTTGGTGTATGTATGGATACCTGTCATGTATATGATGCAGGATACGACATTGTAAGTGGTTTAGACAGCGTTTTAGAACAGTTTGATAAAGTAATAGGTATAGATTTACTAAAAGCAATGCACCTTAATGACAGCAAAAATCCTTTTGCAAGTCACAAAGACCGCCATGAACTTATTGGTATGGGTAGTATTGGAACACCTTTGTTTGAACAGGTTGTAAATCATCCTGTCCTGCAAGGCAAGCCTATGATACTTGAGACACCGAACGATATTTCAGGATATGCAAAAGAAATAGCAATGCTTAAAGGTCTTGTAAAATAGGTGGTAAGGTATAAAAGGAATATTAGGTTTGTAAAACACAATTATTAATATATAATCATTTGTATGGATCAGATTACAAGACAAAAAAAGATTATTAACGCGTCAATTATCGGAATCACTGTAAATGCTTTGGTTGCTGCTTCAAAAATAGTAATCGGTATTGCAGTTTCTTCTATTGCTATTATTTCAGAAGGTATAAACAATGCTACCGATGCAAGTTCTTCGCTTTTGACCTTAGTGGGAACAAAACTGTCTGCAAAGCATCCTGATAAAAAGCATCCCTTTGGATATGGACGTATTGAGTATTTAACAAGTCTTGTTATTGCTGTTCTTATCTCCTATGCAGGCTTATCGCTTTTAAAAGACTCTGTTGAAAGTCTTTTTAAACCATCTGAACTTGCTGTTACAGTTTTTGCTACAGCTGTGGTTGCTGTAACAGCAGTAATTAAGTTTTTTTTGGGTGTATATACAATGAAAACCGGCAAGGCAGTGGACTCAAGTGCTCTTGTAGCTGTGGGCCTTGACAGCCGTAATGATGCATTTATTTCGATTCTTACAATTGTGTCATCATTGTGTTTTATCTTTTTTAACATATCCATTGATGCATTTGTAGGTATTGTATTTTCATTTGTAGTATTAAAAAGCGGCTTTGAAATCATAAGAGAAAATGCCTCTGAAATAATAGGTGAGTCTGGTAAAGAAGAGCTTGCCCGTCAGATTTATAAGGAAGTTCGTTCAACTGATGGTATTATCAATGCTGTTGATATGATGATACATAATTACGGACCTGATGCATATGCAGGTTCTGTTAATATCGAAATGGACCACACAAAAACTATAGGCGAAGCCTATGAGATTATCCATGCGCTGCAGATTAAAATAATGAATAAGTATAAAATCGGTATGGTCTTCGGTATATATGCAGTAGGAAATGACTCAGCAGAAATAAAAACTTTAACAGAACTTGTAAAGCAGTACCTTGCAGATAACAATCATATTGTAAGTTATCATGCCTTATACATAAGCCATGATACTAATAAAATATATTGTGACTTTATCGTTGACTATGAGTTTAATCAGTGGGATGAAACCCGTAAGACATTTACAGAGCTGATAAAACAAAACTATCCTGAAATGGATGTAGTGCTTACTCTTGAAACAGAGTTTGTCTAAGAGGTTAGAATGCAAAAAAACGATAGCTCTACTGAAGAGTTTAAAACAAGTCCTTTAGGCTTCTTAATGTCAGTGCTTGCAAAGTATCAGGCTTACAATCAAAAGCATTATGACAGTACAAAGGATGCTCAGTCATTAAAGACTGCACAGAGTATAGGGTATATTCTTGATAATATTAAAATTGAGCTTTCAAAGGTCGACTCTTTAAAAAAGGAAAGTTCTAATGAGGCTGTTCTTGTTCATGTCATTGAAAACTGCGATAAAGATGAACAGTCTAAAATCCTTGAATGTGTGTTTGAGTATCTGTCTCTCCTTGATACATCATTGCAGACCTGTGATAAAGACAGTGAGGACGGCAAATACCTTTACAATGAGTATTATGATGTATCGCGTCTTGGAATTATTCTTAACTGTTATTTAGGCTCTTTTGAAAACGATGATTTTTTTTATGGCACATTCGCTTCCATGGCTGAGCGTGTAAAAGAGATGTGTAACGACAGTTTTTCTGAAACCTGTGATTTAATCATAGAAAAGGTTCAGAAAGCTGATATAGATTTACCTTTTAAAAGCTTTATAAAGAAGCTTTATGATGAAGCTGACGAAAATGTACGTTTGTCCTTATATGAGCGTATGATTCATCCCTATGCTGAAAGCCTGTTAAACAAAGTGCTTTCACAAACAGTTTCTGAAGAAGATGTTAATAATCTTGCCTGCGCAAAACAGATTGAAAGACAGTTTGGTAAGCTTATGATAAAAGAATAGTTAAATCTTTTTAATACTCTCACCAATAAAAATTCTCCGGCGGAAAAATTTTATTTTGTCGCCGGAAATTTTTTATTTTTCCGCCGGAAAAACAAATACAGCCCCATTTATTTTACTTCATAACCTTTTTGCCTAATGCTTACAATAAATAAGAGCTTTCACTCTATGTGTATTTATATATTAACAGTGTGCTGATTTTATTATGCTGCAATCGTGAATCCATTTTTATGTAATCTATAATATGCTTATGATAAATTAATATTTTTATTTAATACCTATTGACGAAGTAGGGTTAATGAATTATACTCTTATTATCTACTAAGAAAGTAGGTTATAAAATCTCTAAAAAAAGGAGGCACATGATGGTTTTGTATTTTGAGTACTTGGTAAGACATAATTTTAGAAACGGAGTCATGTGCCTGTAGTAAGTAAACAAAGTCGAGCTAATTTTTTTATCTTACTATTTATTTTTTTTGGAGAATATTATATGAGCACATCTAAATTACATTTTGAAACATTACAGTTACACGTAGGTCAGGAACAGGCAGACCCAGCAACAGATTCAAGAGCAGTTCCTATATATCAGACAACATCTTATGTTTTTCATAATTCAAAGCATGCATCAGACAGGTTTGGTTTATCTGATGCAGGTAACATTTATGGCAGACTTACAAACTCAACTCAGGATGTCTTTGAAAAACGTATTGCTGCCCTTGAAGGTGGAGTTGCTTCTCTTGCTGTAGCTTCAGGAGCTGCAGCTATTACATATGCCATTGAGGCCCTTGCCCAAAGTGGAGATCATGTTGTGGCACAAAAGACAATATACGGAGGCTCATACAATCTTCTTGCACATACGCTTAAAGGCTTTGGGGTTGATACAACTTTTGTTGATGCCCATAACGCTGATGAAGTTGAAAAGGCTATAAAGCCAAATACAAAGCTTTTATACCTTGAGTCACTTGGAAACCCTAATTCAGATATCCCGGATCTTGATAAGCTTTCTGAAATAGCACACAAGCACGGTTTACCTGTTGTAGTAGATAATACATTTGGTACTCCTTATCTTTTCAGACCTTTTGAGCATGGAGCTGATATTGTTGTTCACTCGGCAACAAAGTTTATTGGCGGTCATGGCACAAGTTTAGGGGGCGTAATCGTTGACGGTGGCAAGTTTGACTGGAAGGCAAGCGGTAAATATCCTCAGATTGCATCTGCCAATCCAAGCTATCACGGAATAAGCTTTGCGGATGCTGTTGGAAGTGCTGCTTACGTTACATATATCAGGGCTATTCTGTTAAGGGATCAGGGTGCTTCAATTTCACCATTTAATGCATTTTTACTTTTGCAAGGAACTGAAACTTTATCATTGAGGCTTGACAGACACGTTGAAAATACAAAAAAGGTCGTTGAGTACCTTAAAAATCATCCAAAGGTTTTAAAAGTTAATCATCCCTCTTTATCAGAGCATCCAGATCATGCTCTGTATGAAAAATATTATCCAAATGGTGGAGCAAGTATATTTACCTTTGAAATAAAAGGCGGAAGGGAAGAAGCCTGGAAGTTTATTGACAGTTTAAAAATATTTAGTCTTTTAGCAAATGTTGCTGATGTTAAATCCCTTGTAATCCATCCTGCTACAACTACACACTCTCAGCTTACAGATGAAGAGCTTAAAGATCAGGGGATTACACAAAGTACAATACGACTAAGCATTGGTACCGAGCATATTGACGATATAATTGCAGACCTTGAAGAAGGTTTTAAAGCCATATAGGCATACTTTAGACGGAAAAAAGATAAAAAAGTCGCTTCAGTATTTTATAATTTTGCTGAATGCGGCTTTTTTTGTCTGACTGTCAGTATATATACATAAGGATAAATATAATGACTTATACAAATCTTTCGATGCCGCAAAAAGGGGATACTGTTTTAGTTGGTATGAGCGGTGGTGTTGACTCAACATTGACAGCTTATCTTTTGAAGGAAAAGGGTTGTAATGTAATTGGCGTTACAATGTCTATTTGGAATAAAGAAAACCCTGTAATTATTCCCAATAACAATGCAAAACACACTCGTGAGTCCTGTTATGGCCCTGGTGAAGAAGAAAATATTGAAGAGTGTCAGAAGTTTTGTGAAAGATACGGTATCAAATACATAGTGATAGATGCTCATGAGGAGTATCAGCAAAAGGTTCTTGATTATTTTAAAAAAGAATACCGTGCTGGCCGCACACCCAATCCCTGTATTATGTGCAATCGTAATATAAAGTTTGGAGCCATGCTTGAAGGAGTTTCAAAACTTGGTATTGAGTATGACTATTTTTGTACAGGTCACTATGCCCGTGTGGTTCAAAGTGATACGGGGCTTTTTGGTAGTGATAAAAGACCTTTTATGATTGCAGGGGCAACTGATGAGTCTAAGGATCAGACATATTTTTTGTACAGAATCCCTTCTGAAATTTTGTGTAAGGTAAGGTTTCCTTTAGCTCAGATGAAAAAGAGTGAAGTGTTTGCTTTGGCAAAAAAAGCAGGTCTTGCATGTGCCGACAGACAGGAGAGCCAGGACTTTGTTGATCCTGAGTATTTTGATCAGCTTTTTAGTGACATGCCTTCTGTTTCAGGTGATATTGTCGACCTTGACGGACATATACTGGGCCGGCATAAAGGTATTGAACATTATACAGTGGGGCAGCGCAAGGGGCTTGGTGTGTCATTAAAATATCCGGCTTACGTTCATTCCATCGATGCTAAAAACAATATCATTGTACTGGCACCTAATGATGAAATGTATAGTGATGGTCTTATTGCTGATAATTTTGTCTGGAGTGGGGATGTAACTCCTGATTGTGAAAGCTTTGATGCCCTTGTAAAGATACGCCTTGCAGGAAGACCTGTCAGGTGCCGTGTAGAGCGGTATAATAAAAATAATGATGACAATGAAGCTTATGTTGGGCAAAGCTGGAAAATATCGTTTTACGAAAAACAGAGGGCTGTAGCTCCTGGTCAAAGTGCTGTGCTTTACATTGATGATGTAGTAGTTGGCGGCGGAATAATCTGTAAAGGTATATAGTTGGATTTATTTTTTAGTCTGTGATATATTAAACCACTAGGTAGGTGTTACATGTTTGTTTCAACAAGAGGACGTTATGCCCTTAGAGTTTTAATTGATTTGGCAGAACATTCTGACTCTAAATGTATTCCTCTAAGGGATATTGCTGAACGTCAGAATATTTCACAAAAGTATATTGAAGCAATTATGACGATGCTTTCAAAAAACGGATTTGTTGACGGAGTTCACGGTAAAGGCGGCGGATACAAACTAAACAGACCTGTTGACCAATATCGGGTAGGAGATCTTTTACGTATAACTGAAGGTTCCCTTGCTCCTGTTGCATGTCTTGAAAAGGGAGCTGAGCCTTGCGAAAAAGCAGGTGAATGCAGAACTTTACCCTTGTGGTCTAAACTTGATAATCTTATTGAAGAATTTTTAGATAGTGTAACTTTAGATCAGCTTGTAAAAAACTAAAAAAAAGGCTCTAGTTTTTGAAACTAGAGCCTTTGTGTTTATAAGGGGTTATTCTATATTACCCTTTGAAAACTCGTTTAACTTATCGTTTACTACAGTCATTGTTTTTTCAATAGTACCGTCAGCAAAAGGATTGTTAAGCTTTGCTTCTGCAACAAGGCCTAAAAAGCTTTTTGTTCCACCGAGCTTACACAGGTGAAGGTAGTCTTTCCATGCTTCATTGTAATTGTTGCAGAGCTTTACATAAAACTGTAATGCACACACTTGAGCAAGGGTGTAATCAATGTAGTAGAAAGGAGAATCAAATATGTGGGCCTGCTGGAACCACCAGTTTCCTCTTTCATAAAAGTCAGCTCCCTCATAATTTTTATATGGCTGATACATCTTTTCAAGACGTCGCCATGTGTCCTTTCGTTCTTTCGCACTCATCTCAGGATGCTCATATACCTCGTGCTGAAAATGATCAACAAGCACTCCGTATGGTAAAAACTCGATTGTGCCTGCAAGGTGGTTGTAATAAAATTTATCGATATCTTTACCAAAAAAGTTTTTCATCCATGGATATGTAAAAAACTCCATAGACATTGAGTGGATTTCACAAGACTCATAGGTTGGCCACTGGCAGTCCGGGATAGAGATATTGCGCGAAGAATATATCTGGAACGCGTGTCCTGCCTCGTGGGTCAATACTTCAATATCACCTTCGGTACCGTTGAAGTTTGAGAAAATGAATGGAGATCCAAAATCAGGTAAAAATGTGCAGTATCCGCCCCCTTCTTTACCATCCTTTGAAACAAGGTCCATAAGCTCATTGTCTGCCATGTACTTAAAGAACTCAGCAGTTTCTGGTGAAAGCTCACTGTACATTTTGCGACCGTTTTCAATAATCCAGTTTACATCTCCCTGTGGCTTTGGCATTCCGCTTTTAAATTGGTATGAGCTGTCGTAAAAATATAGCTTTTCATAGCCAAGTCTCTGTCTCTTTAATTCAGAAAGCTGGTCTGCAACAGGCGTAACGGACTGTAAAATCTGTTTGCGATAATTTGCAACATCCTGAGCATTGTAGTCAGACCTGTTCATACGGACATAGCCAAGCTCAACAAAGTTTTTAAAGCCAAGCTTTTTTGCAATACGATCCCTTACTTTTACAAGCTGGTCATATATATCATCAATCTCACTTTCATGTTTTTCAAAGTATGAAATGCGGGCCAATGTTGCCCTTTTGCGTAAGTCTCTGTCAGGGCTTTGGGTTAATGGTCTTAAACCAGGAATTGTATATGTTTTACCTTCAAAGTCAATTTTTGCTGTAGCAATGATTTTGTCATATTTTGAAGTAAGTTTATTTTCTTCCTGCAAATCCTGAATGATGCAGTCATCAAAGGCTCTTACACTGTTTGAAAGTAATGTAAAAAACTGTGCAGGGTAGTGCTGCTTTAACTGCTCAAGATAAGGAGATGCGAGTATTGTTTTGGCAAGGGTTGCTTCTTCTGCCTGATAAAGAGGATTGTATTCATCCCAATAATCGTTTTCACCATTGTAAAACTCGTCATTATTGTTTATTGAGTGACGTATACTTGCAAGGGTACCTTGTGTACTAATGTTGTTGCGAAGCTTATTTATTTTATCTAACAGTTCAATCTGCTGTTGAACTGAAGATGCCTGACTAAAGAGTGTAAGATTTGAACGCATTTCGTTTTTGTAGCTTTCAAAATCTGGCCTGTTGTATTGATATTCACTAAATTTCATATGTAAAAGTATAAGGTTTTATTCTTAAAATAGTTTATAAAATGTAATCCTTGACATTAATGTAATATGCTTAATTTTTTTGTTATAACAGGCAGATGGGAGAAGGGGGCTTACAGAATTATTTTTTGTTATGTTAAACCTTATGAATTATTTTAAATAAAAAAAAGCACTTAAACAAAAGTTTAAGTGCTTAACAAAGCGGCAGAAGGGAGTCGAACCCTCGTCTCCAGCTTGGAAGGCTGGGATAATGAGCCGTTATATGACTGCCGCAAAAATATCATCTCCTAGCAGAATTGAACTGCTGTTGTCGGGATGAAAACCCGATGTCCTAACCACTAGACGAAGGAGACATAAATATGGGGAGTGAAGGATTCGAACCTACGAAGCACGAGGCAGCAGATTTACAGCCTGTCCCCTTTGACCACTCGGGAAACTCCCCTTATTTATAGCTGCCAGTAGGACTTGGACCCACGACCCCGAGATTACAAATCACGTGCTCTACCAACTGAGCTATGGCAGCGTTTGTTTTGTTGTTTCGCTGTATCAGCGGAACGAGTGTTAATATATACCTTATCAAAAAAAGAGTCAACAACTTAAAACACTTTTTTTGAAAAAAAATCATTTTTTTTTATATTTTTTCTTTTGCCTTGTTTTATCAGCTGTCTAAGTTCTGAAAATAGATTTTATTGTTATATTTAACAGTTATAATGACATTTTAATAGCAGTAACTGTAAATCATGTTAAAATATTCACATAGTCTAGTAGAGGTTTGTTTATGTTTGCATCTAAAAGATTTTCACTAGTAAAAAAAATATTAATCAGTAATTTAATTCCTTTTATTGCAGTTGCCGTTTTTTTATGTTTTATTTTTACACTGCTGTTTCTTCGTACTACGAATATTACGATTCGTAATGATACTCTAACTTCAGTACAAAAACTAAGCCTTGAAGTTGATCAGATGTTCAAAATATATACTGAGTCTGTTTCTACATTTTCAACCATGGCATCCCAGCGTAATGACAGGGGCTTTTTAAATGATGTTATGAATGGTCTTGCTTTAAGGGCAAATAATTCTTTCAGCATTTATTATGCTACAGATATATCACGTTTTGACCGCAGAGGTTTTTATCTTGACTCAAGTGACTGGATACCCGAGGATGACTGGATACCTAACGAAAGACCCTGGTATAAAGCTGCTGTTTCAGGCCTGGGTGAAATTGCCTACACAGAGCCCTATGTTGACTCTATGACAGGTGAGATTTGTGTTACAGTATCAAGTCCTGCCCGTGGTGATAATGATAAAATAAATGGAGTTGCTGCAGCTGATGTTATTATAAATGAACTTGCGGAATATATAAGCAGCTATAAGCTCTCTCCAAATGGGCATGCATACATCGTTGATAAAGATGGTTTATTTGTTACAAATGAAGATTTTTCAAAAATACTGACTGATAATTATTTTACCAATGAAGATGTTAATTACACTGCATATGACTGTCTTTTTGCAGAACCTAAAGTAATAATTGATAAAAACAGTTACTTTGCCTCTTGTCCTGCAGGTTCTACCCCATGGTACATCATTGTAGATGGTCCTGTATCAGATTTTACCGATAGTTTTATTAATGCCTTGAAGTTTATTTTCATGGCTTTGATAGTGTGTATTGTTTTAGCTGGTGTATTTACAAACTTTATAGTGCGAAGGCTTACAAAACCTCTTGTTATGGCGACTGCAGCATTACGGGAAATATCAGAAGGTGACGGGGATTTAACTGTAAAGCTGCCGGTTAATGGCAGCGATGAAATAGCAGAATTGTCTGGATACTTTAATCAGACAATACAAAAAATACGAGATGTAATCATAAAGGTAAAAGAAACCTCCGTACTTGTTCTTGCTGAAAGTGAACAGATAAGTTCATCAAGCCAGGAAATTTCTTCTGGAGCAAGTACACAGGCTGCCTCAACGGAAGAAATGTCATCAACAATGGAAGAAATTGCTGGTACTACAAGACAGACTGCAGATAATGCTGCAAAAACCGGCGAGATTGCGGAACAGACTTCTGTTACAGGTAATGAAGGGGCCGAAGCTGTTGCAGGTGCTGTAGATTATATAAAAGAAATTCTTGAAAAAATACAGTTCATAGATGATATTGCCTATCAGACAAATATGCTCGCCCTAAATGCTGCTATTGAAGCTGCACGAGCAGGGGAGGCTGGTAAAGGCTTTTCGGTAGTTGCTACAGAAATACGAAAGCTTGCTGAACACACACAGGCAAGCTCTAGTGAAATTATGGAACTCTCGGCTAATACATTGAGAGCTTCTGAAAATGCAAGGACAAAGATAAAAACTGTTTTACCATCAATAGAGCAGACTAGTGAACTGGTAAAAACTATTTCAAATGCGTGTCATGAACAGGATATTGGTGCTCAGCAGATAAAGATTGCAATTTCACAGCTTGATGGGGTTACACAGCAAAATGCCAGTGCTTCTGAAGAGCTTGCAGCTATGTCTGAAGAATTATCGGCAAACGCTAAAACGCTGGTTGATACAATAAAGGTATTTAAAACTGAGTAAGATTAGTTTGGTATCACAGTGTTTAAATAAAAAAAGACTTGAAGCTTTACTTCAAGTCTTAATCTTGCCAGCGGTTGGAATCGGACCAACGACACGCAGATTTTCAGTCTGCTGCTCTACCAACTGAGCTACACCGGCATGTCTTCGTGACGTTTGATAATATACGCTTTATTAAAAAAATAATCAATAGGTATTTTGCAAAATTTTAAAAATTTGTAATTTTTTTTATCTAGTTATAACTAAATATTTATTGGAATATTATTTATACACATGTTATAACTAAAATACCTTGTATATTTTAAAAAGCTTGTTTGCTTTTTGTCAGAAGTTTTCTGTACAAAAGTGTAAAGCAGGCTTTTTTTATTTTTAAACCCTCTGCATAACATCTTTTTAGTACGATTGTTGTAGTCTTTTCTTATAAAATTGAGTAAATTATATTCAGATATCGGTGAGCTTATTTTATAATTGTCACTGTTTTATTTATTTGTATCAATTTTTAGAGGTTATATATAAATGGCTAAAAAATTAACACCTATGACACTCCTTTGTGGTTACTTGGGAGCAGGAAAAACAACTCTTCTGAATCAGGTTTTAAACAATCAGGAAGGCTTTAAGGTTGCTGTAATCGTAAATGATATTGGCGAGGTTAACGTTGACGAAAAACTTATCGCTTCAGGTGCCAAAATTACTGACACAAGCAGTATCATTCCTCTTACAAACGGCTGTATTTGTTGTAATCTTAAAACACAGCTTGCTCAAAATATTGAAAACCTTATAAAGACAGGTAAGTATGACTATATTATGATTGAAGCTTCAGGGGTATGTGAGCCAATGCCAATAGCTCAGGAGCTTGAAACTATAAAGAACGGTAAGCTTGATAATGTTGTTGGTGTTGTTGATGCTGCCCGTCTTGTTGATGAGTTTGCTGGTGGACAAAAACTCCTTAACAAGGAAGCTATCGGCGAAGAAGATATTGAGTCTTTGCTGGTTCAGCAGATTGAGTTCTGTTCTACACTTATTATTAACAAAAAAGACCTTGTTACTGAAGATGAGTTTAAGCAGGTTAGAGCTGTAATTAATGCATTACATCCTGGTGTAAAGATTATTGAGACAGATCATGGTAAGGTTCCTGTTGAAAATGTTCTTGCTACAGGTTCTTTTGATTTTGAAGATGTATATGCAAGTGCAGGCTGGTGCAAGCATCTTGAAGAAGATGAAATTGATGATGACGAAGAAGATGAACATGAACATCATCATGAACACGAAGATCATGACCATGAGGACCATGATCACGAAGAGCATCATCACCATGACGACGACGATGATCACGAACATGATCATCATCACCACCATCATGAACATCGTCACGAAGGTGAAAGCGAAGACGAATATGGTATCGGTACATTTATCTACTATCGCCGTACTCCTTTTGACCGTGAAAAGTTAGATAAGTATTGTAATACATGGCCACGTAACATTATTCGCTGTAAAGGTTTGTTATGGTTCAGCGATGAGCAGGAAATGGCTTATGTATTTGAAACTTCAGGTCGTCAGATACAGGCCGGCTACTCAGGTCAGTGGATTGCTTCATTACCTGCAGGGGAGCAAAAAAAGGTTCTTGCTGAAAATCCTCAGATAAAAGAAGAATGGGATGAAAAGGCAGGGGATCGTATGATTAAGCTTTGTATCATTGGTAAAGACCTTGATAAAAAAGCAATTTCTGCAGCTTTGGATGAATGTCTCGCAAAATAAATTGATGGCATAAAATAAATTGGGCAGGGAAAATAAAGACTCACTTTACTGATGAGTTTTGTTTCCCTGCTTTTTTTATGTAATTATTGTAAAAATACATCCAGTAGGTTTTGCTTCTGTCAGTGTAATGCTCCAGCCATGAGCATCAACAATATCTTTTACAATGGACAGCCCTATGCCCATACCAGGAGTTTTGCGCGATGGACTTGCCCTGTAAAACATATCAAAAACAAAAGGTCTGTCCTTTTTATCTATTCCAGGACCATTGTCCTGTACGCAAAGTATTACTTTGTTTTGTTTATTTGTCTTTGCCGTAATGGTAATTATACCGTTGTCATCAGTGTATCTCATAGCATTGTGAATAAGATTGTCTAAAAGACGCTCTACAAGCTTTGGATCCATGTGTAACTGAATATTGTCCTTTAAGTCAATCATTGAGTCTATGTGTTTTTTATATACAACGGCAATGCCTTCTGCCTGTCTAATATATGAGTTCAGCCATTTTTTCAGGTCGATATATTGTTTTTTTACAGGGTAGTCACCTTGTTCAAGGGATACTAGCTCTGTAAGCTCTGTCACCATGTTTGTAAGCTGTTCAACTTTAGCTGTGATAACATGGGTACTTTTATGTATGACTTTATTATGTTCGTTGTTTTGCTGGGCTATTAGTTCAGCATGACCTCTGATAAGTGTCAATGGTGTTTTAAAGTCATGACTCAGTCCCATAATCAGGTTTGTCCGCTGCTTTTCATTTTTCCGTATGTGACGGCTCATCTGGTTAAAAACTTTTATGATTGCACGTTCTTCAAAGCTGCCTTGTACAGGAATATCTTTTGAATAGTTTCCCTGATCGTAGGCAGTTGTAAGTTTTTTTATTGATATAGCAAACCGACCAATGCTTAAAAGTATAAAAATACTTACTATTACACAGATTGTAAGGGTTAAGACTAATACAAGTGAGATTATAAGCCGTGTTATAGGTCTTGTATATAAGAGATTTGAACTGTGCATAAACGTAACGGCTCTTAAATTATACTTTCCGTAACCGTCTATATCACTTAATATGTGCGGATAGTTTTCTTCGACTTCTTTTAGAGCCCACATTGTAATGCGGCTGTCTCTGAGGTATGCTTTGTATAGGATTCCGATAAGTTCGGGGGTAATGTGGGTTTCATTTTTGATTTCAGGAATATTTGTGTATAAAACTTCTCCGTCTTCACTAAAAAAAATGATTTTAAGTTTAAATGTTTTACTTAAATGCTCATCAATTTTAAAACTTGACCAATCATCTTTTTCAAGACTGTCATACATGCTTTGAGCTGATCTTTTAAGGGCACTGTCTTTTGTGTAGGTATCAAAAACACCACTAAAAAATAAAAGAACAATAAAGCTTACCGGTATATATGTAAGCACTCCGGATGCCCAGTACAGATGTGATTTAAAGTTCATCGTATTATCTCTTGTGCATTAAAAGAGTATCCTTCTCCGTTTGTTGTAAGGATATACTTTGGATTTTTAGGATCGTCTTCAATTTTTTTTCGGAGTCGCTGTATATAAACACCTACTGTAGTTAGATCTCCATATTCATTTTGCCAAACGTCTTTGTAGATTGTTTCAGGAGTTTTACTTGCTCCGTTGTTCTTAATAAGATAATCAAGAAGTCTGCATTCTCTCATTGAAAGGGGAATCTGCATATCTTCTTTTTGAAGTATAAAACTTGTAACAATGAATGTGTATGGTCCAAACCGAACTTCATTTTGTTCTTGTCCGGGACCTGATGATTGTGCTCTTCGTAAGAGGGCTTTTATGTGGGCTGTAAGAACAATTGATGAAAATGGTTTTGGGATATAGTCGTCAGCACCGTTACCAAGACCTGTTACAACATCTATGTCTGTTGTACGGGCTGTCAAACACAAAATAGGTACTGAACTTTTTTGACGTATAAGTGGAATAAAGTCAAAGCCACTCATTCCAGGGAGATTTATATCAAGAGTAATTAAATCAGGCTTGTCTTTATCAAAGTTTTGCAAAGCAAGCTCTGCTGTCTCATAACTGCATGTTTCAAAACCTTCCTGTTCCAAAAACAGTGTTATAAGTTCGACAATTTCCTGATTGTCTTCAATAATCATTATTCGTTGTTTCATAGATAGTTAGATAATAAAGTGCTTTTTATTACAGAACAAGATTTTATAACAATATTTCATTGTTTGTGTATCTGTATATAAAAAAAATGTGCTCGCCTTATGGTGAGCACATTTTTAATATTCAGGAGTTTTAGTCCATGAAGTAAGTTTTTATAGGAGGAAATCCATTAAACTCAACGCTTGCATATGTTGATGTATATGCTCCTGTTGAGAGCCAGTAAAGCTTGTCACCCTGTTTTAAGTTAATAGGGAGCTTGTACTTAATCTTTTCATACATAATGTCCATACTGTCACAGGTAGGTCCTGCTAAAATAACTTCACCTTCCTTTGCCGTTGGATCATCTTTACTTGAGATTACAGGATACTTAATTGACTCGTCTAAAGTTTCAACAAGACCGTTAAACTTACCTGCATCCTGGTATACCCAGCGCTGTAAGGCAGTATTGTTTTTTCGGCTTACCATAACAACTTCACTTGTTAAAATACCACAGTCCCCAACAAGAGAGCGGCCTGGTTCAAGGACTATCATTGGCATGTTTTCACCAAAGTCATCACGAAGATAGCGTGTTATTTCAGATGCATATGCCTGTAAGTCATTTGTAGGCTGTATATAATGAGCTGGAAATCCACCACCCATGTTAATCATGCTTAAGTGGATGTCTTCTTCTTCTTCAAGAGACGAAAACATATAAGTTGCTTTTGCAATAGCTTCGTCCCAAATACCGATGTCACGCTGCTGGCTACCTACATGGAAGCTTACACCATATGGAGTAAGTCCTAAGTCACGAGCCATAACAAGCAGATCGTAAGCCATGTCAGGGTGACAGCCAAATTTACGGCTTAAAGGCCAGTCTGCTGATTGAGTACTTTCAAGGAGCATACGTACATAAATGCGTGAACCTGGAGCCTGTTCTGCAATATTCTTAAGGTCTTCTTTGCAGTCAGTGGCAAACATTCGTACGCCTTTATCATAAAAATACTTGATATCCTTTGCCTTTTTTATTGTGTTACCATATGAAAGTCTGTCACCTGTAACACCGATAGACATTATTTTATCAAGCTCATAGCGTGAAGCTATGTCAAAGTTTGACCCCAATTCTGCTAAAAGCTTAAGAACGGGGAGACCTGGGTTGGCCTTTATGGCATAATAGATATGCGCATAAGGAAAAGAGTCGCGTAACTTAATATAGTTGCGCTTAATCTGGTGTAGATTAACTACAATGTTTGGTGTTTCTAAATCTTTAGAAAACTCCAAAAAACGATTCCACTCTGAATTGGAAACGTACTCTTCACGATTAAACAAAACCGTTACCACCTGAATTGAATATAAGGCTCCAGATAACCTGTTACCGAACAAGAATATTAATGAGAATTATTTAACGGGTCTATACTTTTTTTAAAGTTTATTGCTTTTTTTTCATTTTTTAGCAATAATAATGAGCCATGGAAACCCGTAACATATTTGAGAATATCTCATGTTTGGACCACCGCTACTCACTTAGTGAGAAAGCGGTTTTCGATGGCTTATCTAAGTATATTTCAGAACAGGCTTCTGTACGTTCGTGTGCAAAGTGTGAGGCAGCTCTTGTAAAAGCTCACCTGCAGGTTCGCGGTCAGCTGACTGATGAACTGGCTAAAACACTTGATAATGTAGCAGAAACAGTTGATCCTGAAGAAGTTTACAAGGAAGAAGAAAAAACTCAGCACAATATCCGAGCTCTTGTAAACGTAATGAAAAAGATGGTACCTGCTGAAGTTGCTCCTTTAGTACACCTTGGTGCAACAAGTGTTGATATTCTTGATACTGCACTTTCAATGCGTATGCGTGATGCTGTGCAGAACGTCGTCCTTCCTGAACTTAAATCCCTTGAAAAAAATCTTTGTACAATTGCTGCCAGGGAGTGTGCAACTCCTCAGGTTGGTCGTACTCATGGCCAGCACGCAGTTCCAATTACATTTGGCTGGTCTATTGCAGAGTTTGTAAGCCGTCTTGGTAAATCAATCCTTCGCATTGAAGAGTTGTCAAATCAGCTCAAGGGTAAGCTTGCAGGTCCTGTGGGATCATACAACGGACCTTCAATGATTGTTAAAGATCCTGAAGATCTCGAAGCACGCTATTTAGCCTTTGTTGGTCTTGAACCATCTGAATACTCAAATCAGCTTGTTGAACCTGAGTATTTGCTTCGTCTTTTGCTTGAGCTCAATGTTGCTTTTGGTGTTATTGCAAATCTTGCTGACGATTTACGTAACTTACAGCGATCTGAGATTGGTGAAGTGTTTGAATATTTTTCATCAACACAGGTTGGTTCCTCAACAATGCCTCAAAAGCGTAATCCATGGAACAGTGAACATGTTAAGTCATTATGGAAGGCTATGACACCACGTGTTATTACATTCTATATGGATCAGATTAGTGAACATCAGCGTGATTTAACTAACTCAGCTTCACAGCGCTTTATTGCTGATTATGTTACTGGTTTTACAATGGGTGTTGCCCGTATGAATAAGGTTGTTGCAGGACTTCAGGCTGACCGTGAAAGCATGGCAAAAAATCTTGCTGGTGCTGGTGGTAAAGTTAAGGGTGGGGTTCTTGCAGAACCAGCTTATATCCTTTTAGGTGAAGCTGGAGTATCAGATGGTCATGAAGTAATCCGTAAGATTACTCTTGAAGCTGAACAGACAGGTAAGACATTCTTTGAAGTTTTAAAAACTCATACAGAAGCTTTTGCAAAAATCACTTCTCAGCTCGAAAAGCTTGGTGTTGAAAATCCTGAAAACTTCTTTGAAAAGCCAGAAAACTATCATGGTCTTGCAGATGTAAAGTCAAAGAGACTTGCTGATAAGTATATGGATTTAATGAATAAATAACTTTTGTCATTATAAATGAAAAGCCCTTGCAGTAATGCAAGGGCTTTTTTGTTAAAAGTCTTTTTCATTGACTATCGCAGCATATGCTGCTTTTTTTGTGCACTGTATATTGACTGGTTAAAGTTAAACACATAGGCAATTGCACATACGATTACAAGGTATGAAACATTGTTGTATCCAAAGCATTCGCCACCAATAAGTATTGGTGCCAAAAGGGTATTTGTAGCACTTCCGAACATAGCAGAGTAGCCTATTGCTGCTACAAACACTGGATCAAGGCCAAATAATGGTGCAATTACCGCTCCAAAGCTTGAGCCTATGGCAAAAATTGGTGTAAGCTCTCCCCCCTGAAAACCTGCGGCAAGAGTAATTATTGTAAAAATCGCTTTTAATGCAAAATCCCAGTAAAAGACTTGTCCAGTTGTTACTGCATTGACAGTTATTTCTGTTCCAAAGCCTGAGTATCTTCCTTTTGTCAGCATAAGTAAAACTGCAAGAGGAACTGCCATTATAAAAATACGTTTTAGAGGATTTTGAATCTTTTTTTTCGCAAGTATTTTTGTCTGTTCAAGACTTTTTGCAAATAATGCCCCCAGTACGCCAAATAAAAGTCCAAGTAAACCAAGCTTAAAAACAAGAGTTCCATTAAGTATGTAATGAATACTGATTGGATTATAAAACTTATGCAGACCAAAAAAGTTTGCAACAGAATAAGATGAATATGCACATGCCATGGCAGGAACAAGGGCTTTATACTTCATTTTTCCTGCTTCAAGACCTTCAAGGGCAAAAAACAGTGCTGCCATAGGAGTTTGAAATAATCCTGCAAAACCTGCTGCCATACCTGCTACTATAAACGACTCTTTTGCATCTTTATAATGTATTCTTCTTCCTATCTGGTCTGAAACTGCTGCACCAATTTGTACGGCAACCCCTTCACGTCCTGCACTGCCTCCAAATAAATGAGTAATCCAGCTGGCGCTCATTACAATAGGAACCATGCGGGCAGGAATATTTTCACGACTAGCTGCTGCACCAAATACGATTCCCATACCCTTTATACTTTTTTTACCTATTTTTTTGTAAACATATGCAATAAGTACACCTGCAAAAGGGAGTACTGGAATAAAATAAAGGGGATTAATATTGCGCAGACCTGTAACAATACTTAAGCCTTTTCCAAATAGAACTTCAATTAACCCGATTACAGCACCTGTTGGTATTGTGATTAAGGTGAGTATAACCATTTTACGGTATTCAGCGACAGAAAAAATAAACTTATTCATTTGAATTTCATTATATAGATTAAAATATGCAAGTTAAAGTATTGCTTTATAATAAATGTGAAAATTTTGATATTTATGTCATAAATTGACAATAAATGTATTAGTAGCTAAACTGTGTTATCCTGTGACATTTTATGGCAGGAAATTATATTTAATCCAGGTGATTTAAAATGATTCTTGATTCTTTTAAGCTTGACGGCAAGGTTGCGATTGTTACTGGAGCCAATACTGGTCTTGGACAAGGTATGTGTGTTGCACTGGCAGAAGCTGGAGCAAAGGTTGCAGGTGTAGCACGCCGCGAGTGTGATGATACTGCAGCTCTTATCAAAAAGAATGGTGGAGAGTTTATTGCCATAAAGGCAGATTTAGGTTCAACAGAGCCAATCCAGCGCATTATAAAAGAAACTCTTGATGCATATGGTCGTATTGATATTCTCGTAAACAACGCTGGTATTATTATACGTAATGATGCCATTGATTATACAGAAGATGATTGGGATAAAGTTACAGCAATTAACGAAAAGGTTGTATTCTTTTTAGCTCAGGCTGTAGCAAAACAGTTTATTGCCCAAAAATCTGGTGGAAAAATCATCTCAGTTGCTTCAATGCTTTCATATCAGGGTGGTATTCGTGTTCCTGCTTATACATCAAGTAAATCAGGTGTACTTGGTATGACAAGAGCCATGGCAAATGAATGGGCTAAGTATGGTATTTGTGTTAATGCAATTGCTCCTGGCTATATGGTTACAAATAATACAGAAGCATTGCGAAACGATAAGGACCGCAGTGACTCAATATTGGACCGTATTCCTGCACAACGATGGGGTACTCCAGAAGATATGGGTGGTGCAGTTGTATTTTTAGCAAGTGCTGCAAGTGACTACGTTAATGGCTTTACTCTTGCTGTTGACGGTGGATGGCTTGCCCGTTAAAAAAGTTATAAAGTACATTTCCAGAAGACTTTAATATTGTATAATAGTTATATAAAAAGTCTTCATGGAGATAGTACTAATTGATAACACTAAAAAAAGATTCTTCGCTAATCCCTCAAATATTAAAACAATACCTAAATCAAGATCATGTGTTTTTTGTGTTTGCAACAGACATTGCATTAAACTCTTGGGTAGAGTGGTGTATAACAAATCCTTCTGACTCAGGTGTAAAAGCTGTTGCCACTGAGCAGTTCATTCCGTGGGACAAATTTAAGGAACGCTTTATAACCGCCAAAAAACAGGGGATGCACGCAATACCTGCTGTATTACGAAAAGTCTTTGTCTACAACCTTATAAAGCAAAACTCTGAAAATCAGATTTTTAATTCAATAATTAACCCGTCATATGCAAAAGATGCATATTCATTTGCTGACTGGATTTCTGGTAACCTGCCCCAGTTAAAAAAATGGCATGACCGCTTTATAACGCTTGATAAAAGTATCTTGGATGATGAGGATAATGACTATCTTATTTTGTATGAGCGGTATAAAGATTTCTTAGGACAGTCGATGTTTGAGCCTGCCTGGGAAACCCCTGATTTTAATGTTACAGACGACAAATATATTATTTTTTATCCAGAACAACTTGAAGACTTTGATGATTATGAAACTGTTTTGAAATCTGCAGATAATGTTACTTGTGTTAAACTTCCGGATGAGCTTAATTATCCATACTATGTGTATTGCTATAAAGATTCGCGTTCTGAACTGAGGCGAACCGCATTGTATGTTCGTAATCTTATAGACAGTGGCAGAGCAAAAGATTGGAGTGAAATTGCTGTTCATGTTCCTGATTTATCAGCAATAAGGCCTTATATTGACAGAGAGTTTAAAAAGTACTGTATACCTCATGTTATACGAGCCGGACAGAGTCTTACAATAAACAGCGCAGGTGATGTTTTTAACAATATACGTGACTGTATCGCTGATAACTTTTCCTTTGATAGTGTTCGTACACTTTTATTGAATGAATATATTCCATGGAAAGAAAGAGCAGTTAATCTGTCTCTGGTACGTAAGGGTAGTGAACTTCATTGTATCTGCAATTACAGTGAGCAAAAGGATAATGATGTATGGATAAAGGCTCTAGGTGGTAAACGCGAACATGAAAATGAATATATTTACTATGTAAAGTTGCGTAAACATATCGAATCTATTTATAAATCAACGGACTTTGAGTCATTGCAGACATCCTGGTTTATTTTTAAAAAAGAGTTTTTACGAGAAGATGGCTTTTCAAAAGCTGCTGACAATATTTTGGGGCGGTGCCTTACAGAGCTTTCTTCCCTCATTCAGCTTGAAAAAGACTTTATTAAGCCTTTGAGTTTATGTATAAACAATCACTTTGATTTTTATTTAAATGAAATATCAGGTAAAAGCTATAGGCCTCAGGAAACTATAACTGGGGTTAATGTCTTTGATTATAAGGTTGCAGCCTGTGCTGCATATAAGTTTAATATTGTCATTAACTGTACTCAAAATGCATTGTCTGTAACGTACAGACCTATGTCATTTTTGAACAGTAAAAAACGCAGCCTGCTTGGAGTTTGTGACAGTGACTATGCTTCAAGGGCTTTTATACGTCTTTACGGAAAATCTAATAACGTCGGCTGTGAAAATACTATATTTAGTACCAGTGAACAAACCTTTAGCGGCTTTGCGATTCCTCATAGTTTTTTTCAGATAAGAGAAGACAAGTCTGTTTTTACAGATCTTGATAGATATGATTTTAACGTGAATGAAAAATCATATCTGGTAAGTGGCGATACAAATATTCACTCATTATCATCATATCAGGTTAATGAGTTTAATAACTGGAAATTCTTTTCTGACTTTGCACAGGTAAAACAGGTGGATTATGTAAATGAAAAGTCCATACTGGATAAAATAGACTATGTTCTTTGCAAAAACAGGTCCGATTCAGCTATTTGTAATGACGGCAAAGGATTAGTGGATGAGAAGGCATTACATGATTTATCAGTTATGAAAATTACCCAGGCTGACATGAATATGTTTTTTCCGTGTCAGCGAAAGTGGCTTTTACGCAACGTATTAAAACTAAAGGAAGACTCCCTTGATATAAATCTCTTAGACCCATATGCACAGGGAAATATAAATCATAAAATACTTGAACTTTTGTTCAGTGACTTAAAAAAACTGCCTGTATCAGATGCTGACGGTTCATTTGGAAATGATAACGAAAAAATTGAGTCACTTGTACGAAAATACACAAAAGCAGCTATTGATGATAAGTCAATGAGTTTTGCTGACAGTCCCTTAGCATTAGATGTACTGCACAGTCAGGAAGAAAAATTTGTAAATATAATATTATCTTTTTTACGGAGTTTTTGTTCTCAGGACCGCTATGCCTGGTACACAGTTTATGCATTAGAGCACTGGATGTGCGGTATGGAAAAAGATAAACCTTATGCATTGTCTGGAAAAATTGACTGTATAGTCTGCTCAGATGATGAAGAAAGTAATATTGCCATTGTTGATTATAAAAATAATGCTTTGCCAACAAAGATTGAATGCAATGTTGATAATGTTACTCAGCGTCTGAATAACTTTCAGTGTGGTATGTATGTTAAGTTATGGAACTTAAATAAACCAAGTATACCTGTAAGTATAATGGGGTTTAACTCAATAAGACAGGGTAAAGAAATCCGTATTATTGAAGAAGGTAATGATAAGTCAAACATGACATGTTATGAACCAAGTCTTGATGCTTTGGGCAAATATACAGACAGGTTCTACGATGCAGTCAGTCACGGTGATTTTGTTCCAAAATCAGAGTCAGACTGTAAGTTTAATGATGTCGATGTGCATGATGATTGTTTTGGCTGTGATTTTAAGACAGTCTGTCGATATGCTTACAGTGTCGCAGGGCACAATATTGAAAAAAAGGGAGCTGCAAAATGAGCTATGAGTATCTTGATATATTGAAAAGGGCACTTGATGACCAGCAGAAAAAGGTCTGCTGCAGAACAGATAATACAGTTGTTGCAGCGGGTGCCGGTAGTGGTAAAACGCAGGTGCTTGCAACCCGTTTTGCCTGGCTTTTAATGGAAGACTCTTCGCTAAAAGCATCCTCAATTTTGACATTAACATTTACAAAAAAAGCTGCAGCAGAAATGTATCAGCGAATATATGAAACATTAACAGTTTTTGCAGAAGATAAAACAGGGACTGTTGATGAAAAGCGAAAAGAAAATGCTAAAAGAGCAATAGAAGATTTTGCTTCAGTTCATATTCAGACAATGGACAGTTATTGTGGCGGTATAGTAAGACAGGGAGCGAACAGGTACGGTATAAGACCTGATTTTAGTTCAGGTAGTGCAGATGCTGACAGTAACATAAAAAAGCTTGCATTACCTTTTGTGCTTTTACACCGTAACCGAAATGGTATACAGCATTTTTGTGAAGCCGGTAAGCTTCAAAACTTTGCAGAAGAAGTTATTGCTAAAATAATAATATCCTATACTTCACTTGCAACTCCTGCCGGCTATTTTATGTCCTGCCTTGATAAACAAAAAAAGGGTATTATTGCAGAGTGGAACAATACGGTAAGCTCAAGCAGCAATTTGAGCTTAAAGGACTGCGTAAATAAGCTTGCCGATATTCTTTGTGATGTTGATACAGTTAAAGATTTGACCGCATCTCCAGTAAAAATTCAGCCATTAATTGATAAGTTTAAGTATGACAACATACCAGAGTTTAATCAGATAAATAGTCTTGACCAAAAAAAAGCCGTAGAAGACGTTTATGACTGGCTTACTTCTATAAGCTATAATAAAAGACAGTTCAGTAAACGTAACGATGTAGCTGAAAGTGCAAAATCTGTTTTAGGCGCGTTAAGTGATATTGCTGTTTTTGTGAGCTCAATCATGGCCTGGATACAGGATTATGAATATCTGGTTGATTTATACGGTCTTTTAGATGAGTTTTTAATTAAAGTAAATACAAATAAACGGATTTCAGGCGCATTAACTTTTAAAGATGTCTCTGAGATGGCATTAAAAATTCTTATTGAGCAGCAGGACATTCGTGAACAGGAAAAATCATCATATAAAAAGATTATGATTGATGAGTTTCAGGATAATAATGGTAAAAACCGTGATTTGTTGTTTTTGCTGTCTGAAAAAGAAGGTTTATATACGCTGGCAGATACTGATGATGAAGATGCTCTGCATAAAGCCTTAAAGCAAAACATAGTTAAGGATAAACTTTTTTTTGTAGGAGACGAAAAACAGTCAATATATAAGTTTCGAGGTGCGGATGTATCAGTCTTTAATGAGTTAAAACATGATCTTGAGCAGATAAACGGTCCAGACTCATATATGCACATGATATATAATTACCGGTCCTGTGCTGAACTTTTAGCATCATTTAATATAATTTTTGGCTCTCATAGTGCTGATGGTAGCGGTGGATATAAAACAACAAATTACGAATCTGTTTTTGATAATAAAAAAACACTTTCCTTTGAAGCTTCATATACCGAAGATGCCATTGCTCAAAAGGTTGACAGCGAGCATAATCTTATCTCCCCAGTAGTCCTCACAAAAGATAATGTAAAAACTCATGCCTCCCTTTTTATCTACTCAGATGCTGACTTAAAAACAAAGGTAAAGCAAAATCTGGTTTTAAATAAGGATGAAAGTATTGCCTATTATATTGCAAGTAAAATCAGGCAAATGTATGACAATGATACAGATGCTGAAAAAAGCTGGGACAAGTATGCTGTTTTGGACAGATCCCGTACAAACCGTCATTATCTTACTCAATGGCTTGAGCGTTTTCATATACCATATTCACTAGATCAGCAGTCGCGTCTTTTTAATGATGCACCTGTAAATGATATATATAGCTTTATGAGGCTATGTGTATATCCATCTGATATAAACGCATTTGCCTCTTTTATCTGTTCTCCTTTTACGGGGCTTACAGAGGGCAGTCTTGAAAAAGTATTAGGACAAACTGTCGATATTACAGATGAAAACTTTGTATTTGAAGCTTTTAGTGATAAAGACGATATAGCAGTTTCAGATGTACTTGGAGCAGATACCTGCGAGTGTGAAAGATATTTTAAGGCGAAAGAGTTTTATAAAGCCAATCAGCAAAAGGTTTTAGCCCAAAATATTACTGATACATTAAACCTGCTGTGGTATGAAAGAGGTTATAGATACGAAACACTCCTTAATAAAAATGTAAATCTCTTTGAGGAACAGTATGACCTGCTTTTTGAACTTGCAAGACAATCAGATGAACAGGGAAAGGGGCTTGGATGGTTTGTTGATCAGCTTGCTCTGCAAAAAAATAGCGAAGGAAGTTTTGGTTTTGATGATGCAGAGCTTGATACTAAAGAAGTCTCTTATCCTGTTGAAAAGGGAAGTTGCGTTCAAATTATGACAATACATAAAAGTAAAGGTCTTCAGTTTGACCATGTCTTTTTGACTGGTGTATCAGGAGCAGGAAAAAAGGAACAATCTTCAAATGTATTTTTCAATGAAAAATACGGAGTTTCACTAAAACCTGCAAATGGCAGCGATAACTATTTTTATCTTGAGCAAAAAAAGGATAGTGATTTAAAAGCCTTAGCTGAGTTCAGGCGTTTAATATATGTTGGTGCTACACGTGCGGTAAAAGATTTATATATAGTAGGTCAATATAGCCTTAACAGTAAAGGTGAGCATACCATTGGTGAAATGGATGTTTTAGATAAGCTTTTTATTCAATATTATGAAGACTTAAATACCAGTGATGTGAAGGAAAGATATAATCCAGGTGCACCTTTTGACTTAAACCTGATAAGTGAAGTGCCAAAAAGCGTACTTTTCACAGATAGCAAAAATGAGTCAATTGACGAGCTTAGACATAAAAAAATCATAGAGATGGATACATTAATCAGTAGCGGAGAACTGAAGATTATTGATACACCTGTCCTTAAATCATGCAGAGTATCTGCCAGTGCCTTAGAGTCTCTGGCAGATGATAATAATGTAACTGCATATACTGAGCCTAATAATCTGGATATGGTTTTCAAAAAGATTATAACTGTAGATCAAAACTTTGGTTTTAATGATTTAGGTACAATTGTTCACTTTTACTTTGAACAGCATGTTAAAGGTGTAGACAATGATTTGATTTTTGAAATGCAAAGTTATGTAAAAAAGCTGTCACAAGTAAACATAGATGTTGCAAAAAATCTGCACAAAGTATGCTGTACTCTCTTAAGTGATTTTGACAGTACAGATAAAGGCAGTGAAATTATAGACTATGCCCAAAGAGGCGGCTTCATAAAAACTGAGTATGCATTTAAAACTTTTATCGAAGGCTATATAGTAAGCGGCATAATAGATCTTTGCTTTGAAAAAGAAGACGGTTCCTTAGTAATTGTAGACTATAAAACAGACCATGCAGTTAAACCTGAACTTTATTATGGTCAGCAGACTTGTTACCGCTCATCCCTTGCTTTGCTTCGAAATAAAAAAGTGGAAGATATTAAGTGTCTTTTGTATTACGTAAGACACAAAAAGTTTGTGGATATAAGTGATAAAGCTAATACAGTTATTGATAGACAGACTTTAGACTGTCTGTCTATGGTTAACCAGTTTAGTGATTATGCGGATGAATAGAGTGGGTAAGTGTAATACTAAGTTTTATAGAGTTGCCATTTACATTAATACTTTGCTCAAAGGCTTCTTTTATACGGCTTTTGAGCTGAGCAAAAAACTCTGCATTTTTTATGTCTTTGACTAATATAGTAAAATCACTTCCGCCATTACGGTACAATTTGTCATTGTGACGGATGCAGTTGCTAAGTTTTTTTGCGCATATACGTAAAACTTCATCACCTGTATCACGACCAAATGCGTCGTTAATGTTCTTAAAATCATTAACATTTATGTATAGCTGACTATATGATACACCAGTGGATTTTAAGTAGTTTAGGTCAAGTTTGTATTTACGGTCATTGAAAATATTTGTTACTGCATCTCTTATAACAAGGCTTTCGAGAGACTGTCCCTGAATATCCAGGTGATTAATTAGTGCAATTGTAATAATAACTAAAAATCCAAGGACCAGAACAACTATCAAAAAGTATTTAGAGCCAGTTTTACTAATCCATTTTTCAGAGGGTTCAATAGCAATCGACCAGGTCTCATTAAAAACACCAAACGTATGCTCTACTGCATCTGACAAAGCTTTAGTTGAAGACTGTAAGACAATTTCTTTTTCCTGTGTACTGTCGTTTTTGCGGGTAACAAGATACTCATAACCATTATTTATTAAGTTTGTAAGTAATCTGTTTGATACAAGGTTTTTGCTGCAAAAGCTTATACATATAAAGCCCCAAAAACTGCCGTCATCCAAAAAAACACTTTCGATATGTACAAATCCTGAGTTGCCGTCAAAAAAAGCAATTGGACCAATAATTACGTCCTGTGCCGATTTTTTTAATTTTTCGCATATCGGACCTGTTATGTCCCATTGAAAAAGGTTTGTATTTTCAAATGTTTGGGCTGTATCCGGATATACATGACTTACTATGCCGTCTTTACATAAAACTATAGAGTTTATAAACGGAAACCTTTGTTCCTGTTCCCTGGCTATCGAATCAAAGTGTTTAATTTTTCCATCTGATTCAATCAGTAAATCTCTCCAGCAACTGGATAAGCTTTTGATCGATACAAAATTGTTACGTATGTCATTTGCATTTTGCTGTATAATATGTGAAGCAATTTCTTTTTCGCGCTGAACTGACTGTTTTATAAAAAAATTAAAGATTGCGCCTATTACAACTAAACAAAGAAAACCCGAAATATACACTTTGATGTAATGTTTTATGCTGAATATATATGGTTTTTTACTCATACAATCATTATATATCAGATTGTTTATTTTAGTAAAAAAATTATTCAGAATATAACTCTTCGATGTAGTTCTTTGAGTATTCTCTTTTTAGTACAATGATTGTTATATCATCTGATAACGGCTGACCTGCAGCGTATTCTTTTAATTCATAAATCAAGGCATTTGCAATTTCGTCTGCACTTTTATAACAGTTTTGCCTTACGATATATTCTGTACGGTCTTTACCAAACTGCTTAAGCTGTTCGTTTGTTGTTTCAGTCAGACCATCTGTGTAACATATAAGTATGTCGTTTTCTTCCATATAAAAGTCAACAGTCGGAAAAGATACATCAATACCTGAAATACCTATTACGCCATACTGCTGTTTTGTTGTGTTACATTTAATTTCGCTTATCTGGTCCTTACGGGATTTAAAAAGAATTGGATTTGGATGACCTGCATTTGCAAACTCAATATGACAGGCATCATCTTTATCAAAATCGTCAATTTTTATCAGGATACCTGTAAGATAGTTTTCAATTTTACCTTTTGTAGCAATAACAGAAGCATTTATGTTTTTTAAAGCTTCTGAGATAGAATAGTTACCATTGCGGCACTTATCAAACTCACGGTAAATGATATTTTTTGAAAGCATTGTAATAAGACTTGCCGCAATACCATGTCCAGATACATCAAATAATGCAAGACCGTTAAGAAAATCCTTTGTGTTGTAATAGTCATACAGATCGCCGCTGACTTTTGCCAAAGGCTTATAGACGATGGCCATATCCCAGCCCTTGAACTTTCGTTTAGGTAGCGGGAAAAAATTGGACTGTACGATAGATGCCATTTCAAGCTCAAGGTTTGATTTTTCCATAGCAACTGACAATGAGTGAGTTTTTGCTTCAACCTCAAGCTCGAGTTTTGAAGTTAAATACTCGTTACGTGTAATTGTCTTGTTGTAATCGTGGGTAAGTACAAACACAAATATAATTATTGATATCTGCCATCCAAACATCGATATATAAGCTGTATTTGTCATATCAAATACAATTTTAACTATTGCATCTGTTAATATAGATAATAGAACCGGGGCAAAGAATAAAATAAGCATCAGGGCCTTTTTTGTGTCCTTAAAAAGCGCACGAACTACAGCAACTAAAGCCAGTGAAAGCTGGATAAATGACAGCAGCAGCATAGTTTTCGTAATGTGCATAAGTTCTTCATAGTTTTTTGTAGTAACAGTCAAAAATATCTGAAGAAACAAAAGTCCTATTCGAAATGATGATGATGCAACGTTTTTCGATGATTTAAGGTAAATAAGAATAAATGAAGTTACGTTGTATATAATAAAGTAAAAGCTTATGCAGAACGTAAACTTGATAAACTGAAAATACGGAATCTGATCATAAAAAGGTACTTCAGGTGCATAAAATGTCATTGAAAACATTAAAGTCCAAAAGTTTATACCTGAAAAAGATAAATACTCTTTGTTTTTTCGTCTCCATATATACAGTAAAAAAAACAGGCAGACAGTAGTAAACATACCGCCTACAAAATATATATATATACGCGATGAGAAAAAGTTTTCAAACTTATTATCCTTTACTGCGTCGTCCCACTGCTCAAGGTATATGTACTTGGAGATAAGGCTTTTGCCATGGGCATAAACTTTTATAATTATCTCGTTTTCACCATCCTGATTGAGTATATTACGGGAAAAAAAATAAATATGACTTTGAAAAAGAGCGCTGCGCATATCTGGCGGAAAACTACCATATCCGCCGCAATACTCACCGTTTAAATACAACTTATCAGCAAAGTGCAGGGTTGGTATTACAAGTCCTAAATCTTTATCTTTCAGCTCTGGAGTGAGTGTAAAAGGTATTCGTAAATAAATGTATGAGTCTGTTGGTGTAAGAGAACGTATATTGTTTGAAATATTAACATCAAAAGGTTTGTAGCCTGAACTTTCGTCTTCTGACCAGTATATTTCATTTTGTAGATAACTTCTGTAGTGGTCAGTCTTACAAGATGTGGAGAGAATAATTAATACTGAAATTAATATTACACAAAAAACCTTAAATCGCACACTTTAATTATAACATTTTATTCTATTCAGATACATATGATTTGGATAAATAACAAACAAATATAATTTTTATCACAGGGCTATATGGTAAAATAAACTTTACGAATGAGACAGACAGTAACATTTATATTTATAAATTTAATATTTTTGACTCTTTGCAGCTGTGATAGCAAAAAAATCGATTATCGCGATAAGGATAACTGGGCCTTTTTTGATGATACAAATGTAAAGCAGCAGGCTGATGTCTTTTTTGTAGGTCCTACAGTTTTGTTTGCAAATCGCGAAGCATGTAACTGGCAGTATTTTGGTGATGAGTCTTCCAAAAAAAAGTACCGAAATATTGTGAGCATGCAAAAAGGGATATATGACGTTAATACTCGTTTTTATGCCCCTTTTTATCGACAGGCATCTGTAGATATTCTTGGTATGGAAAACAAAGATAGAGAAGAATACCTTACAGTAGCCTATCATGATATTGAAGATGCATTTAGATATTACATGGCTCATATAAATAAGGGGCAGCCAATTATTTTAGCTGGATTTTCTCAGGGCGCTTATCTTGTTGCCCGTCTTGTACGTGAGCATTTTAATACTCATAATCTGCAGCGTAAGTTTATTGCCTGCTATGCCATAGGCTGGGGCTTTGATAAAGACCGCTATACAAAAAATCCGTGGTATAAGTTTGCGTCATCAAAAAGAGATCTGGGAGTAATTGTAACCTTTAACTGCGAGTCTCCGGATGTCAAAAGTTCTTGTGTTGTACCGGAGGGTACTTCGGTGCATTGTATAAATCCGCTTAACTGGCGAACTGATTCAGCTTTTGCAGATAAAAGCTTAAATCAGGGGGCAATATTTGTAGATATTTTTGGTACTTGTGTAAACATTGTATCAAACATAACAGGTGCTTATATTGATGTGGAAAGGGGTGTACTAAAGGTTCCTGATATCGAAAAAAAACGATATCCGCCTATTTTATATATGTATGATGAAGGCGTCTATCATATGTATGACTATCAGTTTTTTTACCGAAACCTTCAGCGTAATGTTGCAGAACGTATACGAGAGTATCATATTAATGATGTAAAAATTAAACCATCGTGGTATAATCCGGGTAAAAATGAAAACTAATCAAATAAACATGACAGAAGGGCCTATCTTTACAAAGCTCATTAAGTTTTCTTTTCCATTAATTTTTTCAGGACTTTTGCAGCTTTTATTTAATGCTGCAGATATCGTTGTTGTAGGCCGCTTTGCAGGAGATAATTCCCTTGCGGCAGTTGGTTCTACAGGACCTTTGATTAATATGCTTATTAATCTTTTTGTAGGTATAAGTATAGGGGCAAACGTTGTTGCCGGAAATTATTTTGGCAGAGGTGATAAAGCCAGACTCGAACGTACTGTACATACAACTATGCTTTTAAGTGTATATAGCGGTATTATCCTTACAGTTGCAGGTGTTTTGCTTACAGGGAAAATACTTGTTTTAATGCAGTCGCCTGAAGATGTTTTACCTTTAGCTTCACTGTATCTTCGTATCCTTTTTTCAGGAGTTATAGCTGCAACCGTCTATAACTTTGGAGGAGCATTGCTCAGGGCTAAGGGAGATACAAAAAGACCTTTATATATTTTATGTGCTGCAGGTGTCATTAACGTCATATTAAACCTTATTTTTGTTATCTGTTTTAATATGGGGGTTGCAGGGGTTGCTTTTGCCACTGTTTTGTCTCAGCTTATAAGTGCAGTTTGTATAGTATATCTTCTTGTAAATGAAGAAGATGGTTTTAAGTTAAGCTTTGGAAAGCTTAAGGTTGACTGGGATATATTTATTCAGATATTAAAAATCGGTATACCAGCAGGTATACAGGGCATTATATTTTCTTTCAGCAATGTAATTATACAATCCTCTGTAAACTCATTTGGGGCAGTTAGAGTTGCAGGTAACAGTGCTGCTCAAAGCGTTGAAGGTTTTGTCTACATTGCTATGAACGGCTTTGCTCAGGGGATACTGACATTTACTTCTCAAAATAACGGAGCAGGTAAAGTAGACCGTATAAAAAAAGCAATTTTGATAACTGAAATTTGTGTATTGACTGCAGGTCTTGTTTTAGGTGATGTTGCATATTTTACAGGGTCTACACTATTAAAAATGTACTCAAAAAACGGAGAAGTTATAGCCTGTGGTGTTGAGCGCCTTAGTATAATATGTACAACATATTTTTTGTGCGGCATGATGGACTGTATGGCCAACGTTATAAGGGGTATGGGGTACAGTCTGTCCCCAATGCTCATAACTTTAGCAGGTGTCTGTGTTATCCGTATGCTCTGGATCTTTACTGTGTTTCAGCTTCCAGCCTTTCACACCTGTCTGTGCATATATATGTCCTATCCCATTTCGTGGTTTATCACGTTAATCGTATTAACTGTCTTTTTTGTAGCTATCGCAAAAAAATCAGTAAAAAACATATAAATAATTATGACAATACGTATAAGACAAGGCTCGCTAATATTTAAGGCCTTGACCTATACGTTTTAAGGATTTGCGGTAAACCCTTAATAAATCTTCTGACTAAGATATATTCTTATAAAGTAATCACACCTTTTTACGACCTGATGATATAAGCTCCTGTTCAAAGGCTTCAGGGTTTTTAAGATAATAATCCTGGTGATAAGTTTCAGCTTCATAAAAGTTTTTTAACTGTTCAACTGCAATATATGCCTTTTTACCAGATTTTTCTTCAAGGGCTTTTATCTTTTTTAGGGCGATATCTTTTTCGTTTTCACAAGTGTAGTAAATAGCCAGTGTATAAGAGTGTCCTCTGTCAATAAACTGACCGTCTTTATCAAAGGGGTCAACGTTTGCCAAAAAAATGTCTACAAGCTTATCATAGCTGACATTATCCTGGTTATACTCAACAGCAATTGTTTCTCTGTGGCTTGTTTTTTGAGCCTTTACATCAGCATACACTGGGTTTACTTCGCTGCCGCCTGAGTAGCCGCACAAACACTTGTCAGCCTTGTATACTTTAAATATAGGTGTAATACACCAAAAGCAGCCGCCGGCAAAAAATGCTGTACTTGTTTTTTTTGATGCACACTTTTCACGTGTGAGAACTTCATCAATGTGCTGGCTTAAATTTGCTTTAACGATACTTATTTGGCCATCTGTTATCTGCCAGTGATGTATGCCTGTATCATCCGAAGCAAAAGAGGCACTACTGTCTTTATCAGTGGATAGGCATGCTTTATAAAACTCATTGATTACCCCACTGTGAGTAACTATTGCAATTGTACTGTCATTACTGTTTTCGTCTATTATTTTTTTTAGAATATTTTTGCATCTGAGGCTGAAAGTGTCTTTGCTTTCTTTTTCATAAATACTTTCGTTATCAGCTGTTTTTACCTCTGGATATCGTAATGCAGCTTCTTCTACAGTTAAACCTGCAAGTAAACCGTTATTGTATTCCATGAGGTCATCTTCAAAGGTTACTGTTGCTGATGTATATTTTGCAAGAGTTTCAGCAGACTGTTTTGCACGGCGTAGTGGACTTGCATATATTTTATTAACATTAAAATGCTCTTTTACATACTTTGCCATGGCTTCACTTTCCATCAGGCCACAGTCAGTAAGGGAAAAATCTGCCCGTCCTTCATGTACTTTAAGAATATCTGCGTGGGACTGTCCGTGTCTTATTATAAGAAGCTCCATTTAATTCTCCTGTTTTATAGCAGTTTAATAAATTAACGCTAGTTTAATATAAAGCTTTGACAATTACTATCATTTACAAATCTTTTTGACAGTATTTGCAGTTCGGATTGTAAGTTTATCAGAGACTGTCTTTGAGGCTGTTTTTTTCCACCAGAGACATTTTTGATACTGTTTTTTATCAAAGGTCCAGAAAATTACATTTTTGTAAATCTGTATTTTTTCAAGCTCCTGTGAAGTCTCCCCAATCATTTGACATATGTCTTGAGGGGTATGGTCTGAAAGAATAAAAATGAGGTTATCATATTTATCCTTATCCTTTGAGTCCCACCATTGTGGAGCATGCTCAAGTATTTGTGATAATTCCTGCTTTTCAATTACGAATACAGAAATTGTAAGCCCAAATTTCTTAGTTATAAGCTCTTTAATCACTTTTTCACTATCTGTCTTATCTGTTGTAAAAGTAACATTGCCACTGTTTAAGTAGGTTGAAACATTGTAAAAGCCTTCACTTTCAAGCTCTGCTTTTAGCTTTGCCATTTCAATTTTATTTTTGCCGCTAATATTTACAGCCCGGAGAAATGCTGCGTAATTTTTCATGTGTATATACTCCCTTACTTTTCTTTTTGTGATTTAAAATTGTAGTACAAAAAAGTGATCTTATATAGAAGATATTTGTACAGTATACATGCCGTTAATTACTGAATGTTATCGGATTTATAGATAAACGTAATCTATGCAGAGCCTGTCGCTGTTAATTAGTCACACTGTATCCGTTACGGTTTGACATCATAGCGTCGTAGAACTAATCCATTTTACCACGAGCCATTACATTAATTAAATGCTAACCCCACGGATTACAAATCATAACCGCATGGACTATGAAGTGTAATCCCACTGATTATAAAGTGTAGTCCGTGGGGCTATGAAAAAGGTTTATGCAGGGGCAGTGATACTTGAGCATTATGGTCTGTGAAAGCAGTTATTTCATGATTGAAAAACTCGTGCTACTATTCAAAGAATTCTGTCTTTCCAAGAACATCTTGTTTTTTTACCAAAAACATCTTGTTGTCTTACCAAGAATATCTTGTTGTCTTACCAAGAATATCCTGTTGTCTTACCAAGAATATCTTGTTGTCTTACCAAAAACATCCTGTTGGCTTACCAAAAACATTTATTTTTCTT
>JAZUGE010000053.1:0-5672 GCA_045641045.1 Treponema sp. | reverse complement strand
TGAAAAATAAATACTTAACAACGAAACAAAAATCGCTATCAATATTTCAAAAAACATATTGCTGTTGTTTAATAATATAGAAATCACTGATGCATGACTCTGAAATAACACAACATTTAGTTTATGAAAAATCAGAACTCCCATAGTATATTTTCCAAATAGTTCAAACACTGAAGCAATATATTTACAGATTTTTGATATACTGATTGTAACGACAGACATCATGCAGCCAATAATCAATACAATCAAAATATTTCCATATTTATAAGATTTGTAAGATATCACTACGTTATTAAATAAGGCAAATAAGATAATAGAAGTCGCCAAAAACAAAACCGTTATTGGCATGTTTATAAATCTGATTAGGGAATACTTTCTAAACAAAAAACCTACAAAATAAAATGTCGAAATATTTAAAAACGTATTTATCCCCCACGGCATAATGTAAGAACTGCAATACGAAGTAAAAATATTCATACAAAATAAAGTACATAATAAAAACATCTCAAATCGATAATTATTATTAGTGTACTTTATAGGGTAGTACATAATAATTTGCATTACAAACAGTGCAGGCAAAAACCAGAGTGGACTATTCTGTTTTAAGCAATCACCTACACCTACACCATACAGTATTTCTTTTAACAGAAAAAACAACTCACCAAAAGAATACAACTTTGTGCCTCTTGTCATGAGACTATATGGTATCAAAAATAATACAGCCCATACAAAGTATGGTAACATCAATCTAATAATTCGTTTTTTTATAAATGCAATACCCCCAGTATCATTCCTGATTTTAAATAAAAAACCTGAAACAAAGAAAAACAGCGGAACATGAAACTGATAAATGAATTTTTTTATATAAGACAAATGTTTTGAGTAAGAAATAGTATGGGCAAAAACTATAAGTAAAATAGCAATACCCTTTGTTATGTCAATATATTTATATCGTTCAGTCATTTATTTTGCCTAGTTTCAGCATCTGCCTCAGTTCTGGATTATTCTTAAGAGTAGAAAGCCAATCAAGTATAAATGCAATAACAAATGCCAAAAAACAAAAAACTATAAACATTTTTACACAAAAATACGCTCTGCTTGGTCCAGTTTTTTTGTCAGGTGCTTCAGCTCGTTCTAGAACTTGAAATACAGGGGTTTCACTGCCCATCTTTATTTTCAATAACTCATGTTGAGATTTCAACTGTGTATATACGGCTTCCTGAGAAGCCAGTTCGAGCTTTAATAATTTAGTTTCATTCATAATAGCAGGTATATCATTCACTCCAATACCAGATGAAACGGATGATTCTAAATCTCTGATTTTATCTTGTAATAAGTTAACTTGATTATATGTATTCTGTATGTTTTCTTCTAGAATCTTTTTTTCAAGGAGATTTTTATCAACACCTAAATTAAGGAACATCTTTTCCATAGCTTCAACAGAATAATTAACAATTGCCTTTGCAAACTCAGGGTCCGTCTCTACACATGTGATTATAAATAAACCAGAAGAAGCCTCATATTTTGCACTAAGATGTTTTTTTAGTTCTTTTCTTGAATTTGTCTTTGGATATTTTTTAATTTTATAACGAGATACAAGATCAAATCTGTCAATTATTTGATCAGCGAACTCGTTTGTAACAAAGAAGTTTTGCGCAAGCATTATCATAGGAGATACACCTGATGGCAATTTCACACCTGCAATTGCAGCCAAATCACCTAAACCTGACGTTGCAGATAAAGTATTGGTACTTGAATTAGTTTGATTTATAATTACTAATGCTTGAGCAGTATATACATTTGGCATGGGAGAAACATCAGCTGGTAATTTTATTGATATGATACAGTATAAAACACAAAAAACAGATGCAATCAATGGAAATAAAATCAAGAATCTTATATGTTTCAGTGTAAAATATACAAGATCATAAAATGTAATTTCCTGCTCGCTTTTATTTTCACTCATAATTAACCTCTTCTCTTATAAAATGTTTCAAAAATATACTTTAGCGACTGTCTGTTATACTTATAATAACTTTTGCCGGGCAATTTTGCTGTAGACACATGTTCATCATCTATAATTTTCAGCAATGGATAATACAGTACTGATAATCCAGCATTTTTTATAAGTTCCCCTAAAAAAAGTTCTTCACAATATAAAAAACAAGGATACTCGATTTTCTTATAAAAATTTACAAATACTTTTGTTAAAATTATGAACGATCCATGTCCACTATATATTTTACATGCATTATTACACTTTACCATTACTTTACGTTTAGAGTATACATGCTTTGTATAAAATCGCTGAAGCATAGGAATAAAGTACATAAGTCGTAACAAACAAATCTTTTGTTTTGAAGGACGATTATAACGTTGTGGATTCTTATCTCTTCCTTCATATTTTGACCAGATACTTGGAGCAATCCAACCAACAGTTTCATCAAAGGACGCTTTATATAATTGCAAAAAAAATGATTGTTCAACTACAAGGTCGACATTACTTATTATAACAAAATTATACGATGATAAATTCAGTGTTTCATTCACAAATTTAAATGCTGTCGGAAAATACCCGAAATTGTCACAGATACATTGCTTAACATTAAAGTTTTCACTGACATCAGACTTCGTTAGTACAAACTTTTTTTTCAAATCTGAATTATCTATCGCATAAATATCTACACACATATCAGACTGCAGATTCTTAGGAAGGTCATTAAAACTTTTTACAAGAGAATCAATAAAAGACTGCATTTTATCATATGAGTTATATGAGACACAGCTAATTAATATTTTTTTCATTTATTTTCTCCATTACATAAAGTCTTGTAAAGTTCTTCAAGTTGCAAATAAATATTGCTCCATTCAAATTTTTTTGAGTAGGCAATTAGATCTTCATTTTTTGATTTTTTTGTTAATTGTGTAAAAATAAAATCTAAATCAGCAACTTTCTCATAATACATATTTTCGCTGCTTGCATAATCTTCTATACCGGTTATCTTTGGAAGAATACTTGTAACACCTAATGCCTGCGACTCAAGCAAAGTGTTATTTGCCGTAGCAAAAGTTAAAGGCATAAAACTATAATCCATTCGTTTTAATAGAGAATAGTATTCATCGTCATCTAAAAAATTATATAAATAAACATAATCTAAATTTTCGAGTTTTTCATGAACACTCTTATTGCCTACTATATGAAAACAAATTTTTTCATTTGCATACTTTGTAACAACCCTTACAAGTAAGTCATTATCCCTATATTGCTTTCCAATACAAATTACATTGACTTTACCATCGTCAACAGTCCTTCCAAGCTTATCAGTACAATTTTTTAGAACCCATGATGGTTTATTAAAACCATGTGGTATAAAAATTGTATTCAAGCCATATTTATCTTTAAAATACTTAGCCTGATAGGTACTTAATGTAACAACAGCATCACAAGTCTTTAAAGACTTATATATATCGTATCTGTAAGGGACCTGCTCATTAAGATGGATTGTTGTAACAATTTTACAATTATGTTTTATCATAAATGGATAATAAATTGACAAGTCTCCATAAAAATAATGAACCACATCAAAGTCTTTCATCATAAGACGAGTCTTTAAATCGAGTAATAGTCTATTAATCCATCGGTGCTTAGGTTTTGCAAATAAAACATCAGAACTACTTATATAAGTACTTCCTGGATATTTTGCAATCCAATCATAACCTCCAAACACAGAGTGCTTTGAATCTCTAAAACCTGAAAATAAAATTTTCATTACAGTTTTCTCCAGAACAATTTTGTAAAATTAGCATAACTTTCATCAAAACTACGAATCCCAAAAATCAGATTATCGTAATAAAATAATGGATGGCTAAAATATGATTTTGTTTTTAATAATCCATATAAGAACAATATGGCTAAAAAATACGGTTTATAATTACGTTTAATACAATTATAAATATTAGGATAAACAATCCAATAAGAATATGAAAACAACGTCGGTAATCGCTGACTTAGTCCGCGAGAATTCGCAAAAATCAAACTAAACAAACAGTATATATACATTGAGTTACAAAAAAATGTCATACGATCATCTTTTTTTGTAATAGTATCTTCATAATGCATAACAAAAATAAAGCTAAAGGTTCTCTCCAAAAATCCAATTCCAAAAACAGAATGCGAACCTTTACTAAACAGATAATGTTCTGCGAGTGTACCAAATCTGGCAGGTAAAACTGTTTGAGCTAATTTTTGAGCAATTATTTGTAACAAATCTACATTTGCAACAAACATTGCATTAGCAATAATAAAAACAGTTATGAGTATTTTTCTTTTAAATTTTAACGGAAGTAAAAGTCCCACAATAAAATACATTGCAGAGGAAGAATGAAACAAACATCCCATAAAGTTTATAAGAAAATACTTTATTAAACTTTTTTTCGGTTTAAATAAGTATGGTACAGATAATAAAAAAAGAACATAACTCTTTGAATTACGCATTAAGTTTATTTCTATTAAAAATCCCTGAAATAAAATAAATAAAACAAAGCACAATATCCTGTTCTGTTTAACAAATTTATTAAAAAAATGATTATATACAACCAAATCAATCAGCACAAAGATAAAGCACCATGAGAAATAATCGCAACCCAAGGATTTTAAAATTGACGAAAATACTAAAAACCCCTTTTCCCAGGTACTATAATACGCATGAAAATTAAACAGATACAATCCTGACTCAATCGTCGGCAAAGCTTGATAAAATGGATAATAATTAGTCCAATCAGTTGAAACAAAACCTCGCAAACCTAAAAAAAGCAACAATACGATTGAAATATACCAGGCTTTATTAGTCTCACATAGAAACCCATTAGTATCTTGTGGTTTAAAAATGAGCATAAAAGTTAATACGAATATAAACAAATATGGTAAACTGTACATAATTCAAAATCTAAAACAAACATCAATATAACAAAACAATGTCAACTTTCCTGTAAGGTTATCATCTCTACAATATTTTTCATCGCACTCAGATACCTATTGCTTTGCATTTGTAAAAACCTTTTTTCACATTCTACATCAAATTTTATTAATTTATCAGCAACTAACTCAGGGGTATAACTATCAACCGGAGAAATTCGGGACTGCAAGAGCTTGCCTTTTTCAAGTATATGATAAATCTTACTTGAACTTTTTCCTTTATAGTTTACTCCGTATTCATCAAATACAACAAAAGGAACACTATTATGTATTGATACAACAATTGGATGCATACGTTCTCCTATATATCCACTGGAGTATTTTATCAAACAATACCAGTCTAATGGAGATAGAGGTATTTCTATACTTTTATTCAGCCCAAAGTCTTTTACCCCATCTGGATGTGGAAACGCAACCAGCGTTTTTCCCTCATCTTTTAATAATTTTTCCAATCGTTGAGTAAAATCATTTGTTATATTAAACTTTTTTGATCTGAAACTAAAAAGTATATAGTTATCAGACAAATTGTATTTATTTAATACAGCCTCTTTAGATGGTAACTCAAAATGTAAGTTGTCATTAAATGCAAAAACAGGATCTGGAGTTATATCACAGATTTTACCACTTACAAATTTGACAAGATCTCTTGTATATTCATCACGTACAGAAATATAATCAAATTTTTTCAAATACTTTT
>JAZUGE010000052.1:0-124169 GCA_045641045.1 Treponema sp. | reverse complement strand
CCTTTCATAAAAATATATTTTATCTATTTCAATTGCAAAGGCACTGTCATTTTTTGCAAATAAATTGATAATGGGATCCTTTAACACACTTGTAATTATAAAAACAATAAGTACAAAGGAAATATTTAAGATTAAAGTTCTGTAAAAAAAGGCTATCGCTCTGTCAATATTCTTGTTTCCAATATTGTTTGATACAAGGGATGACTCAGCTTCCTGAAACCCGGTAGGAGGATTTGTAGCAAGGCCGCACAGCCTGTCTGCAACACCAAGAGCTCCTACAACAGTAGGCCCAAAACCTGCACAAAGAGAGTTTACAATTGCTTTTCCTAAAGCAAATATAAACTTTTCTAAAAACACAGGTATACCTAGTCCACACAAAGGTTGTATAAAGTTTTTATTGAAAGTACAGTACTTAAAGCTTACCCTAAATGGATTATTTTTAGATAAAAGATTTTTTACAGCAATAACTGTAAGACAAAAATGTGCTAAAATGGTGGCTGAAGGAAGCAGATAAAATCCGGTATTAACAGAAATAATACCTTTGTTTATGAGTGCCATTGTCACGATATTCATTGATGATTTTACAAAAAGAACCAGAAGGTTTCCCCACATGATAACTTTAGTACTGCCTCTAGCCTTTTGTATTGTAAAATAAATCGTATTAATAAATTGAAAAATAATTGCAGCCATTACAAGACACGAGTATGATGTTCCCTGCAAAAGAAGCTGCTTTGGCATATGAAACAGGACAAGTATGGGATACATTAATGGTATTACAACTGTTAAAATCACAGCCCCAGTGAAAATTGAAATAAAGAATAATGTACTTATATGACTGCGAGTCTTTTCAAGATCGCCCTGTCCAAAGCTTTTTCCGATTAAAACTCCACCTGCAATTGATAAACCACTGCCGATAGCCAGAAACATTTTCTCAATCTGCATTACAAACGAAATTGTTGAGACTATATTTGCACTCATATTTGATGCAATAAATGTATCTATAAGCTGAAAAATCTGATTAAGTGAATTATAAAACACTAGTGGTAATGCAACATATATAAGGGCTTTCATCATGTTGCCATATAACATCATCTCTCGTCTGAATACTTCTTTACTGTTTAGCTTAATTGTATCCTGCTCATTATTACTCATAACTATATATTACAGGCTTTACAGGTGATTTTCTGTACAAAATTTGAATATTCTGCTAAGATTTATGCATAATTTGCAAAATGTTACTTGATGATTTTAATATTAGCTCGAAAGAAGCCGGAATTACATTAATAAAAAAAAGTCATGCCCTTACAAACCCTCGAAGGCACTTTCATACATGGTGGGAAATTTTATATATCGAAAGTGGTAAGCGCACAGTTTTGTATAATACACAGGTGCTAAATATAAGCGCGGGGACTTTTTGTGTTATCCCACCCCTTACGTTACACAGAGCAATTAACGCTGACGGTGAAACCTGTTCATTGTATAATCTGTTTTTTTCTGTAAATGAAAAAAGCCTGTCACCTGTAGACAGCAGATTGATAGCAATACAGGATATACTGCAAAGTATAAAAGGCTTTACAGTATTAAATGAACAAAACCGTAGTGAAGTGTCTGATTTATTTCACAAAACAGCATTAGAGCTTCATACAAAGGGTGAAGGTTTTGCACCTTTAGCATGGTCTTATATTACTGAGCTTATTATTGGAGTTAAAAGATCAAACAAATCAGTGCTAAAACCATCGTCATTTATCAACGATAAGTTTTCAAAAATGCCTCAGGTACTAGAGTATATAAACGAAAACATAAATGATGAAAGCTTGTCTCTAAAGACTACCGCAGAGCTCTTTGGTTTTAGTCCAAGTAACTTAAGCCGCCTGTTTAATGAATGTACAAGATTTAGCTTTATTGAGTATATTAACAGTATACGTATTACAAATGCCTGTAAGCTTTTAAAAACTTCCCAGCAGTCCATTCTTGAAATTGCATATAATACAGGTTTTGGCTCTGTAACTCAGTTTGACAGATGCTTTAAAAAACTGACAGGGGTCCCTCCTCATTCTTACAGACAAAGCTAATACATGAAAGGAAAATTAGATGAAAAGTGACGACTTATTTTTAATTGTTGACATGCAGAATGTTTATGATAAAAACGGAAAGTGGGAATGCCTTAATACCCAAAAATCTGCACAGAACATAATAAAGATACTTGAAGATCCTCGTTTTAATAAAAATGCAGTTTTTACAAAGTTTATTGCAAATGAGAAAGATCCTAAAGGGGTTTGGGCAGATTATAATATTAAATACAAAGATGTAAATAACGATGCTTATGCCAACGAGCTTTTAACAGTTCTTAAACCCTACGAAAAACTATATCCTGTATATAATAAAAGTGTGTATTCTTCATTGGGAAACAAAATCGTACTTGAGATGTGCCGGAAAGCAAAACGTGTAATTATTGCAGGGGTTGTAGCAGAGTGTTGCGTTTTAAGTACATGTCTAAATCTTATGGATGAAGGAATTTACACAGTTTACCTTACAGATGCAGTATCAGGTCTTGATACTGCAAAAGAAAACGCAACACTTAAAGTATTTGAAGGCCTGTCCCCATTACATATTAAGATAATGAGCACAGAGGATTACTTAAACGAAAATTAGTCTATTTCGATACCAGCATCCTTTATAGACATTACAGCATTATAAACGCAGTCAGGACACTGGCAAAGTACAACACCTGTTAATGCTCCCTTTAAGTTTTTGCAGACAGTGTCCCCGCTTTTTTCCTTAAACGACTTTAATATATCCTTTGCATATCGAGCAGTCCCTTTACCTTCAGTTAAAGAGCCTGAACACATAACAGCACCAATTAAAGCACCACAAGTACTTTCCATACAGCCCATACCAGCTGCAAAGCCAGATGACAATGCCATAAGGGCTTGGTCATCAACTTTAATTTTATCTTCAAAGGCCTTAAGCACAGATTGTGTACAGTTACACTGAGCACTTGCCTTAAGCTCTTTTGCCAAAGATGCACGTTCTTCAAATGTCATGTTAAATCCTCTAAAATCTTATTTATATCACATAAATACACTCTTTTACACTACTTAGCCTTTATTTTACATATAGACTGAGTCATACATCCCATTGGACAAAAGGTACACCATGTACGGTTTCGGAACAAAAGCATTGTTACAAGTCCAATAATTGTGGATGTTAACATAAGACTGTAAAATCCATAACTGAACTGATATACCCATGACGGAATATTTTGATTAATATAAATCCAGTTCCATGGAAGTTTAATAGTCCACAAAAGCTTTATAACCTGTCGTAAACCGTGGGCTCCACTGAAGACCAGATATGTATGATAAAGCATATTTGCAAACATAGTCAAAAAAAACACTAAAAAGGAATACCTGAAAACATTTGATGATAAAAAGTTAGGGGCTGCACGGCTTACTTTATTTTTACCCTTTATAGCCCTGCCTAAAACGTTAAAAAGCTGTCCTCGCCCACACATGTTGTTGCAAAACCATTTTCCTTTACCACTTATTGCAAGCACAAGAGGAACAATAAAATCAAACAGACCAAGCCATGCAAATATAATATTGAAAAAACCCAGTGAAAAATAAACAATAGCCCAAATCCACATATAATCTAGTAACGATTTATTTTTATTCATTTACAGTACACTCCATACTTTGATCAAAAATCTTTATTGCACCTGAAGGACAGTTATTTTCGCATAGTCTGCAATGAGCACAAACATCATTATCAACTACTGCATAGCATCCTTTATAAATTGTTACGGCACCTCTTGGACATGCTTTTGCACATACTCCGCAGGCTACACAGTGCTTTAGGTCAACCTTTGTAATTTTTGCCATATAATACCTCGCAATTAAACAATACATATAAAACAAATAAAAGTATGTGATAAAGTCACATAAAATGCAAAAAATATCGACAGCATTGACAACTATAATGTACTATATGCTATGGATAAACTGAATATTATACCGTTCTGGACACTACTTGATGAAAAAGAAAAAAAATCAATTGCCAGCCGAATTATAAAAAAAACTGTCACCAAAGGCAGTTTTATACATCCTGTAAATGAAGAGTGTCTAGGTTTAGTTTGTGTAGCAAGTGGTTCGGTAAGAGCATTTATAACTTCACAATCTGGTAGAGAACTTACCCTGTACAAGCTAAAAGAAGGAGATATATGTTTATTCAGTGCAAAATGCTCTCTCAAAAACATCAGCTTTGATATACTTCTACAAAGTATATCAGACTGTCAGATATATATTATACCTTCACAAGTATTTGACAAGATAAAAAGCACAAATATAAAAGTGAGCGAACTTATAAATGATTATATGACACAACGTTTTAATGACGTCATGTATTTAATCGAACAGATTATATTTAACAGCTTTGACAGTCGCCTGATAGGATATCTTAAAAACGAAGTCAAAAATCAAAAAACAGATGAACTTACCATTACTCATGAACAGATTGCAAATGACTTAGGATCCGCCCGTGAAGTTGTAAGTCGCATGCTCAAACATTTTGAGCACGAAGACATGGTCAAAATCGAACGTGGTAAGATTAAAATCATAAATATATAAAAAAAGATGACAAAGCCTTCCCCTTGCCATCTTTTTTTGTAAATAATCTAATGTACTAATTAGTTATCAAACTCTGCAACAAGTGAACTTACAGTCTGCTTTGCATCTCCGTAAATCATTACTGTATTGTCATTTGTAAACAATGGGTTTTCAACACCACTAAAGCCTGTACCCTTACCGCGCTTAAGAACAAATACAGTACGAGCTTCGTGAGCATTAACAATAGGCATACCATAAAGTGGACTTGACTGATCATTAATTGCATCTGGGTTTACAACGTCATTTGCACCAATAACAATTGCAACATCAACGTTACTCATCTGTGGATTCATTTCATCACTTGTCTTAAGCTGTTCATATGGAACGTTTGCTTCAGCTAAAAGAACGTTCATATGACCAGGCATACGACCTGCAACAGGATGGATTGCAAAGTTTACTTCACATCCATTGTTTTCAAGCTTATCGCTTAATTCTTTTACAGCATGCTGAGCCTGTGCTACAGCCATACCATATCCTGGTACAACTACTACACTCTTAGCAGCTTCAAGAATCATGTATGCATCTTCAACAGACATAGCTTTTGGTTCCTTTACAGGACCTGTAGCACCCTTCTTTTTAGAAGAAGCACCAAAGCTCTTAAACAGTAAGCTTGCAAATGTGCGGTTCATAGCCTTACACATAATAAGTGTAAGAATAAGACCTGAAGCACCTACAAGACAACCTGATACAACCAGAACAGTGTTGTTGATTGCAAAACCTGCAAAGGCTGCTGCAAGACCTGACAATGCATTTAAGAAAGAAATGATTACAGGCATGTCACCTCCACCAATAGGAATTACCATAGTAAAACCTAAAATGATGAAAGAAGCTGTACAGGCGATAATACCATACTGTTCAAGCTGAGCAATGGAAAATGGATTATTTTCAGTAAAGAATGCATATGCGATTATTGCTAAAAGTCCAACTACACAAAGGATACCGTTTACAGTATTTTTTGCAGGAATAACCCAGCCTTTAAATGTCATTTTACCGCTCAGTTTTCCCCATGCAACCAAAGATCCTGTAAAGGCAACTGCACCAATTGCAATTGTAAGACCTAATGAAACAGCAGTAAAATAGTCTCCCTTTGTATCTGTAATATACTGTGTCAATGCTACTAATAAAGATGATAAACCACCAAAACCATTAAACAAAGCAACGAGCTCTGGCATACCAGTCATCTGAACCTTTTTAGACCAAATAGCACCAATTACAGTTCCAATAGCTACAGCAGCACAGATCCATACATAACCGTTTAATAAAATGTTTGTGCTGTTCCAAGAGGCTATAACACCATTTTCACAAAGAACGGTAACACATGCAATGAGCATACCAATTGAAGAGAACAAATTTCCTTTGCGAGCTGTATCTGTTTTACCTAAAAGCTTAATACCACGGATAAAAAAGATACATGAAATCATATAAAGTATCTTAATTACAACATCATTCATTTTTACTTACCTGCCTTTTTGTTATCCTTTTTTTTGAACATACCAAGCATACGGTCAGTTACCATATAACCACCAATTACGTTGATTGTTGCAAAAACAATTGCTAAAAAGCCCAAAACAGCACCAAGTTTGCCACCAGTCTTTACAGCCATAGCAGTAATACTTATAGCACCAACAACAGTAATACCAGAAATAGCATTTGTACCTGACATTAAAGGTGTGTGCAGCTGGCTTGGAACTTTTGCAATAAGTTCAAGACCTAAAAAGGCTGCAATTACAAATACAAATATAAGCATTATATCCATAATCAAATAACTCCTCTTTTTAATTATTATGCCTTAAAACGTTCATGAATAATTGCACCGTCTTTTGTTAAAAGACAACCCTTCATGATTTCGTCTTCAAGATTAACTTTAAGCTCTTTTGCTTCTTTATCATAAAAATGTGTAAGGAAAGCAGTAATATTACCAGAGAACATCTTTGATGCATCATATGGTACCTGTCTTTCAAGAGCTTCACCAGACATAATAGTTACACCGTTTTCAGTAACAACATCTTCATAAGGCTTTGAACCTTCAACGTTACCACCTGAAGCACATGCCATATCAACAACAATAGATCCGCTCATCATACGGTCAAGTACATTTTTTTCAATAAGGCGAGGTGCTTTGCGGCCAAATACTTTTGCTGTTGTAATAACAATATTAGCCTTTTCACAAACTTTTGCCTGAGCTTCCTTTTGCTTTGCAATCTGCTCTGGTGTAAGTTCTTTTGCATAGCCTTGAGCAGTCTGTCCCATCTCACCAAGATCAATTTTTACAAATGAAGCACCTAATGACTTAACCTGCTCTTCAACAACAGGACGAGTATCAAATGCGTCTACACGTGCACCAAGACGTTTTGCAGTGGCAATTGCCTGAAGACCTGCAACACCAACACCAATGATAAATACACGAGCAGGGTTAATTGTACCGGCAGGAGTTACCATCATAGGTAAAATCTTTGGAAGTTTTGCTGCAGCATTTAAAACTGCAACATAACCTGCAAGAGAAGTCTGAGATGACTGAACATCCATCTTCTGAGCAAGTGTTGTACGAGGTATCATTTCAAGAGATACAGCCTGTATACCGCTTGAAGCAGCTTCATCTAAAAGCTCCTTATTGTTAAATGGATCAAGATATGATAAGTGTATAGTATCTTTATTTAATCCCTTAAAGGACTGAGGCTTTAAGATACGAACAACAATGTCACTGTCACTATACGCAGCTTCTTCACTATCAACAATAACAGCACCGCAAGCTTTGTAAGCTTCATCACTAAAACCGCTTTTACATCCGGCTCCACTAACAACTTTTACAGTGAAACCTAAAGGAATAAGTTTTTTTACATCATCCGGGATAAGTGCTACTCGGGTTTCCCTTTCGTCTTTTTCCTTGCAGACAAGAACATTTTTCATAAATTAAACTCCTATATTTATTAATTCTAAATCTACTTTAACTAAACTGTCAAATTATATAAATAATCTGTTATATTTTCACAGTTTAAGAACAAATAAAACAAAATTTTGACTTAAATTTTTGTCTTTCAAGTATTTTATGTGCTGGTAAAAAAATACACTGTCTGAAAAAGAGTACAGTTTAATTATAAAAATAAATTATATTTATGATAAACATGATGATTTATAATGAATGTGAAAAGCTTTTATGAACTACTATGTGATGATAGGCTTACTTGCATCAAGTCTGCTGCAATTTGCTGCCATATTTATTATTTACTTTCCTCAAAAGCGCCTTCACAACAGTGCAACAGTTTTGTTTGAGATACTGTTATTCAGCGCATTCATAACCGTTATAGTTGATTTTATATCCTATCTGGGAGTTTACAATCCAGTCTTTGACACAAAAAAGGTTGCACTTAATATATATGAGTTTTACTCCATATTTGTAATGTTGTCCTTTTATTTAATTACAAATTACTGCTATATAATGACTTATGGCAGCACAAAACCTGTCTCAAAAATATTTTTTACAATAAATGCACTGCCATTACTTTTATATCTGATAGTTCTTGTTATACTTTTGTGCACAAACTCTTTTGTCTTTTATGACAGAGACGGGAAGATTGTTTTTTCTCAAATACCTTCCTGGTGGATGCTTATATCACAAATTATTTATTTTACAGTTGCAGTAGTGTTATTGCTTTTTTTTAATGCTAAAAAGCAAACGTTGCGTTTTATTGTTTTTACATCCCTTGTAATCATTGAGTTTTCAGCAATAATTTACGTCACAATGAAAACGTACCTGACCTTAACATCATTTTTCTTGACTTATGACATTTTGCTTTTGTTTGTGACAGTTCAGTATCCTAAAAGCTGTCTTGATAAAGAATATAATTGTTTTGATGCCCGGGGCCTTACGACAATGTTTAATGACTACCGCAGCCGCAGAAAACCATTTTACTTAATTACAATACAGATAATTGACTACAGATACCTTCAGGCAAAGTATGGTCACCGTCTTACTGACAAAATAATTCATGTGCTATGCTCTAAAATGCCAAAAGATATTAAAGACACTGCCTCATTTAAGTATAACGAAGAAACTTTTGTTACCCTTACAACAAACTACAGCCAGTACTTAAGAATGATTGATTTTGCAAGTACTCATTTAACAGAATACTGGACTGTGGATAACAACAAAGTTGAGGTTTCATTCAGATCAGCTTTTTATGCCTGTGACACAAATGTAATCAGACAGGATATGAATATCTTTTTATCAAGGGTATTAAACTTTATTCGTAAAGCAAATACCCCTGCATGTATAAATATATTTGATATCATCCCAATGATGGAAAGAGAAGCAAAAATTATTTCTGCGGTACGAGATGCTATAAAAAACAACTCATTTTTGCTTTACATACAACCAATATGGAGTTTAAAACAAAAAAGATTTGAAAAAGGTGAAGTTCTTGTAAGATTAGTAGATGAAACTTTAGGCTTCATTCCCCCTGATGAGTTTGTAAAAATTGCAGAAGAATGGCAGCTTGTAAAAGATATTTCGCATCAGGTAATCGAAAAAACTCTTTATGCAATAAACAAATATAACTTTAAGCAATATGGAGTAAAGAGTCTTAACATAAACCTTTCATCCATAGATTTATCCAATGAAGATATTTTTATATTCATGACACAGTCTCTTGAAAAATACCAGCTCCCATATTCCTGTCTTACTCTTGAAGTTACAGAAACTGCAGAGTCTGAATGCGAAGCGACAATAAATACAAGTCTTGCAGCTTTTCATGAAAAAGGATTTTCACTTGCTTTGGATGATTACGGTACTGGATACTCAAATATGGAGCGCATTTTATCTATGCCTTTTGACTACATAAAAATTGATAAAAACATGCTGCATATGGACAGTGACAACAAAGTAAATAAAATTCTTTTACGTAAAAATATCGAAATGCTAAAAGAATGCGGCTATAAAATTGTTGTTGAAGGTGTTGAAAAAGAAGAACAGGTTAATGAGCTTGAAAAATTAGATGTTGATTATATACAGGGCTACTACTATGCAAAACCAATGCCTTTAGGGGATTTTATTGAGCTTTTAAAAGAAAAACAAAATCCACAATCAACATAAAAAAAGTCCTGACACAAAGTCAGGAACTTCTTTTTTTACTAGTTGTGATGATGAGGGCCATGATGATTACATTTTGCATCAGGATTATCTTTTAATGTACCTGCTAAAAACTGAGCTACAGCAACATCAGCGTCCCCGCTAACTCCTGCAAGCTGCTTAATACCTGCTGCATTTAAGGCATCAATAGCCCCCTGACCTCTGTTTCCAAGGATTAATGTTTCAACACCAAGGTTTTTAAGATATGTTGCAAGGTCATGATGTCCAAAACCTCCGTTGTCAATTATCTGAACCTTTGTCACTTTAAGGTTTTCAATATCAAAAACCTTAAAATGCTGTGTTTTACCAAAATGCTGAAAGACAGTTCCTGTCTCTTTATCATATGTAACTGCTATTTTCATTTAATGTTCCTTACCGATTATTATACGCTATACAACACAATTATAAAAGTACAATATGCTTTAATGGATAAAACCCCTGTGATTTTACTTTATAGTCTTACTTATTTTTAATAAGCGAAACAGTCTTACAAATGAAAAAGCACAGTATATCAATCATAACGATAGTAGATCCAACTGGTGTACCTGCAATTATTGAGATTAATATCCCAGAAGCTGCTCCAATTACTGAAAATATGCATGAAAAGATAGTTACCTGCTTAAAACTTTTAAAGATAAGCATTGCAGATATTGCAGGAAAGATTATTAAAGCTGATATTAAAAGTGAGCCAACCAAATTAAGAGCAAGTACAATTATAATGGCTATAACACATGCCATAATAATATTTATAAAACGAGTCGGAATCCCGCTTGCAAAGGCAAACTCTTCATCAAAAGTAATTGAAAAAATCTTATTATAAAAGAATATAAAAAATGCCACCACTAAAAGTGAAAATACCACTGAAAAAATCACATCTGTTTTTGACAATGTTAAAATCAGTGTTGATCCAAAAAGCGTACTGCATACGTCCCCAGACAGGTTTGCAGGTGGCGAAAACAGATTCATAATCAAATAACCGAAAGCCAGGGCTCCAACTGAAATCATAGCAACACTGGCATCTCCCTTGATTTTTGAACTTTCTTTTGCACACAAAATTACAATGGCACATAAAACAGTCACAGGAAGAACAAACCACGTATCATTCGTCAGTTTAAATACCGATGCAAGAGCCATTGCTCCAAAGGCTGTATGAGACAAGCCGTCTCCTATGTATGAAAATCTTTTTAATACTAAAGTTACTCCTAAAAGAGATGAAGATAATGCAATCATAATACCTGCGATAAAGGCATACTTTACAAAAGGAAACGATAAATACATCGATACAGTTTGAATTAAATCCCTCATGCTCTCTCTCCTTTTATCATTTCACTTTTTTTACCAAGCTTTAATATTTTACTGCCATATTTTTGTGCAGCATCCAGATCATGACTTATAGTAATGATTGTGATTCCTTTTTCATTCAGTTCCTGTAAAAGAGTATACATAATCTCTGTTATCTCACTGTCAAAACCTTTTGCAGGCTCATCCATTATTAAAATAGATCGTGCAGCACATAAGGTGCGGGCAAGTAAAACCCGCTGCCTCTGTCCGCCCGAGAGCTCTTTGAAGCTTTTCTTTGCAAAGTCTTTAACACCAAGTTTTTCCATATTTTTAAAAGCGAGTTCTATATCACTTTTTTTATAAAAAGGAGACCAGAAAGATTTTGACTGGCAGCCTGTCAATACAATCTCTTTTACTGTTGCCGGAAAAGTTTTTTGGATCTCAGACTGCTGAGGCAAAAAACCTATCGTTTTTTTGTCCCACTCACTGCCGTAAACTATTTCTCCGTCAATAGCCTTAATAAACCCCAGAATTGTTTTTAACAATGTGGATTTACCGCTTCCGTTTTCTCCTATGATAAAAAAGTAATCTCCTTTATCTACTGAAAAACTGATATTATTTTGAACGGCAGAGCCGCCATACCCTACACAAAGATTTTTACACTCCAAAAGAGCCATATAATAAAACCTGCCTTTAGTTTAATGCCTTTTTAAGCACTTCAAGATTTTTTTTCATAGCAGAATAATATGTCCTGCCTTCTTTTATTTCTTTTTCTGTAACTGACTGTAATGAATCCATCTCTAAAATCTGTACATCCTTCTTTTTTGTGTTTTTTACAATTGTTTGAGCAATCTTTTTATTGCTTTTTTCGATTGTAAGCACAGTATTTAAGTCTAGGCTGTCAACTTTACCTGCCAAAAAAGCTATTGTTTCAAAGCTTGCTTCAGATTCAGCACTACACCCTACAAAAGCTGCATAGTACTTTATGCCATAATCATCTGTAAGATACCGGAAAGGATATCTGTCGCCAAAAAGAACAGTGTCTTTTTTAGAAGCCTTACAAACTTCAATATACTCGCTGTTTAATGCAGAAAGCTTTTTTGTGTATAAAGCAAGATTATTTTTATAAAGGTATTCATTTGCTCTGTCTATTACACAAAGTTTTTCACAAAGAATATTTGATAAAGCGATTGCATTTTCAATTGAAAGCCAGACATGCTCATCGTACTCTGTCTCTTCTTCCCCTTCGTCTTCTTGCTCTTCTTCCCCCTGCATTCCTTCAACAAGTTCTTCTTCGCGAACTTTATCTCCTAATGCCGTCATCATATTAACTGTAATCTGATTTTTGTTTACAGCCTCTTTTACAACTTTATCAATCCACTTATCACTTTCGCCTCCAACATATACAAAAAGATCAGCCTTAGATACTTTTGCAATGTCTTTTACAGATGGCTGATAGCTGTGCAAGTCTGTTCCGTTATTTTGCAGCCGTGTTACTGTAAATACTGAAGATGAAGGTCCTAAAATATTTACAATCCAGTCATACTCCGGAAAAGTTGTACAAACTATTGATTTTTTACCTGCGGCAAAAACTGTGTGCGATAAAAATAATAATGCTAATATTGCTGTAATTGTTTTTACTGTTTTATTCATCTTAATTTTCTCCCTGTAATATTATTCTGCAAGACAACGCTGAAGACGGTTAACAATTGCTTCTTTGTTATAATTTTTTCCTATAAAAACAAGCTGATTTATTCTATCCCCGTACTTACTGTCCCAGCTTTCTCTAAGCTCTTCATCATCTGAAAGACACTCATTTTGTGTTTCTTTATCTAAAGCGGCAACCCAGTAAGCTACAGCCATTACCGAACAGTTTCGTCCTGCCTGTTCAAACAAAAGCACATCTTCAGGCCTTTCTTTAAACCAGATATACCCTTTTGCCCTTATAAGTTCCTTAGGAAAATCTTCATTTATAAAATCCATAAACTTTTTTTGATCAAAAGGATTTTTTATCTCGTACGAAAAGCTTGATATACCATATTCGTCAGTAAAGCCCCGACTATTGTCGCTTAAAGAGTTTATTGCCTTTTGTATTGCAGAAGATGAATCTACCATTTCGTAATTAAACTTTTTATCACTGATTATCTTTTCAATTTCAACCTTTGCTTGAATGGCTTTTATAATATCTGCCTTAGGCTGAAAATCGCGGATAATCTTTATGACTTTCTCAATCTGTTGTTCAGTTAGTAAATCAAGCTTATTGAGAACAATGGTATTACAAAACTCAATCTGATCTACAATTAAGGTTGTAATATCATTAGACGAAAGATTATTTGAATCTTTTTCATCATAGTTCTGTAAATCGGTCATAAACTCACGATAAATTCTGTCTGCATCTACAACAGTCACTATATTTGAAAGAAAGACATTTGTATCAGGGGCATGCTCTTCGTAATCTAAAAAAGAAGCTGCAATTGCACCTGGATCACTTATGCCAGAGGCTTCAACAAATACTGTTTCAATTGTTTTGTCATTTGAAATCTTTTCAACCTGTTTTAGAAACTGTTCACGCAAAGTACAGCAAATACAACCGTTCTGCATCTCATACATTTGCCCCTGAGCAACTTTCGAACCGTTTTTTTTAATAATTGCAGCATCAATATTAATACTGCCCATGTCGTTCACAATTAAGGCAACTTTCCGTTTTTCTTGAAGTAAAATCTCATTAAGAAGAGTTGTCTTACCTGAACCTAAATATCCTGTAATGATTGTTACCGGTTTTTTGTTCATTTTTAAGTTATTCCTTTTTTTAGTCAGTATGTAAAAAAAAGAAATAAGTCAATCGTTGATGCGTATTTTTTGTGTGATGAGAGTATTAGATATGATTACATTTTTTATAAGAAAATGAGCTATAGCCTTTGTATCCCGATATAAAAATACACTTGCAAAGCTTAAAGCTAAAGTTATAGATAAAAGCTTTATACTCTGCTCTATAACATTAAGGACAAAACAGATTGTACAGCCATCACCTTCACAGTGATGGTTCTGTTCTTTTGCTGTATATAATACAGAAAATAAAGTCAATGAAAGTAAAACGGCTGCAAAAAATGTACGTATTTTATTTAATTTTGTGCTCTGCATTTTTGACAAATCCCGTTTAGAGAAGAAAGATGTAAATCAATCTGGAAACCTAATTCCTTTGAAATTGAAGCCAAATACTCTTTAGTTTTTGAATCAGAAAGATGTACAACAGAACCACACTTACAGCATTGAAAATGAATATGCTCTGCACAATGATTTTGGTCCTGAGAAGTCTGATACAAATAGCCGTCACTAATTAGAGACTTATGTTTTATAAGCTGCCCTTTTTCAGTCAACTTATCAAGATTACGGTAAACAGTTGTTTTGTTCACATCTACACCATTTGCTTTTAAATACTCAGAGAGCTCATTTGCTGTAAAGCCCTGCTCTACCTTTAGCTGAATAAACTGAGTAATTAAGTCTGTAGTTTTAGTGTGATATACTTTTTGCAACATGGTTGCAAATTTAGCGAATTATAAAACTCTTGTCAATAAGAATAATATGTATCTTATTTTTTATAAGTTCTGGGCTCTTTTTTTTGCAAGGATATTAAAATCTTTACTTGCCTGGTTAAAGTCACTGATTAAAGCTGATATATCAGTACTTACAAGCTCATGATTTTGTACTGTAAGCTTTGAGTTTACCCATACATCTTTAACATTATGGCTTTGAGCACTATAAACAACTGCTGAATATACGTCATGAACAGGTATCATATTGCATTGTTTTGTATCTAAAACAATTAAATCTGCCTTAAATCCTTTTTGAATCTGACCAGCTTTTATTTTGAGGGCAAAGCCTGCATTGCGAGTACAAAGACTTAAGGTTTCTTTTGCACTCATAATGCTTCTGTCCTGTAAAAGATTTTTTTGCAAGATAACGCAGCTTTTTAACTGTGTAAACATATCTAAAGTATTACCACTTGAAGGACCATCGGTTCCTAAAGTGACGTTAATACCACCCTTCATCATCTGATAAACAGGAGCAACACCTTTTGCTGCCTTCGCATTGGAAACAGGACAATGGCATACACTAAAGTGTGAGTCTGCCAAAAAAGAAATATCCTCTTTATCTGTGTATATGCAGTGACCTGCTATAAGGTTTTCGTCAAGTAAATTGTTTTTTAAAAGATATCTAATGGGAGAACAATTAAATTTTTCGCGGGACTGTTTATTTTCACTTAGCATCTCAGCAACGTGCATGCTCCACAAAATGCTGTTGGATGATGCAAAATCTTTTACACGCTTTAAGTTATCAAGACTGACACTATAAGGAGCGTGGGGAGACGCAACTATGTTTATCATGTCGCTTCTATAAGATAAAAGACTTTCTAACTTTTTCAGGCTTTCATTAAAGTCTGGTGCATCACAATGTTTCTTATCAAGTATTGTTTCCCCTGCCCAAAGCCTAAGGTTCATTTCTCCTGCAGCTTTTATAACTTCTTCTTCAAAATAGTACATATCTAAGGCACTTGCAGTCCCACTTAGCAAAAGCTCTGCCATTGCAAGCCTAGATGAAGCATATACAAGCTCCTTTGTCATGCACTGATCTTCAAGAGGGAAAAGAAATCTGTTAAGTCTGTCAGGAACATCATCGCCTAATGACCTGAATGAAACCATGCCAAGGTGTGTATGACAGTTTATAAAGGCCGGCATTACGATATCGCCTTTAACATCGACTTCAGTTACACTGATATCTGAAAAAGAAAGCCTGCTGTACGCTTTATCTTCACCAAAATCGATTATTCCATTTTGATCAAAAGATACGAACCCATCTTCAAAATAATCAAATGAGTCGTTCATACATAACAGCTTTGCGTGTCGTAATACCGTTACCATTTATAAATCCTACTGATTCATAAGTTTGTTAAATCTGTCGATCCAACCAGCGAGCAATGGTCTGATATAAGTGAAATCAACCATCTTTGCCCTCTTTGCAACATCCCCAACAGTCATATTTTTTGCAAGTTCAGGATCAATAACAGCAAGTGTATTAACAGGAGTATCATTTACAGCCTTAGCTGTTCTCTGCTCTGTTTTTGGATCCATGCGGTAATTGATATATGCGATTGCTGCATCACGGTTCTTTGTATTTTTATTGATATTAATTACATTAAAGTTTGCATATGTACAGCTTGCAGGAACTACATATTCAGCTTCGCTGTCTGCTTTTTTCATTACAGGGATACCAAAGTCACCAATTACTGCAACACAAACTTCGCCAGTTTTTAAAAGGTTTGCAGCATCTGAAGCCTTAGAGTATGTAAGCATTACATTTGGCTTAAGGTCTGCAAGAGCCTTAAATGCTGTCTCACCTTTATCTGTTGTAATATCTACACCATAAACATCTGAAGCCATACACATAACTGCAGGGCCAAATGTTGTTGTAATTGCAGGAATTGCAATCTTACCTTTCAATGCTGGATTCCAAAGATCCTTCCATTCTGTAATCTTAAAACCGGCAGCCTTTTCATTATAGATAATACCGATACTATTGATTGTATAAGGTACTCCAGCTCCACTTTTTATTAAGTTCTGTGCAGCAGGAATAAGGTTATTAAATTCTTTGATCTCCTCAGGTTTTATTACAGAAAAAGCACCATCAGCAACACCATCAGCAACATTTTTCTGAGCAAGCTCAATTACATCAACTGTTGATTTAGGATCGTTAACCATTTTTGTATAACGTTCCTGAGCATTACCTGTATCAAGGATAACCTTAATACCACTTTGCTTTTGTAATGGTTCATACACTTCAGACCATAATGAGTCTTCTGATAAGCCCCATGTCGAAACAATGAGATTCTGCTTTTTTTTACCAGCAGAATAAATCAATGTTGTTGCTGTTAATGCAATAACAGCGGCACTGATAATCTTTTTCATGTTATTCTCCTATATCTATTTGCCATAATTGACAAAAGTAAGCCAGATTTATTTAATCTTTAAGATTTACAACCTTATCCTGCTTAAAGATAATACCTACGAAATCACCTGTATTAAATACTTTTTCGCCGCTTGAAACACAAGTTACGTTTATACCGTTAACATTTATCTCATATTGATAGCTGTTACCAAGATATGTGCGAACTTCAACAGTACCACAGACACTTTTATCATTTTCTGACAGTTCAATATCAGATGGTCTTATACATACAGTTTTACTCTCATCGTTAAGCTTTATGCCCAGGGACTTACATTCTTCTCTGTTAAAAAAGTTTTTAAAACCTACAAATTTTGCAACCATTTCATTTGCAGGCTTACTGTAAATCTCTTCAGGACTTGAACACTGAACAATAACACCTTTATCCATTACTGCTACACGATCTGAAATGCTAAAGCACTCTTCCTGATCATGAGTAACAAAAACCATTGTTATATTGAGCTGTTTTTGAATTTTCTTAATTGATGTTCGCATTTGAATGCGAAGTTGGGCATCAAGATTACTTAATGGCTCATCTAACAACAAAAGTTTTGGCTCAGTAACCAAAGCTCTTGCAAGAGCAACTCTTTGCCGTTGTCCACCAGAAAGCTGTTTTGGAAATCTTTGCAGATACTCGCCAATACCACAGACATCGGCTATATTTTTAACTTTCTGCTCAATAGTAGCTTTATCAAGCTTTTTGATTTTTAAACCAAAAGCTATGTTATTAAATACACTTAAGTGAGGAAATAATGCATAGCTTTGAAATACAAGACCAAAATCTCTTTTATGAACAGGTACATTAGTCATATCCTTGCCATCCAATACAAATGTACCTGAGTCATTTTTTATAAGACCTGCAATAATGCGCAATGTTGTAGTTTTACCACATCCTGATGGTCCCAAAAGCGATAAAAGCTCACCCTTATATATATCGAGATTTAAATCCTTTAAAATGTGGTTTGTTTTATTATATGTAAGGTTTATATTGCTTAATTTTCCGTAAACTTGTTTTTCCATTATTTTTCTCCGTGACTATCTGTACTGCTTTTATCCATTAATACCATGAAAAAAAGTGTCATTAACATAAGTAAAACTGATAATGCACTTACTGTTGGATCATAGTTATACTCTATATAATTCATCATTGAGTATGGTAAAGTGTTCATTCCGGGAGCCTTCAAATACATTGATACAGGAATATTATTAAATGAATTAATAAAAGCCAGCATAAAGGCTGAAATCAAAGCACTCTGAAGCTGAGGTAATACAACTTTTATAAATGATTTCATAGGAGTACACCCCAAAGTCATGCCAGCTTCATATATACTTGAGTCAAGATTTTTTAAGCTTGCACATATTATGCGCACAGTATATGGTAAGACAACTAAAAAATGCCCAATCAGCAAGGCTATAATCAGAGGTAACTGCAAAAACACTACCATAAATCTAAAAAGAATATATCCTGTAACAATACCTGGTATTAACGATGGAGACAAAAAAATATTATAAATTTTATCAGCGTACTTACTCTTGGTATTTACAATTGCTATTGCAGAAAATAACCCTATTAAAGTTCCAGTCAAAGCAGCAACTATAGCCAGTAAAAAGCTTGACTTAAAGCTTTGCATCAAAGATCTTGAAGCAAATACTTTGTTAAACCATTTAAAACTAAAGCCTTCAAGAGGAATAGAAATTGAGTCAGCACTGTTAAACGCTGTTAAAACAATTAAAAACAGTGGTGCAAACAGGAAAACAAAAACTAAAAATGAAACGACTGAAATAGTTCTATGCTTATACATTTGCCCCCCGCTTATCCAGCATTGATGACACTGTTGTAAAGATTTTCATAATACCAAGGCTGATAACAATCATTATCAATGAAATAACTGCTGTACTGTTCCAGTCAGCTAAAACACTACTCTGCTGGTACAAAAGTGTTGCAAGCATCATCTTTTTGTTTCCTCCAAGAAGAGTTGGTGTTGTATAGGCACTAATTGTACCTGCAAATACAAGAACACTTCCTGTAATAATACCTGGCAAAGCTAAAGGAACTATAACCTTCAAAAATACCTTTAATACATTTGCTCCCATTGTATGAGCAGCTTCTTCAAGGTCGGTTCCTATCTGCTCCATTACACTTGTTAAAGAGCTTATCATAACAGGTAAAAACAGATACACCGAACCGACAACAATGGCTCCCTCAGTATATAAAAGCTGAACTGGAGAAGAAATAATATGCATTTTAAGCATCAACGTATTAATAATGCCGTTTTTACCTAAAATACTAATCCAGGCAAACCCTCGCACAACTGCATTTGTAAGTAACGGAAACAGTATCAATGAATTAAGGATACGTTTTTTTACGCCAGAAAGGCGACTCAAGTAGTAAGAGGTTGGGATTCCTAAAAGAATACAAATAATTGTGGTTAAAACGGACAGCCGGATTGACCTGAAGAAAATGGTTCTGTTAAAAGAATCGCGAAAAAAATCAGTATAAGATGTAAAGTTTATACTTGAACGATAAAAGGTAGGCAAAATATTTAGTATTAGTGGCAAAAACAAAAATACTAAAACAACAAATAAAGGTATAAATAAAGCAAGAACTCTAAATATACTTTGGGGCCTGACTTTCACAACAGCCTCCTGTTCATAGCGGTTACCCCATTATATATACTTAGAGCACTTGTATGCAAGAATGCATAGAAAAAAAATAATGACTTATCAAAAAAAAATACAGCCGTCAATTGACGGCTGTATTTTTTATTTATTATTTATTTGTTTTATCACGCTGTTCAATCAACTGGGCATTAACAGCAGCTATACGCCGGTATAATTCAAAAAACGGTATTGAATCATTATTTGCTTTATTATCCTCTGCATGCAAGACCTTTACTTTAAACTGAGCATTAACCTTAAGCATGTCCTTGTGACTTGAAATTGCATTTAGCTTTTCGTTATAAGCTTTATTGATTTCAGCTGTCCACCCCATAATTTCAGGTTTTGCCAGAGTTTGAAGCTTTGTTATCTGTACAATCTCAAAAGTCTTTTTGCCAAAGTATTCTTCAAGAGCATTACGGAAAGCTCTATCTTTTTGAAATACAAGCTTACAAATAACATGACTGCCATTTACTTCAAACGAACACAATGAATCTGAACTGATAAAAGGCTTTACGCAGTCACTTGTCATAAAAGCTTTTACTTCATCTTCACTAATCTTAAATGAGTAATCATAAACATTGCCCCAGAGACTTGCACTTAATGACTCGCGTCTTCTCTGGTTTGTAACAGGGAAAATAAAGCAGGATTTAATACGAATTGCCTGAGGCAAATCCGCATTAAGTTTATCCATAAACTCCTGTTCGTCAGTAGGATCATATAAAACAACAGACGCTATTTCATCTTCACTTGCAATACCTAATGATAATGTTGTTGCAAACTCTAAACGTGGTAAAGGATTAAAACCTGCTGTATATATTACCGAAAGACCACTTTTTAAGATTGCTCTGTTAAAGATTTCAAGCTGTCCCAGGTGTGAAAAATACTCACCGCCACCATTTTTACTAAAGCTGAATACAGCTCTGTACATTACAGGTATATTGTATTCAAGACGATCAACTTTTGTAACCTTTTTTACAAGCTTATCTACATCGATGCTTTTATTATCTGTATCAAGATTTGTTTCCTGTTTTTTATTACATATTCCACAACGATGGTCACAGTTTTCCATACAACGAGGAGTTAAAACTTCCTGCTCATGACGAGACCACTCTTTTAAGTAGTAATTCTTTGAAACACCTAAACTTACAGTATCCCATGGTAAAATCTCATCGTGACTTCGTTCACGAAGAATTTCGTTTTTTACGTCGTATCCTGCTTCTGCAAAAGCCTGCTCCCATAATGGTAAATCTGAGCGTAAGTGATCTTCCCATGCATCTAACCTACAGCCCTTTTGGTACGCATTATAAATTACCATACCGGCCCTTTCGTCTCCACGGCTTACAAGTCCCTCTAAAAAACTTGTATTTATGTCATGTGTACCTACATGGAACTTTCCCCTAGGCAAATTATCACGGATATATTTCAACTTGCGGTCAGATTCTTCAGGACTTATCTGTCTAATCCATTGATAAGGAGTATGAGGCTTTGGTATAAAGGTACCTACATTCACATTACACTGAATGTTTGTTTTTTTCTGTATATCAAGCAAAAAGTCTACGATAACTTTTTCTTCAGTTTTATCTTCTGTTTCTGGGAATGGTAAACCAACCATGAAATAAAACTTTGCTTTATTCCACCCCCGTTTTTTTGCTTCTAAAATAAGATCTGTAAGATGCTGAGCATATACTTCTTTATTTAAACGAAGCTGCCATGCTTCATCAGGTGTCTCAACTGCAAAGGTAAGGCCTGACTTACGAACTTCGCCTATTTCATCCAATATCGGCAAAGTGAAGCTGTTTACTTTTAATGACGGAAGCTGAAACGAAACGTTCTGCCCCTTATATCGCTCATTTAACTCCTTTAACAGTGAACCTACTTCAGGATAATCAGCACTGCTCAGTGATGTTAAGGAAATCTGTCTATACCCTGCATCATTCACAAGTTTATCAACATCTAAAATAATCTGCTGACGGCTCTTTACCCTTTGAGGTCTGTAATATACACCTGCATGACAAAAACGGCATCCATTCGGACAACCACGCATAATCTCCACTACACCATGATCTTGAACAGGCTTAATATTTGGTAACGGCATATAAGAATATATTGTTTCTTTTTTACCAAAGTCAGCATACACAGCCCTTGTCGCAATATCATGGCCACAAGACTCTTTACTCATATCTGAAGACCATACATGAGGACATCTTTTTATTTCAGCTAACATATCTGACCTTTTTGCACCAGCTTTTTTCATTTCAGCAAGTTTTTGAATAAGATCAAACATTGCACCTTCTGCTTCACCAATAAATACAGCATCAAAAAATACACCAAAAGCAGCAGGATTTGTAGCACCAACACCACCGGCCATAACAATAGGATCAGATTCGGTGCGGTCTTTTTTTAGTAAAGGTATACGACCGTTGTCTAAAATACTTAATACACCTGTTATCCCTAGTTCATATCCTATTGAAAAGCCCAAAATATCAACCTCATTTAACGGCATACCTGTTTCAAGGGTATATAAAGGCACATTCTTCTGTTTTAATAACTGTTCAAAATCAGTCTCAGGTGCAAACACCCGTTCACACCTTATGTCATCAAACTTGTTTAAGCCGTTATATATAATCTTAATAGCCTGATTTGACATACCAATACTATATACATCAGGAAAAGCAATACCATAGTTAAAAAGAACTTTGTCATCATGCTTTTTAACAACAGCACCTATTTCACCACCAATATATGTAGATGGATTTTGAACAGAACATAAGTCTGTTCCAAAAACTTGTAATGGATTAATAAGATTCAAAATGTAATAACCTCAAATACTGTTAACTTAAGAATTAAAGTCATACTTACGGTACTCAATACTCATAAGTAATCCCATACAAAGCATCGCTGTCCAAAGCGAAGAACCACCGTATGACAAAAATATCAGCGGAATACCTGTAATAGGCATAATGCCCATAACCATACCTACATTTACAACAAAATGGAAGAATAGCATTCCTAATATGCCGGAAGCGATGTAATAACCGAAATTATTATTTGTTTCTCTAATTATAAATATAGTTCTTAAAAGAATCAAAAAATATAGACCGTAAACAACCATACAGCCTACAAAGCCGATTTCTTCAGATAAAATACTAAAGATAAAGTCTGTACTTTGCTGAGGTAAAAAGCGGTAATGACTTTGAGTTCCACGTAAATATCCCTGACCAAAAAGGTTTCCAGATCCAATTGCTATTTTTGACTGAATAATGTTCCATCCAGAGCCTCTTGGATCACAGTTCGGGTCAATAAAGACTATAAGACGCTTAATCTGGTAATCTTTCAATACATGGCCTACGACTTCAGATAAAACAAGAGAAGCACACAAAATACCTGATATGTAAGCAATCCAGTAATAGTACTTATTGTTTTTAAAAAATAGTTTACCCAGCATACCGATAATTGAAATTGCACCAAAAGCAAGTACAATCAGCAGACGATACTTATAATTTGTAAGTAAAACAATAACCTTATAGCTTTTTTGGGCAATTTCACTTTCCCATATAGGCAGTACTGCAAATAAAATTGTTGATAAACCACCTATAACAAGCATCAAAATAAAACGTAAAGGGACCCCTGCTACAAATGCCATTGCTAGATAAATTGGAAAGTATACACTTGCAGTTCCTAAATCCGGCTGAAGCAATATAAGTCCCATTGGAACAAACATAATACATAATGATACAAAAAATCTTTTTTTATCTGATATGTTTTTTGATTTGTTAAAATATCTTGCAAGAAACAATATATATATTACCTTGCAAAACTCAGAAGGCTGAATACCAAAGCCAGCAAACCCCAGCCAGCTTTTGGCACCATTTACATATTTTCCAAAAAGTCTTGTATAAATAAGTATTACAATCAAAAAAACATACATATATGGCAGATAGCGTTCAAATTTTCGATAGTCAGCTAAGGCCATAACAAACATTAAAACGACACCAATAGATGCCCATATAATCTGCTTTATATACTCAGTCGAGACATTAACTCCCTCTGAGTTAATACCAGAAGAATAAATAAAGAAGACACCTATTGTCACAAGAGTTATTACAGCTAATAATAAAAAGTAATCAAAAACTTGAAATATCTTCAGCTTCATAGTAACTATTCCTGTCTTGTTTGTGATTTGATTAAATATCTAAATCCCAACGAATCAATTGCCTGATCATAGTCCATATTACCAAAATATCCTTGATAAATAATATTTGTGGCATAAGGAGCCCACCATTCCCAGTCATTTACAGCTTCAACAAGTACAACTACTACAATCTGCTCATCTTTTGGTCCATCATATGGAGCATAAGTTGCCATCCATGAGTGCCAGTGATCATGAGATCCATTTACTTCAGCAGTACCTGTTTTACCAGCTATCTGTACAAGTTTGTTGTGAAGAGGATACTGCGCTGTACCATCTGTAATTGTATAACGTAGAGCCTCCTGCACCTGTCTCCATACACTTGCATCAATACTAGACTCGTGTAAAACTTCAGGTTTAATTTCGTTTATTATTTCATTTGTTGAAGGATTACGAACTTCTTTCAGTAAATGAGGCTTATAGATTTTACCTGCATTTGCAACCATTGCCATCATATCTGCAACGTGTAATGGAGTTACTAATGTATATCCCTGTCCAATAGACATATTCATTGTATCACCGCCAGTCCATTTTTCATGAAAACGGCGCTCCTTCCACTGCGAAGTCGGAACAAACCCAACAGACTGTGCTGGTAAATCTATTTCAAGGCTTTGTCCAAAACCAAATTCCTTACAATAAGATGATATAATATCTACACCAAGATAATCACGACCAACTACCCAATAGTAAACATCGCAAGACTGGGCCAGACCGTTTTTTAAATCAAGCCAGCCATGACCTGGGACACCAACGTGACACCTAAACGAACGGTCTCCATAGGTTATACGACCAGGACACTCGATTTTTTTATCAGCAGGCAATGCATCCTCTGCAAGGATTGCCGTTGACATAATTGTCTTAAATGTTGATGCTGGAGGATAAACAGCATTCACAACTCGATTTATCAGCGGATTATTAGGACTTGTAGAAAGCTTTGCATACTGAGCAGCAGCATCGTCATTATTAAAGATATTTTGATCGTAATATGGGTATGAAACCATTGCAAGTATCTCACCACTTGCAGGTTTTAGTACAACAGCAGAGCCTACTCTGTTTCCTAATGCCTTTTCGGCAAGAGTCTGGACCCTTGAGTCAATTGTCAGTACAAGGTTTTTTCCCATCTGTGGAGGTTCAATTATAGGAGTATCAGAAAGAATATGACCACGTACATCTACAGTACGCATCTCCCTGCCAGGTACTCCCTGTAATAGATAATCGTACTGTTTTTCAATACCAGTTTTGCCAACAATCGACTGCGAATTGTATCCCTGATTATACATTACATTAATTTCATCTTTAGTAATATCACCAACATACCCAATAACATGTGAAATCGAACCTGTTTCTACATAGTTACGAATAGGTTTATTACGCCAGGATACTCCAGGAAGATCTGTAATATTTTCAGCAATGTTTGAAATTACACTAAAGGGAACATTAACTTTAATTTCGATTGATGAAAAAGATTTTCGCATTTTTACAGGAATCTTTCTGTCAATTTCCACTTTCGTTATCCCCAGGTATGAAGCAAGACGGGCTGAAACTGTATCATAATATCCAGATGGAATTTCTGCTGGAATAACATCTACCGCAAATGAGTCAGAATTAATTACCATCGGTAAAGTTGCATTGCGGTCAAAAATTTCACCACGCTGTGCAGGAATCGACTTTACCTGACTTGAAATATTACGGGATTGAGTGCGATACTTTGCACCTTCAATTACTTGCAGTGAAAAAAGTTTTAGCGCATATATAACGAAAGTAACTATGATGATAAGTGTTAAAACAACGATTTTTCCGTTTCTTTCAACTGAATCATCATCTTCTCTATAAGATCTAGCCATTTTTAATTTACCTGTTCCGGATTTAGTAAAAGAACCCGTTTAAAAATATCAAGAAACCTGAAAACAAGCGGTGTCAAAATACAGTTTAAAACAAGCTCAAAAATAAAATATGATGAAAACAGATTATACTTATGAACTACATATGGAAAGAAAAAAGAAATCACAGCAATTAATGCAGCTTTTATTACAGTTGCTAAAAGACCTAACAAAGCTGGTAAAATGATGCCATTGATATTTATTGTCTTGTTAAAAATTCCTGCAGTATAACCTATTAAAGTTCTTAACAGGCAGTTAAGACCAAAAGGCGAAAAACTGCAAAAATCCATTACAAGACCTGAAACAAAACCAGAAGATACACCAAATAATCTTCCGTTCTGTATTGAAAGATAAACTGATATAATCAGCAAAAAATCTGGTATTGCAGGTAATACCAGAATATTTGACAATATTGATGTTTCAAATAGAGCAAAACAGATAAAAAAAAGTATTGAAATTAAAAAAGCCTTTAACATTTAACTATCTCACTATCTTTGTACGACTACTATCCATCATATCAGTTACAATTACTGTCTCTAATCTACCAAAATCAATTATAGGTTCAATTTCAATATCAAGTGATGAATCATAATCAATTACAGTAATCTTAGATATAGTTCCTACAGGTATATCACTCATATAGTTTTCACCTTCACCTGAAGTAACAATGATGTCTCCATAATTTAACTGTTCAAGAACACGTCGTTTTATATATCGCATTTTCAAAGGAGAATCCACGTCTCCCTGACCCGTAACTAAACCAATATCACGTGTATTTTGAATGCGAGAGGATACAGAACATTTTGTATCATATACTGGCATTACAATACTTGTTCCTACTCCTACAGTAACAACTTTTCCAACAAGCCCAACCGTACCGTTTTGAATAGCAATAACAGGCATATTTTTTTTAATACCATTTTTGCTACCCTTATTAATTGTAATGGCTGAGTATAAGCTGTCCGGATTGCGACCAATAATCTTAGCAGCGTAATTTTTTTGAACAAGAGATTCTGAAAAATCTAAAAGTTCCTTTAAACGCTCGTTTTCTTTACGAATTTCAGTATTATTACGCTGTAAATACTCGTAGTCCTTTAACTTTTCAAGAAGTATAGCATTTTCTGAACGTAAACGGGATAATTCCTTTACAGCAGAAAAGGCATCATTTACAGAACTTGAAACGGTATACACACCTTTTTGCATTGAAGAAATAATCGAAAAACCTAAACGTTGAAAATCAACAACAAAACCACCTGAGCTAAAAGCAAGCATTGTACCTGAAAATAAAACAAGTATTGCCAGCAAAAACTCAGGAAGACGAAACTTTAATGATTGTTTAGAAACAGCCATAACACAGATTATTCGTTAAGATTATCGTATACAGCTCTATCTGAGTAAAGATCATTATCAAACTCAAATGCTTTTCCAGCACCAAGGGCAACACACTCAAGAGGCTTTTCAACAAGAATAACTGGAACACCAGTTACCTTTGAAATAAGTTTAGGTAACCCCTTAAGCATACTACCGCCACCAGTCATAACAATACCACGCTCAACAATGTCGGCTGCAAGTTCTGGAGGAGTACGTCCTAATGTTCTTTTTATTTCTTCAACAATCTGATCAACAGGATCCTTCAATGCCTCTCTGACTTCAACACTATCTATTTCAAGACGACGAGGAAGGCCTGTAATTGCATCATTACCGCGAATTTCCATCTTTTCAATTTCACGTGAATCTGTGGTTGCGTTACCAATCTGAATCTTTAAGCGTTCTGCAGTCTGCTGTCCGATTTTTAAGTTATGTACTGAAAGCACGTGCTTTACAATGGCTTCATCAAATTTGTCACCGCCAATACGTATCGAAGTTGTGACAACCATACCACCAAGCGAAATGACAGAAACTTCTGTTGTTCCGCCTCCAATATCACAAATCATATGACCAGCAGGCTCATTAATCGGGATATCTGCACCAATAGCAGCAGCACGAGACTCTTCAATTACACCAACTTCCTTAGCACCAGATTTCAAAGCTGCTTCAATAACAGCACGACGTTCAACCTGAGTGATACATGAAGGTATGCCTATTTTCATTCTAGTTGATTTAAAAAGCTGATGACGAGGAATTACTTTAGAAATAAAATATTTAATCATCTTTTCGCAGCTATCAATATCAGCAATAACACCATCTGCTAATGGCCTGATTGCAACAATATTACCTGGTGTCTTCCAAAGCATACGCTTTGCTTCGGCACCTACTGCTACGACACGTTTTGTCCCCTTTTCTACAGCAACAACAGAAGGTTCATCTATAACAATGCCCTTACCTCTAACATATATCAATGTATTACATGTACCTAAATCTATACCAACATCAGTAGAAAAACGGTCCCAGAAACCCATAACTTTATATTCCTCCCAATTAACTTTTACTATTTATACTCTGAAATCTTTTTTAAAGCTCCAGGATGATTTGCCTGAATCTGTAAAGCCTTACGCCACTGAGACCTGGCCTTTATCATATCACCCTTTATTTCATATATTACACCAAGACCATAATATGCGTCAGCAGAATTTTCATTTTTTTGTAAAATAATATTAAATTCTACCTCAGCTTCATCAAGTCTTTGCTGTTCGATATATATTTGACCTAAAATATTATGACACTTAATCAGTATTTTATCGTCTTTGCAGTCCTGGGATATTCTAAACAAGTACTGCTCAGATGCTGTATATTGACCAGCCTTAAAATACTGCTCTCCAATTGATAAAAGAAGCATCTCACTCTCTCTATACAATAAAGCTTTAGTAAATGATGAAATGCTTTCAAGTGTCATATCTAGAGCTGCATAACTCAAACCTAAAAACTCCGGAATATCCTCAGATTTGTATCCGTTTTGAATTGCCATATTCAAATATTTTACAGCTAAATCTGCGTAATAATAGTAGGATGAAACATTATTTTTATAAAAATAAGCCTTACCAAGCATATACTCTAATTGGGGACGTGTTTTACTTTTGGCAGACTGATGAGCAAGTCGTATATTTATTATCGCCTCATCAAGTAAAGATAAAACAGAAGATGAATCAACCTGCGACAATGCCAGATAAAATGCCGAGTACCCATGCAGCATTAAGGCAGTATTGTTAAAAGGTTTTTCGATTAAAATATTTGAACTGATATCATAAACACTCTGGTAGTTATAAGAGTTCCACTGTTTATGAAGATTTGAAATTGATGTCTCTCGATTTACATATGACTCAATAAACCGAACTAAGAAAAAAATACCGCAAGATATAAAAACAAGAACTAAAAAGAATAAAGATAACTTTAATATAACTCGACTTTTCCTTTTTACAATATTAGGATTTGTTATCTTATTTTTCATTTTACTCCACACTTTTTGAAATAAAAAAACAGAAAAGATAATAAGCCGGGTTCTGTCCGAATAATTACTTATTCGATAATCATCTATCCGAACTATCTGTCACCAGATAGCTTTAGCAGCCTACCCGCAGTAACATGCCCGGAATAGCATTACTGCTACTTGACTTTGCTCCAAATGAGGTTTACCTAGCCAAAAATGTTACCATTTTTGCGGTGGGCTCTTACCCCACCTTTGCACCCTTACCAGTAAACTGGCGGTTATTTTCTGTGGCACTATCTGTCAGTAATAAGGGTTATGTACAAAAATACAACTACCTTACACTGCCCGGTTATTACCCGGCATCTTTTCCGGTGGAGCCCGGACTTTCCTCACCGGTTAGTACTATCATCAGTACAAACCGGCACGATTATATCTTTTCTGTATAATTTCTATAAACTATTCTTCAAAAGTAAGTGTCTTTTCGCCGTCATCCAACTCCATATCTTCGTCAGACTCGTCTTCAAGAGCATCTTCAAGGAGACTATCATCAAACTCGTCATCTGAATCAAGATAACTGTCTGAGTCTTCCATTGTAAAGAAATTCTGTTCTTCACCGGCTGCAACATCTTCATGGAAAAGAATACGTGAACAATATGGACAGAAAAGGATCTTTTCACCATCATGTACTTCGTTTGCAAACTGTGCAGGAAGAATCATATGACATCCAGTACATACGCCGTTACGAACTGCAACAATACCTTCGCTATTTCGTTTTATGATACGCTGGAACTTATATACAATTTCAGTATCAAGACCAGGAATGATTTCATTTTCCTTTTTATTAAGGGCATCAAGCTCACTCTTGTATCCCTCAACTTCCTGAGAAAGCTTTTCTTTATCACTATTAAGGTCAGCTTCCTGACTCTGAATCATTGCTTCATCACTCTTAAGATTTTCATTGAGTTCGCCAAGAATTTTTTCTTCCTTCTGAAGATCTTTACGAATTACAGCTTCTCTTTCAGAAGCTTCAGTAATCTGCTTATCAAGAGCTTCATATTCGCGATGAGTAGTAATGTTATCCATTCCTTTTTCACCAGCTTCTCTTGAAGCAACTGCATCTGCTAAATCTTCTTTAAGTTTTTCAACTCTTACTTTTACAGCTTCATATTCTGTATTTCTTTCAAGATACTCTTTCTTAAGCTTTGTCAGTAACTCATCACGAGAACGTAACTGCTCTGGAGATGCCTGAATCTTATCTTCAAGAGTGTATTTTTCTGCAAGAATATCCTGCAAATCTTTAAGCTTGTCAAAAACTTCTGTCATTAACATGTGAAAAACCTCGAGGTTAATATATCGTTTAATTATATATAAAATATTTTGTAATGTCTATATTAAAACTTTACAGACAGTACATAAAATAAGGCTGTCCTATGCGTTAACATCAAAAGGACAGCCTTTAAATTACATTTCGATGTAATCTCTCAATCCGCTTGCCCGGCGTGGGTGACGAAGTCTTCTTAAGGCTTTTGCTTCAATCTGTCTGATACGTTCTCGTGTTACATTGAAGTACAAACCAACTTCTTCAAGGGTAAGACTGTATCCATCATCAAGACCAAATCTCATCTTAAGTACTTCCTGTTCACGTGGTGGTAAAGTACTTAAAACTGAACGAAGCTGCTCCTGTAAAAGTGTGTAAGCAGTCTGATTTGCTGGATTTTCAACTTCCTTATCTTCGATAAAATCTCCAAGCTGACTATCTTCTTCCTCACCAATTGGAGTCTCAAGAGATATTGGCTCTCGTGCAACATTTTTAACCTGTTTTACACGAGATACTGGCCATCCAAGCTGCTTAGCAATCTCTTCATCATTAGGTTCACGACCAAGTTTCTGCATAAGCTGACGACTTTCACGAACAACTTTATTAATCTGCTCAATCATATGAACAGGTACACGAATTGTACGAGCCTGATCACTTATCGATCTTGTAATTGCCTGTCGAATCCACCATGTAGCATATGTAGAAAATTTATATCCTTTACGATACTCAAATTTTTCAACAGCTTTAATCAGACCAATATTTCCTTCCTGAACAAGATCAAAGAACTGAAGGCCACGGTTTGTATATTTTTTTGCAATAGATACTACAAGACGTAAGTTAGCATTAATCAAACGATTTTTTGCACGCTCCATCATACGTCGACCGCGATCAATTTCTTTTGCCATTGTTAAAATATCTTCAACATTATTTTCGAAGTCATACTCCATCTTACGAAGCTTTCGGTCTATCTTCTGAATCTGAGTATATACTTCACGAATCTCATCGCTTGTAAGTCCAAGTTCTTCTTCAAGCTTAACAGACTCACTATGAATAGCAAGTCGTCGACCTAAACTACGAAGCTCTCCAGGATTCGAAATACGCAGCTCCCTCATCTTTTTTTCCTGACTGTGACGGAACTGCTCTATTTTTTGAGTTGCATCAACAAACTTTGCACTGAACTTTTCAATTTCTTCGGTCTGAATCTCAATCTCTCTTAATCCAGGTAAAATCTTATCTCGCAATGAAACAAGGTTTTCATCACCAAAGATTTCCCATGACTGATTTGCATCAAAAAGCTGTTTTTTTAAAGCCATATACTGCTTCATTTCAGGCAATACAGGTTTTAACCATTCTGAATAACAACTCTTTAAACGACGTTTTTCAGCCATTTCTTCATTTATCTCTTTACGGGCTTTTCCGGCCTCATGTGGATCAATACGTGTGAAAGCCTTCTGTGCAACTGCAAAAAACTCAGGAATCATCATACCAGACTGCTTTATAACAGTCTTTATAATATTCTCTCCATCTTCCATTTCTTTAGAAAGAGTGACTTCCTGATCTGCAGTTAAAAGCTTTTCTTTACCAATCTCACGGAGATAAAGTCTAATTGGATCATCTATACTTGAATCTTTATCGCTGTTTACCAGATGCTGCTTGACATCGTCATCATCATCTTTTACATCGTCCCCTAAATCATCATCATCCTGATCTAAAAGACCATCATCTTCTCCATCATCCAAATCAGTAACTTCTTCCATTACCTGAATATTATTGGCAGTAAGAAGCTGAAGAACATCTTCCATTTTTGGAGAATTTACAAAATCCTGTCCAAGAAATGTATTAATTTCATCCCAAGAAACAATCTGTTTATCCTTGGCATATTCAAGAAGTTTTGCAACTGCGGGATCTAATTCCTGATCCATTTTCAAATCCTTTTACTTAAGTTTGTTATCTATCTGTCCCATTTCAGCCAAAAGCTGATTTAAGACAGACTGGTCTTCTGGTGTAGACGGAGATAAAACTCTGATCTGTTCCAATATCTGACGGCGTCTTTTTTCAAGACTGTTTCTTTTTATGTTTGCGATACCATCTGCAATAATTACAGCTGTATTTTGAGCAAACTCTCCAGATGCAACTGAAGAGGTAATAAGCTCCTGTACTCTATTATCGCCACATTGCATCAAAACTGAACTAAAAGAAAGATCTCCATCAAGGTAACACTTCTTTATAACAGAGTATATTTGTCTGGCAAGATTATTTTCAAAATCTGACTCATCAAGCTCTCGGTACATCAGTTCAAACTGATTTGTATCTGACAAAACAGCCATTAAAACCCTGATTTCAGCATCAAGCTTTATATTCACATTTTCAATGGGATGTTGCACAGACTCTGCACGCCCCCGCGCCTGTTCACGATTATTGAAATCTCTACGTACAGCTTCTGGAGAAATGTTAAACCGTTGTCCCAGCTGTTCCAAACATGATTCCTTCTGAATGGTATTTTGTAGCGCATCTATATATGGGAAGAAAGCTAAAGCTGCTTTTGTTTTTCCCTCAGGTGTATTGACCTCAAACTCATGCGACAAGCTATCCAACAGATAATCACTGTCTAAAATAGCGTTATTAACGTCATTTGTCAATGTTTCAACACCATAATTTACCATTATTTCCGCAGGATCTTTGCCTCCGTGAAGCCTGATTACCTTACAGGTAACCCCCTGCTTACGGCACATTAATATAGCTCTCCTTGTAGCTTTTTGTCCTGCACCATCACTGTCAAACGACAACAGTATATAATCAACAAACCCTCGTACAATTTTAATTTGTTCATCAGTTAAAGCAGTTCCTAAAGGTGCAACTGCATACGTGATACCACATTGATGATAGGCTATACAGTCCATATAACCTTCACAAAAAATTACTTTTTTTTCCTGTCGTATGCTGTTTTTAGCAAGATTAAAAGCATACAGTGTTTCACCTTTCTGATACTGAATTAAATCACCTGAATTTAGATATTTAGGACCTTCACCTCTTAAAAGCCGTCCCCCCAAAGCAACTGTCTGTCCCCGTCTGTCAAAAATCGGAAACATCAGCCTATCAGAAAAGAAAGCAACATCCGGATAGTTTTTACTAAATAAGCCTGACTTTGCTAAAAACTCATCACTAAAATTCTTAGATTTTAAAAACCCCTTTAGCCATCTTCTGTCTGCAGGTGAATATCCTAGCTTAAACTTTTCAATAGTTTCATCTGTAAGGCCCCTGTTTTTTATATACTCGTAGGCAAACTTACCGCCAGATGTCTGAGTTAAAAGATAGTGAAACATTGAAGCAACACGATTATACAAATCAATGTACAACTCTTTTGTATTATCAACTTTCGGAATTTGCGCATACGATGAGTCTGTATACCTTACTTCAATACCACTTTTTTTTGCAAGAAAAACAATAGCTTCAGGATATGTTATTTTTTCCATCTCCTGAACAAACTTTATTACGTTTCCACCTGCATGACAGCCAAAACAGTGATAATACCCCTTATCAGGAATAACATGAAACGAAGGTGACTTTTCATGATGAAAAGGACAACACCCCCACCATTCTGTACCGCGTCTGTTAAGCTTAACATATTCACCGACAACAGATGCAATATCACATGTATTAATCACTGCATCAATAGTCTGCTTTTCAATATACCCACCGGCCATTTTTTTACTTTACAACCTTTTTAGTTTTAAACTCACTGCCCGCCTTTATATGCGAACTAAATGTTTTTGAAAAAGTATGTTTTCCTTTTACAGAATCTGTTAATGTAAAATAAAAATAATCTGTTTCTGGCGGATTTGCTGCTGAACGTAAAGCAACAAGCCCAGGATTTGAAATAGGTCCAGGTGTTAACCCGGCCCATTTATAAGTGTTATAAGGATTATCAATTTTCAAATCGTCATATGTTATAACATCAGGATGTTCTTTACCATATATTTCTGTAATAATATACTCAATAGTAGCACAGGAATACAAACCAATATTATTCTTTATACGGTTTGTAAATACACTGGCTATCAAAGGAGCTTCATCGCTCACGCGATATTCTCGCTCAACAATTGAAGCTAAAATTACAGTTTCATAAATATCATCAAATGATTTACCACTAAGACTATCAATCATATTTTGATGTTTGATAAAATTATCAAGCATCATACATACAACATCATCCCCACCCATTGACGGAGTAAAAAAATATGTATCAGGATACAAAAAACCTTCAAAGGATGCTGCAGAAAGATTATAACGGCGCAGTAAATCAATTTTTTTTGAAGAAGCAACAAACTCCTGTACAGAACAAACACCATTCTGCTCAAGAATTAAGCCAATCTTTGAGACAGTAAGTCCCTCTGGTATAACAGTTTTGTTATATTCTTGAAAACCTTCTTCAAGTACACTAAGTATCTCTGGGACAGTCATAGCTGAATTTATATAATACACACCAGATTTTAACAGATATGGCGTTTTACGACCTACAAGAAAAGGAAATCGTACGGAGAGATAACAGACACTTTCGCTTCTTATAACGCCACACTCCTCAAGGCCCTTGCAAATCTCTCGTACTGACATACCAGATTTTACCTCAAACCTGATATCTTCTGTATTACCTTTATTGTATGGAAATCGAGTATTAAAAAACACAAATCCAGATAAAAATAAAGTCATTGATACAACAATCAATGACAAAATAAAAATAAAATACTTTATTATTTTCATGAATAAAACTTCAATGCCTCATCAATAGACATACTATTGTAAACGGTCTGTTCAATGGTTTTACAAAACTTCGTCAGCGCATCAGGCAGCTCACTTTCGTTTTTACGCAAAAGCATAGCCAAAAAATAAATCTCTTCAGAATTAAAACTATAATCAAGCTTCAACTCTCCGTGATTATATGCAATTTTTTTTATATCTTCAATCATAATTTTAAAACAAGACCTTCGGTTGCAAGATAAATCTCTACATTTTTTTTATTTGCAAAATCAGCATACCATTTTGCACTCTCAACCATAGACTGCAATTTTATATCATCAAAGGTTGGTTCATGATGAAACATATAAAGTTTTTTTATATTCCATGCTGATGCAAAATCAACTGCATAACAGAAAGCCGTATGCCCCCATCCAACCTTTTTTATTGCTTCTTCAGGCGTATACTGACAATCGATAACAATAGCATCAGCACCTTCAAACACAGCAGCCCTTTCAACATTATACTCAACCTCAGCTGCATTTAACTCCACATCTGAACAGTATATAAACTTACGTCCATTTTCATATACCGAATATGCATAGGAGCCTCCCGGATGATTAAGTCTGATACATCTGACAACAAAATCTCCAACCAAAAAGTCTTCGTTTTCTTTTACAACATGAAACTTGATATTATGAGTTAGGTTTTCAAACTGAACAGGATAATACGGACTTATCATCTGTCCCTGCAGATACCGCTCCATTCGTTCATAGGGAGAATATATATCAATTGCAACAGCAGGATTATAAGCTGCATCAAAGAAAGGAAATCCCTGAATATGATCCCAGTGAAAGTGTGAAAAAATAAAATTGTAATGCAGGTTTTTTGGCGGAATACCATTTTTACCATATACTCTAAGACCACTTCCTGCATCAAACAAAAGCTTACAGCCTTTTTCACCAGTAACTTCAATACAAGGAGTATTACCCCCTGTAGTACCATAAAGCAAATCAGGCAAAGAAGCTAAAAAACGCTCTTTAGACTCTGGCGAATCCACATCTTTTGGGGTTATGCGCTGAACAACTTCCGAAATCTTTGATTTAACCTGCTGTGGTGTTAACGGTGTCGGAATCGACCCTCTCACACCCCAAAAAACAATATTCACTACTACTCCAATCCAAGATCGCTTTTGTGCACCGGCCTTATTGAATCATATAAAGCTTTTTGCTTTTCAATTTCTTCAACCGACCAAAGCTTGCCTTTATTTATGCCAGGACAATCCTTTTCGCAGTCATCCCAATCACGTTTACTTGCAAGCATCCAAGACCAAAATGGATATGTTGAACATTGAACAGGCCTGTACCCATATGCAGTACACCCATCCTTTGACCATAAAATACAGTCATAAGCTTTAGTTTCCTGTAAACTTAAAACCTCTTTACCGTCATAATACATAACCCATCGGCAATATTTTTTTACAAACTCTTCATTACTAATTTTAAAACACGCACTTAGATTTGTCAAATCTTCCATAGATAAATATACAACCCCAGGAGAAAGACGACAGCAATCTGAACATCTGTTACACTCAAAATGTAAACCATTATCGTAAAACATAAAAAAAACCTTCTTAAAGCTGACTAAGGTAAAAAAAAAGACTTAAAAGATAACTCTTTTAAGTCTTAAAAATGGGGAGTGAAGGATTCGAACCTACGAAGCACGAGGCAGCAGATTTACAGTCTGTCCCCTTTGACCACTCGGGAAACTCCCCTTATTAACAGCTGCCAGTAGGACTTGGACCCACGACCCCGAGATTACAAATCACGTGCTCTACCAACTGAGCTATGGCAGCGTACCGTTCACACGGAACGTTTGTTATATTACAGAATGTTATAAAAAACGTCAATATATCCAAACAAGTTTTTTTTGATTTTTTTTATTTTTTATTTGACAAAATCAGGTCTTAATTTTTCACCACCATTTATATAAACAAACTTTGGCTCAACACCATCATCCATATACACGGTAAGTAAAAGTCTTATCATATGATCAGGAGATCCAGTAATTTCAGGCTCCTGGGAGCAGAACAATGCACATTTTGACACATCAATGCAAGGATTTCCCTTGCGCAATGCCGCAGCAGGGTTCATACAGTCAAGATCCTTTGTCACTGTAAACTGAACCGAAACAATATCCTCACTCTTTATACCATTTAATTCAAAAAGCTTATTACACATTTCACACACATTATTTGTAATATCTTCTTTTGTGTTTACAGCTCCCGTAGCACCTCTAAGTCCATATAATCGCTTTGACATTTTTTTACTCCTGTTATTCAAAATTAAATGTTTTTATTATTGCAGCAGTATCGCTGTTTTTTAATATATCTGTAAGCTCAGGATATTGTTGTAGAGCCTGCCCAAGCTTTGAAATTCTGTTTACACCTCTGTTGTCCTCCAAAATTCTTGCTGCCTGAACAGATGCCTGCTTTGCAAGTTCTTCATCAACAAGGATTTGAAACTCATTAAAAGATTTTTTTGCAGTATTATAAAGCTCAACATCGGGCAGTTTTATCTGTTTTATGCTAATATCGTCAATATTAATAAGATCAGAAGGCAAAGCTTTCTGCAGGTATGGAACAATAGTTTTATTTTTCGATAACTCCAAAACAGGCAAGACAGTTCCAGAGCTATTTTCGATTATATATAAAGCAGCTGTATTACAAACCTTTTCAGCATAGTCATCTAAAATCTGGTCAAACTCTGAACTGTCGTAGATAAAACGCTGCTCAACAGCATTTATAATACCATCATCCTTTAATGACAAGGTAATGTCAAAAGAAACATTATACTCAAAATCGCACTCACCTTTTATAAACGAGGCATACACATTAGCCGATGGTAAAAATCCGGACACTGACTTATTAAACATCACAGACTTTTCAGGCAACTTTACAAGGGTAACGTTTGTTGGCAGTAAAGCCTGCCATCTCCAGGTTATTCCATGTCCTTTTATAATATTCTTATCAACTCCGTTTGTTTTAGTAAGCATCACAGCCTGACACCCTGCAGGGAGTTTTAAGCCCACAAGACCAAAGTAAAATACAGCACAACCAAAGAAAACGAGCAAAAATAAACTGAAAAACCCCTTTTTCATACTTCACCTTATAAGATATAATAAAAACTGCATATAAGTATGACTTAAATGGACATACAATTCAAGAATGATGACAGGCGAAAGCAAAAATAACAGCATAAATACACAGCAAGTAAAACTCAAACAAAAACAGCATATACCAGTATTGCACAAAAGACGGCTACCAATATTATTGCGCCTTACCCGCCGTGCTGTTGTATTTTTTTCACTGCTTCTTATGGCGCTGCTTTTGTTTTTTTACATGGGTAACATACAAAACTTTTTAGAAAAGGACCTCACTCTCATTTTACTGTGTGTAACTTGTATATCCATTGCACTCTGCCTCTTTGCACTGGCAGGGATAGTCGAAAGTATTGTCTATACTTTTATCTACCGTCATATATTTTTTTTAAGCTACACAGCTCTCTTTGTCATAGTTTTTGCCATCGCTTTTATAACTGCAGTTGTAACGAAAGCTGTTAACCTTATTACGACAGGCATTTAACAGTGACATTACATCCTGTTACAAGCAAAAAATCTCCGTCAATACATTTAAAACTAAAACCTTTATCAGCATTTTCAGGGTTAATTCGATTACTTAAGCTTAAATAACCTTCAGGCCTAAATAAACTGCCTTCCCATAAAAGGCCTTCAGTATCTATTCTTCCGTAACAGCGCCCGCTAGTTAACCTGAAAAAAGATACAGGCTCATCAATACCTGTATCAAAAACAGTATACAAGCTTTCTTTTTTCACAAGATACACAAACTGCTCTCCAGTAATCCATACATCAGGTCTAAGCTCTGTACTAAATAAATCAAGAACAGCAAAAAGGTGATCAATGCGTTTGCCACTCCCAGCCCCAACTAATGTAATAAACGCATCCTTTGCCATTATTCTGCTTTTTTTTAGAGCAAGCTCAGTATCCGAATAATCTTTATCACATATAAAATCTTCTCTAACCGCAGCTGAATATTTTTTTAACACATGTTTATCACCAATACTGTCCCAGTCGCCCAATATCAGATCAGGAACAAAAAAATCACCGCCATAAAACAAATTAAACTGCTCTAAAGTGTTAACCCCAGAGTCACAGGCAATAACATAATCAACTTTATTATTATCAAAATACTTTTTTGCCAAAGAAGGGTCCGGACAATCCCCTCCTGTAAAAATCACAATATGCATAGTAAAAGAATATCCTTTTTGTTATAATAAATCCACAATGACACATATAAAGATTCCTGCAGTTTTAAAAAAAATGAACGCCATATTTGAACAGTCAGGTTTTGAGGCGTACCTGGTTGGTGGTGCTGTACGAGATATGATTCTTGGAAAACAAGCCAGCGATTATGATGTGGCAACAAATGCTACTCCACAACAGGTTGCAGAGATTTTTCATAAAGTAATACCTACAGGCATCGCTCATGGTACTGTTACAGTACATCTGTGCAATGAAGAAATCGAAGTTACAACATATAGAGCCGAGTCAGGCTACAGTGACGGAAGACACCCTGATAAAATCAATTTTGCATCTACAATAGACGAAGATTTATCCCGCAGAGATTTTACAATGAATGCCATTGCTGCAAACCTAAAGGATGGTAAAATCACAGATCCTTTCCACGGAATCGAAGACATAAGAAAAAAAATAATACGTACAGTAGGCAAACCTTATGACCGGTTTATGGAAGACGGTTTAAGACCTATACGTGCCCTAAGATTTTCATCACAGTTAAAGTTTGAAATTGAAACTGAAACCTTTAATGCCATTGCAAACGAAGATGTACAAAAAAAGATGCAGTCAATTTCCCTAGAGCGCTTCCGTGATGAGTTTGAAAAAATACTCAAAACAGATACTCCTTCTGTTGGCTTACATTTTATGGAACAGACAGGAGTACTTAAAATATTTATACCAGAGCTTGCCCAATGCCGTAATGTAACTCAAGTAGACCCGCGAAACTTTCATCAGTTCGACGTACTGGATCACAATATTTATGCATGCGACGGTGCTCCAAAAGACAACTTAACAGTTCGTATTGCCTCTCTTTTTCATGACATCGGTAAAAAAGATACAAAAACAACAGAAAAAAAGGCCATATTTACTGATGAACCTGATAAGCTTTACGAAATTAATCATTTTCTCGGCCATGAAAAAGTATCAGCAGAACTTACTGGCAAAATACTTTTCAGACTAAAGTTTTCAAACAGTACAATTGAAAAAGTCTGTCACCTGATAAAAGAGCATATGTTCTTTTTTGAACCAGTGTGGACAGATGCAGCAGTTCGCCGCTTTATTGTCCGTGTACAGGAAGAATATATTGACGACCTTATAGAGCTTAGATATGCGGATATATATGGCATGAAAAGGATAAAAGTTTCATCTGACAGTGATACTGTAAAAAATATACTTGAGCTAAAAAAACGCATCAGTAAAGTATTAAGCGAAAAATCAGCTTTAAGCCTCAAAAACCTTGCTGTAAACGGCAAAGATTTAATAAACCTGGGAATAAAGCCTGGAAAACAGATTGGAGAGATTTTAAATGAGCTTTTTCAGACAGTTCTTGATGATCCTGAAATGAACCAGAAAGAAAAACTTTTATACGTTGCCAAAAACATTGCCCAGTTAAATTAAATATTTAACAATACTGTTTTTATTTATAATTATAACAAATTATTGAATAAGACATAAAATCATTGTCATTGTACAATTATGTTATGTATTCTTCGTTTAGTTTAACAGAAAACTCAATTAAAAAGAAAATTTCAGAATGGTCTCTTATCACATTAGGTTCACTGTTTGTAATAGCCGGTTCCTATTTTTTTAAATTTCCAAACCATTTCAGCTTTGGAGGCATCACAGGACTTAGTGTTGTAGTAGCCGCTAAAACAAATATATCTCCGTCTCAAATAAACATGGTATGTAATGCAGTCCTTCTGGCAATGGGCTTTATATTTTTAGGCAGAGATTTTGGCATAAAAACAATATATGCAACAGTTTTAATCACAGCAGGAATGAGCATTCTTGATAAAGTGTATCCCCATAACGTCCCATACACTCCAGAAAAACTCATGGAACTTATATATGCCGTTGTTTTACCAGGTATCGGAAGTGCAATCCTTTTCTACTGCGAAGCATCAAGTGGTGGAACAGACATCATTGCAATGATTATAAAAAAGCATACATCTGTAAATATTGGCAATGCCCTTGTTATGTCAGATATACTTATTACCCTGTCTGCACTTTTTGTATTTAATGTGCCAATTTTTTTGTATTCCCTTATGGGCATGATGTGTAAAAGTCTTGTAATTGACAATCTGATTAAATCTCTTAACAACAGTAAAGTAATTAATGTAATATGCTCAAATCCAGAGCCTGTGTATCACTACATTCTTAACGGGCTTCACCGTGGCGCAACATTACTTGACGGACAGGGAGCCTACACTGGTCAGGAACGATATATTATCATAAGCGTCATGAAACGAAAAGAAGCTTTCAAGCTGAAAAGATTTTTACACCAGTTTAAAATTGATGCTTTCATAACAATGACAAATACCAGTGAAATTTACGGTAACGGATTTGGTAAGTACTAGCAGTAATTAAACATTTCGTTATGAGCCTTGCGTTTTAGCATAAACCACTTAAAATAGACTTGTAGTTTATACTACGGGGGCATAATATGAATCTGAAACGACTGGCACCACCTTATGTCAAAATGAGTACCAAAATTATCCTAAGCATGATAATTTTGTCCTTTTTATTAATTGGAACCTTATGTAATATCCTTCTGTTATACTTTTGCCGCATTGATGCTGACCAGTATAAAGATAAACTAAACTGTACAATTTCAGCTACAGATGCAGCAATAGATAAGTTTTTTGAAGGGTTAAGCAGTAATATAAACTATTTTTGCGAACTTGATGTAGTAAAACGCAATAACGACGGTTTAACAACCTATGTAAACCGTACAGATGCCAGCGGAAAAATAAAAATGGAGCCAATGTACTTTGGTGTCTATGAAAGTCAGATTTATAAACAGATGCAGGCCCTTGTTGACAATATACCTGATATGAAAGAGCTGAGTATGGCAATTGAGTCCCACGGCGGATACCTTCAATACCCAGTTTCTGACAGAGTAAACAATTATGATCCGAGAACGCGATCCTGGTATAAAAGCGCAAAAAATAAAAACGGTAAAGTAGACATTTCTGATGTATATAAAGACTCAAATGGAAACAACTCAATTTTAGTATCCCGGTTTATAAACAGAATAGACGGCTCTCCAAAAGGTGTTGTTTCTGCAACTGCTGATATTTCGTATATAAACAGGCTTCTAAAAGTCACCCAGAACGATCATCTTGACGAAATGTTTATATTGATTGATAAAAACGGCACAATTCTTGTAAATCAGGTTGATCCTTCCTCTGAGTTCAGCAATATAAAAGAAATAGGCATAAACCACCTGAGTGACTACAATTTTGGACAGGGCCTTAAGTTTAGAGAAAAAGTCAAAGGTGAAACCTATGAGTTTAGAACTTATCCATCAAATAATGTCTATGTACCTTTAGAATATATTTTTATTATCCCTAAAGAAGTTGTAGATGCAGGACCTATCAGATTCAGACGTATAATTGAAATGGGTTTTGTATTGGGCTTTATACTATCAGTCGTAATAGCTCTCATTATCGGAAAGAGCCTTGAAGCCCCTATTCTTGAAGTAAGGGACATATTAAAAAACATCTCAGAAGGAGACGGGGATCTTTCCCAGAGACTGCCGGATGAAGGTACAAATGAAACAGCCCAGTTGTGTCAGTATTTTAACAAAACTATGGAAAAAATCAGTACAACAATTTCCACTGTAATTGAAGAATCATCATCTATGAACCACGTAGCTCAAAGCCTTAATTTAAGCATCAATGAAGCTTCAGGCAGTGTTGAACATATTAAGTCTGGTGTTGACTCTGTTAAGGATACTATGAACGACCAGGCTGCAAGTGTTACTGTTGCAGCCGAAAAGGTTGAAATAATTAATAAGGGCCTAAACAGTCTTGTCACAAACATTGAAAAACAGTCTGAAAACGTATCAAGCTCATCTCAGTCAATCAATCAACTCGTTTCAAATGTGCGTAATGTTACAGAGATTCTGAATAAAAACGCAATATCTGTTGACGAGCTGACAGTTTCGGCAAAAGACGGCCGTGATGCTATATTAAAAACAGTTGAGCTTACTGACTTAGTAGCCGAAAACTCAAAAGGCCTTATTGAGGCAAGCAACGTAATTCAAAATATTGCAAGCCAAACAAACCTTTTAGCCATGAACGCAGCCATTGAAGCAGCTCATGCCGGAGATGTGGGCAAAGGCTTTAGTGTAGTTGCAGATGAGATTCGTAAACTTGCCGAGGACTCAAGCAAACAGGGAAAACGCATTTCAGATGATTTAGTAAGCTTAAAAGAAATGATTGACAATATATCAGTATCCTCAAAGAACATAAAGGATAAGTTTAATCTTATCTATGACAATACTCAAAAAGTCAGCGTTCAGGAACAGACTATTAAAACATCTATGGACGAGCAAAATGCTTCAAGTCAGCAGATATTAAATGCGATGAACGACATAACATCAATTACCCAGACAGTTAAAACTGATTCGAAAAAAATGATGGAAGGTAATCAGGATGTAATGGTTGCAATTGAACAGATTTCAAGAGTAACAAAGGATGTCTCTGACAATATGAATGTAATGGCTGACGGAATCAATATCATAAATGATACTATGAAAAACGTAAATCAGAACACATTCGATAACTCAAAGTCAATCCAGAAGGTTCACACAGAAATCTCTAAATTTAAGATCCAGTAACACACTTTTGAAAAAGGGAGAAAAAGCTCTCTTTTTCAAAAGAAAACTCACAGCCTGTGGGATTACAAACTGTAAACCTTACGGACTACAATGTGCAGTCCGTAAGACTATAAAATAAAGAATGAAAAACACATTATTTTAAAATAACAGGTTTCTCATTCTAAAAATAATAAACATCACGAACATAAAATAAGTTAATTCACACACTGTGCATTTAAAGATTTACTGGTAAGACAGTTTGTTATTTAAAGCTAAGAATATTGCTTATTTTAAGTGTAAAAACTATTTTATATTTAATATTTCATCAACACTTTTGTGTCCAGGAACAGCAACAGCACCTTCCCTGACACCAAGGGTAATAACAGATACAACAATTTCATCGTCCCCTATGTTAAGAGCTTTTTTACACTCATCACAATCACGAAGCCCCATAATAAGTGTATCAAACCCATTTTCCCTGGCTTTAAGAATAAGCAGGCTGTCTGAAAGGCCTAAATCATAAGCACCCCAGCCATTACCAAACTCATTGTCAGCTTTACCATCTGTAAAGCCTGAAATATCCTTTTTATAGCAGCTTACAATAATAGCCAGTGCATTATCACACTTTGGTCTGTTACGCTCAACAAGAGCATTACAAACCTTTTCTTTAGCTTCATCAGTCACTGCAGCATAATATCTGTGAGTCTGACTGTTTTTCCAGCTTGGGGTATTATCACTTACAAAAGCAATTATTTCTTTTACAGCTTCTGTAATCTTTTCTTCAGTTAAATCGCATTTTTTAAAGTGTCTTACACTTCGTCTTGATTTTGCAAGTTCAGTAAAATCCATATACACTCCTTTGAATGAGTATAATTATACAGTCAACCACTCACAAAAAAAAGTCCGTAAAGCTTAAAAAGTTTTACGGACTTTATAATTAATATTAATTACTCTTTTATATTGTTTCAGCAGGATTTGTTAAAACTTTCTTTTCATTATAGAACAAAAGAATAACACCACCTGCTAAACATAATATCGAAGCACATACAGCGGCAAGGCGATACCCCGCCCCATGTATACCAACAGTTGCAAGGGAAGTAAACAAAACCATTGCAATACTCTGTCCTAACTTAAAACAGAATGTACGGGCTGCAAAAAACATTCCCTGTCGGCTTTCACCTGTTAAACGTCTGTCATACTCTGCACAGTCAGCAACCATTGCCTGTGGTAAAATACCAAAAATTGCCAGTGGTAAAGCTCCTGCAAAACAAAGTATAAGCCCCTGTATAAGTTTATACACAGCAACCTCTCCAAAGAAATTTATTGTATTATTATCGTTGCCAGCAAATGTACCTGTAAAGGCTGTAAATGCAAAAGTTACAGTAAACATACCGAAAGCAAACAGAACAATTTTCTTTTTACCAAAGATACGGGTAAAAATGTTGATTGGTATATAAAAAAGCAGTGAAATTGCCGTCATCAAAACAAGTAAAAGCGACTGCCAGGCTTCAGGTAAACCGATTAAATCTTTTACAAAATATGGGATACCTGTCTGAAACATTGTAAGTCCAATCCAGTAAAAAATATCTGATACAACAAAAATACAAAAGGATTTATTCTGAAATGTTTTACCTAATGACTTTAACATAGGAACATTAGATGGCTTTGTATTTACATAGTCACTTTCCTTAATCACAAGAACTGGAATATACATACAAACTAAAGCGATTACGGCATAAATGGCAAAAACCACTCGTATAGCACTCATTCTGCCCATGCCTCCGCTTAAAGGTCCCCAAATCATAGGACCTATATACCCTACAGCCTGTCCAACAATAAACGTAAATGAAATTGCAATGGATGTAAGCATGCGCTCATCATCTGTGTGTGTAATTTCACTGTACAAAGCTGTATAAGGTGTACAGTAACAGGTAATCAAAAAGTAATATGCTAAAACACTCAGACAAAGCCATACTGCGTTTAAAAGCTTACCTGACTGAGTTGTGTCAAAAGGTGCACAAAAAACAAGAACTGTACAGACAGCAAATGGTATTGCTGAAAACTTTAAGAATGGAATGCGTCGTCCATCTTTACGTTTACATTTGTCACTTAAGGATGCAATAAGAGGATCTGTTACAGCATCAAACAGACGACCTAAGGCTGTTACGAGCCCTATAACAGTTAAAAATCCGAAAATAACTCGTCCTTGTGGAATTAATATCTGATGTCCCTGAGCGATATCTGCTTCACCAGGAAGATAAAAATTAACAAGATAAGTTCCTATCAGGCCTGATAACAAAGCCCATCCAAATTGACCTACTGCAAAAAGCCATATCTTGCTTTTTGTTAAACTTTTCATAATAAACCCCTTTTCTATTTTAGGGCTGCAAGGAACATATTAACCAAAAGGTTAATCTGCCTGCGCCCGTCAACAGCTTTATCTAAGTTTAATATTTCACCTGTCAAGCTAAGCTTTTGTGCAAGACAAAAGATTGAGTGAAACATCGTGTAATAAAGCTCAAGCAAATCTGCACCGGCAATTTCATTGTTAACCGATGCTTTATAATTAATTGAGCCATCGTTCAAACCTTTTTTTAAGGCATCAAGAACAATGTTATTAACATCCATAATTGTTGACTCATACTTTTTTAATCTGTCTGGTAGTATTTTTGCCTTGTTGATAAACGAGTCAAAATAATACACATAGCTAAAAAAGTTGCGCTGAGTAATAATGGCTTCCTCAAATACCTCCATTAAAACCTTTAACTGTTCAAAACCTGTAAGTTTTGTATATTCTTCAGAAGCATAGAGCTTATAAAACAATTCCTTTTCAATATTCCATGCATAACTTGCAACTTCGATTGCAAGTTCTTCTTTTGTCTGAAAATATCTGTAAAGAGAAGCAATACCTATCTCTGACTTAATGGCAATTTCATTTAATGAAATGTTTTCAATTCCACTTTCACTAAACAATGCAAAAGCACACTCTACAATATGATGGATCCTTTCGTTCTTTAAGTTTTCCATCTCTTTACGTCTACGATCTGCGGCCGGCATACTGGTACCTCGTTTCAATTCCGCAGGCAAGTTCAACAGCGTGATAAGCTCCGTTGTAAATGCCTGACTTTTTGTTTGATATAATTGCCTCGCACATACTTTCCAGAATATCAGGACTATTCATAAACTGATTGAGCATATACTGTGCGTACTCCAGGTTAGGACACTCAGGTGTTCCGTCTCCAATTTCGGCACTGCGTATTGCACCCCAGCATTCATGACCTCCAACATGCTGAATCATTAGCTTTGGCACAGGATAAAAGGCAAGTTCACTAGGCTTTGTTATAAGCACGTCACAAGCCCTCATCAAGATATTTGTGGCATAAACTGCAGCAAAAATATCTTGATGACAGAATACATGGATTTTACCCTGCTGGTCATCGCTTTTTAACTGTTCTTGTGCAAATTTTTTGGTATTATCCCAATTGTTAAAATGAAGCTCACTCATTTTTTCAATTTCAGGGATTTTAGATTTAAACATATCCCATACTGATTCATAATCACCGATATTTAAGTAAAGAGTAGCTTTTTGCTCTTTTATGTATGGTATAAGTGTCTTTATGAGAGAAGCAAAATAGTCCCCCTGAGCACCAGCTCCACCTATAGTTAATAAAAATCTTAACGGCTTCTTATTTTTTATGCGGTTAAGACGTAATTCACAGTCACTTTCAATATTTGCAACAAGCTCATCGTCCATGTAGTGACCGGCATATACAATGTCATCCTTACTCATAGGCTTTAACACTTTGTCACCAGCAAAGCCTTTTAGCGTACGGTAACTTAAATAGCTTGAAGGAGTCTGCACAAGGTGTTTAGCTCCTTCGCTCAAATGTAATGCCATTGCCCAGTTATCAGGTATTGCATTCACAACATTCTTTAAGCCTGCATGTACTGCTGCCTGACTTGGCCAGACATGAGTTGCAATATATGGCACATTTTTGTCTAAATCATTTAAGACACTTGCCATAAGTTCAGCAGATTTCTGGTCTACAGCATTGTATGTAAGTTTTTTAAACCCTTCAGTATTTAGTGGATCCCAAAAAAGCTTATTAAAGAGCTTTGACTTTTGCGACAGTCTCGAAGCCATTGAGTAAAGCTTATTTTGATATGCAATAATTTTTGTACAAGTAGTTTCAGGAAAAGAGTTTAAATCAAGCCATAAAGGTGTATAGCCTAAAGCTTTTGCTGCACTTGCCATTGCCATAGAGATGCGGTAGTGACCAAACCCCATGCGAATGTTACCGATAATTATGCTTTTTTCAGGCAGTGCACCTAACGGCTTGTCACTGAGCTTTAATACTTTTGCTCCAAATGCAGGAGTTAAAACTTCATTATCTACTGCTACTAAATGGTAAGGAATACTGCGGTCATCACCAAACTTTCGCAAAAACTTTTTCTGCTGAGCACAAGCTTTTCTTATAGTTTTTTTATCTATGATATTACCAAATATAACTGATGATCTGTCCATTTTATTTAATACTCCTTTTATGTTTTTTTTAGCAGTCACACTACTGAATATACAGACAGTGAGTGACTTTCGAATATATATGAATCTCCGGTACGTCTGCCAAACTCAATTACTCGGTTAAAGCGTTCGCTCTGGTCTGAAAAAATCATATCCTTTATCTTTATTACTTTTTCTGTGTCACTTAAGTTTATAAAGCCTGAGTACCTGCCACCTTTAGAATAAATAAAGTAAGACTCACTGTCGTTGTTCACAAGAGCAAACTCAACACCGTCAAATCTTTCATACAAAGTCTGCACGGTTGCTGTAAAATATCCCTCACTTTCATAATCAAACTTAACAGGATCATCTGAATGCATTGTCTGACTTGCAAATAAAAAGTTTACAAGGGCAATAAGCATCTTTTCTTTATCCGAAAGAGATATATTTGTGTATCTTAAAAACACGACATCAGGATCGTTTATGTAAACGCTTTGATTCCAGAATGCATGGCCTAATGTGCTTTGCATATTAGCAAAGGCTCCAGGTCGTGCTGTAAAATTAACTTTTTTTAGATAATCTACATCCCAGTCTTCCTTTGTGTCAGGCCCTATGCGGCTCAAAGGTAAATATCTGAACGAGTTTTCAAAAGGCATACCGCAGCCAAGGTATGCAACATTTTTACCTTTTGAGTTAACAGTTCGTTTTGTAAGGATCTGCAATGCCTTTGAATACCACTGATATGCAGCTCCTCCATTTTTGTATGCGCCATAGAGCATGCCTGCAAACAGGAAGTCAAGCTTTATATATCTGAATCCCCACTTGTTAATTACGGTATCCATAAGGCTGTCAATATAATCAAGTACATCATCACGACTTAAATCAAGACAGTAGTAACTGAACGGAAGTCCTGGCTGATCTTTACCAGGAAGCTTTGCACCCCACAAAAGATTAAAGCCTGCCTGCACAGGCTTACCTTTACTATCCCTCAATATCCAGTCTCTGTGCTTTTTTGCAAAATCACATCTCCAGTCGATAATAAAAGGTGCTATCCAAAGCCCTGGCACATAACCTTTACCCTCAATCTTATCGGCTAATGCGGTCATTCCCTCAGGAAAACGCGAGTCGTTATTTATCCAGTCACCAACATCCTTTTCCCATCCGTCATCTACCTGAAACACACAAGGTTTATGTTCATCGACAAAAAAAGTGCGGATAAGATTTTCAGAGTTACCAAGACCTTCAAGATCATCGCTTATAAGCTTTGTATTTATATCTGAATAATGGTTATACCATGACTCCCAGCCGCCAATATAAATACAGTCATTTTTTGAGCTTAAAAACTTAAGAGTACTGAACCTTTTATCAAAATCAGGGGCATAGAGCTCTTTTATTTTCTGTTTCAAGTCAAAATAGTCAACGCAGGCAAATACTGAAAGCCTGGCCATCAGTTCTCCGTTTTTCCACTGTTTGCCCTGACTGTAAATTGTACAGCATATTTTTCGGGATGCTCTGTCAACAAAATATTCTACAGGAGGCATATCATTGTCTGTGTTTCCTGTACTTGCTATAACAAGATAAAGATTGTTCCATCTTAGATAAATGATAAAGCAACCTTTTAAAAGTTTTTTGTCATTTGCTTTTTTGCCTAAAACCTTTGGCTTTGTACCAGGAACTGTAATATAGTTTACCCACTGAGGAATCAACGGAAAATATTTTTTCTGATACTTACCTGTATCAGTTTCTCCTCCAAAGCCCCATGACTGCCAGCCTGAACCATAAAAAGCAAAATCATTATTTTTTGCAAAATCTTTCAAGCTATCGCTTGCTACAGTTTTATCAAGCAGAGTATCTATATCAAAGACTGCAATTTCACGATTGTGTTTATCAGTTTCTGAAGTACCTTCATATCGATATTCTGTAGTTAAAAACTTGTCCATGGTAAGTTGTCTCCAATGTTTTTTGTTTATTTATTTTTTTTATTTAAATCGGGGGATAGTCCAATTAATAATCTGTTACTGGAAGGTTTGATTTTTATTGGACAGCCCCCTCATATTTTTTGCTTATATTCTATTAGAAGAACATTTCAATACCGATTGGCATGTAAACCTGGTTGTTTGTTGCCTTGTATGTAAGATCTGCAATACCACCTACAGTACCTTCCATAGACTGGATTGTACATCTGTCAGCAATACCTGCAAAAAGGTAGTTGTTTGAACCAAATGTCTTTTTAAGGTATACTTCTGCACCGATATTGTGCTGCTTAAGTTCAAGACCTGTAAATGTTGAGTCATCTCCCTTTGCAGAAGTGATATTGTAGTTACCAGAAAGACCTACAAATACATCCTGCTTGCCAAATGGATTGATACAAACTTCAGCTAAAGCATCAAAACCTGCCATGAAAATATCAGCACCCTTACCCTTTTCAAGAGTTACAATGTTGTTAGAATACTGAGCAAGGTTTGATGTACCCTGACCACCCCAGATATGACCCTTGTAGAGAATAAATCCCTTCTGAATTACACCCATTGTTCCTAAACATGAGTACCAGTTGTAAAACTTTTCAGGATCATATTCGCGAAGCTCATCGCGAGTTACTAAAGGAAGCTTGAAACCAAGCTCGATAAGGTTAGCATTTGGAGTCTTATCAAGATCAACATCTGCAAGACCGTTAGCACCACCCATAAAGCCTAAAAAATCAATACCAAACTCTAAACGACCATAATAGTCGTTCATATCATATCCTGCTGCACGAGCAGAAGCATATTTGCTCTCTTCATAGCGGTAGTTATCAGCACCAATGTGATCGCCCCAGTACTGTGCCTTAAGCTGAACAAGACCAGGAACTGTATAACCTACACCTCCCTGAAACAATCTTACTGAATCATATAATAAAGCTTTTTCTGTAATATCTGTATCTGTTGCACTCTGTCCTAATGTACCTGAGATATCAAGACACCCTGCAGCATAAAAGTTTTCAAGTAATGTATCTTTCTGTCCCTGTGTTGAAACAAAAAGACCTGTTGTTGGCCAGAATTCCTGGAAAATATCATCTTCACTCTTTACATCGCTTGATTCTCTCTGACCAAAGTCACCAATACTACCACGGAGGTAGTTTTCTCTCATTTTGCCAAATGCAATTTTGTTTGAAAGACCAAGCTTATCACAGTCTAATACAGCCCAGATTTTTGCCTGGTCTCCGATTGCAACTGCATATTTACCGTCTTCGTTATAGTTAACATTTGCTTCTGCTTCGTTTCCATCATAAAGCTTGTGAACAAATAAAGCGCGGGCATCACTGTCAAGGTTAAAGTCAAAACCAAACTTTTCATCCTGTGTACGGCCAATAATCCAGAAACCTACACGGCTTCCGTATGACCAGTCTGGATTAAGCTGAGCATAGTTTTTTTTGTTTGTTGTATCTGTTTCCATCGCTTTAAGCTGATTCAGTATTGCAGCACCCTGAATAGCCATTAATGCATCCTGAATTCCCTGTGCACCAAGTCCTGCTACTGATAACTTAGCAGAAAAATCTGTTGCAAAATCACTATCTGTAACGTCTTTAGTACCACCTGCAGTTGCATATGCAGTTAAAGCAGTTGTAGCTCCGGCAACAGCTGCCTGTCCTAATGCAGTAGGATCAACTGTAATTTTATTAGTTGTCTTTTCCTGACCAATTTCAAATGTTGATCTACCCCATGCACCAAATGAAATATTTCCTACTGGTGTCTGAAGTGAAGTAGCCTTATAGGTTTCGTGTGTGTCTGCAAATACAGAGCAGCCAGCCATTGCTAAAGCACACGCTGTGGCAACGATTTTTTTCATAAAAATCCTCCGTTTCTTTGTTCATAAATAATTCGTTTTGATAGTTATACTATCACTACGATTAGATTAACATCGTACTTTAACAGCTGTCAACAAAAATTATTATTTTTTGTTATTCTTTTTTCACAGGGTGCTAAAGGGTTATTTTTTTCTATATTGAAAAGATATACGGTATTTGATAAATTATGATTAATAAATATCGTTATTATTGATTACATAAAGAAAAAGAAAAGGTGGAACCACACATGAAGCTGAAAATTTTTGCTTTGACGGCATCAGTTTTAATCATAGCAGCATTGTTTTTTACTACACTGACAATTGTCTTTGGAGGAAAAAACAATACTAAATCACACACGACTCCAAAATCCATCGAGTATTATGCACAGCACCAAAGTAAGCTTGAAAAATACAATATAATTTTAAAAAATGCTTCTGAAGCCGAAAAACAAAACAAGCTTGTAACAGCACTTGCCCTTTATTGGGATGCAATGGAAGAACTTAAATCTTATGAAGCAGAAGAAGCTTATATGTCATTTGAGCATTTATCTCAAGCAATAAAAGCTGGAAACCCTGGGCTTGATGTGTACAGTGATGCAAATCGTGCAAAAGGTTGGGATAATCTTTTACAGGATTACGAACAGTACTGGCAGAACAACAGTACAATTTATTTTGTCTTTTCACAACTGAACAAAGGTGCAGATAAAACAGAACCATATACACTTAAAATCAATACAGCAGACAGTAAAAAGTACATTACTTTAAAAAGCATTATAACAGAGGGTTACAATAAAGCATTTAAGAAATCAGTTGATTTGCCTCAGTCGTTTAGCTATCAGTATTCAATTGATATTACAAATAACGAGGGCAAAATTTTAGATTCATTTTCAAAACTTCAGTCTCAAAAAGAATCTATACTCAAGTTGAAAGACAACAACAAAACAATAAATACAGCTGTCGATGCGGCAAATGTAAAATACGAGATAAAAAAAGTATATCTTGTACAATCAGATAAATCATTTTTAACTATTAACAATGATAACCTTATTAGACTAAGCGCGTACGATACTTCTGATACAACAGATACTGATGCATACGAGTTTGTAAGTAATTCGTTGAAAATACAGAACTTGCAGGACAACCTTATGGTATTTGTACGAGGCGGAGTTAATATTGCAAGTTTTTCAATTGCAAAAACTGAAACAACCCAGAATCTTTATATGGCAGTTATGGGTGAAAATCCAAGTACATATAACTCAAAACCAGCAAAGGGCGAGTCACAGCTTGAGCGACCTGTTGAAAGTGTCAGCTGGTACGATTGTATTTTATTCTGCAATAAACTTAGTATAATCACAGGCCGCACACCATGCTACAAAGTTGATGGTATATCTAATCCTGATAAATGGGGATATATTCCACATCAGGGCGATATAATTTCGGGCAATATAAGCTGTGACTTTACAGTAAATGGTTTCAGATTGCCAACTGAAATAGAGTGGAAATATGCAGCTAACGGCGGAAGTAACAATGAAACATATGCATATGCCGGAAGCAATTCAATTGAAAACGTTGGGTGGTACTTTGGAAACAGTGATGATAAAACCCATCAAGTAGCATTAAAAAATCCCAATTCTATTGGCATATATGACTTAAGCGGTAACGTATGGGAATGGTGCTGGGACTTATATACATCATCATACTCAAACAGAGTATACAGGGGCGGAAGTGCAAACAATCTTGACTTTATATGTGAACTGTCAAACAGACATTTTAACTATTCAAGCCGAAGATATGACAATATCGGGTTCCGCATTGTAGCAACAGCTGTAAACTAAAAAAAAGACGCTTCAGTAGAAGCGTCTTTTTTGTTAAATATTTTTGACATATATATAAACCAGTTGATTTGTACTTGAGTAGTCTTCACTAGCTACAATTTCAAGCATAGCAGGTTTATACACAGGTCCATCCAGCCTTCGATAAAAAATGTGCAAAGGCTCCTTATTGTTTTTCAACCATTCTTTTATATATTTTTCATCTGTCTTTGCTAAATATTCCTTTAAGTCATCCTTATAAACATTTCCTGCTTCAGCAAATTCTTTCAGCCAGAGAAAGAAACTTTTTGAAAAACCTGCGGAATTCAGTTTATCGTATTCACGCATTTTTATAGCTTCATAGGAATCATTTTGTAAATCGACCTTAAGAATCTTAAGATATGTATTTAACAGATTCTGGTATACAGTCCTCTGGTTTCCACTACGTCTGTCATTGCGGCTTGAGTAGAAAACAGATTTATCCTCATACATTTTTTTGTCTGCAAGGCGGCTTAAATCAAAAATTGATTTATCAGGAAAGTCCCCCATACGCACATAACCGCATGAAATTGTAAGACCTTTACTAAAGTTTCCCTGCCACTGAGAAGCATTTAAGCTCAATCGTTTTACAGACTCCCCTAAATCTTCCTTGGGCATCTGACAAATCACAACAAACTCATCGCCACCAGTTCTGTAATATCTGGCTTTAGTTCCAAAAGTACCCTTAATACTGTATGAGGCACCTTCAATCATTTCATCCCCAGCCTGATGTCCCAAAGTATCATTTATAGTTTTTAGTCCATTTACATCAAGGGAAAATATACACGTATCATCACTTAACTTTTCTTCATCAAAGCGATAAAGATCTTCTTCAAAGGCTCTTCTGTTAAAAAAGCCCGTTAGCGAATCAGTATTTGACTCGATCTTTGCATTTATAGAGTCTCTTCGAGCTATTGCAAGTGCTGTATCAAACTCTTTACGTGTCTTTTTTTCAATTTTCATACGGTTAATAATTACAAGTAAAAGCACAATGATAGTACTCAAAAGAAAGGACACAATAGAACTTATCATAAATAAGTGATTCTTTATAACATCTTTTACTGTTACACTGTATATTTTTCCTGCATAGTTGTAGGAAGCATTGATACCATAATCACGACCAATGGCCTTTAACCCTCTGTTTAAAATCATCAATAAACTCGTATTACCGCTTTCAACTCCAAAGCTTATTGATATTGGTTTTTGGAGCTGCAATAAAGACAAATCTGAATATGAATTATTTTTTGCAACACTGTCCAGCCTAAGCCCATTTAATATGGTACTCTTAACTTCATCTCTTTTTACAGCTTTTAAGCAGTCTCCTATAGACTCATACATTACAATTTTAGATTTTGGATATTGCATTAAAGTGTAGTAGTACTGAAGTTTATTATACACATTTACACCAATTATACTTGTCACTTTATCATTGAAGCTACCTTTAAAAGCAAGGTCTGCACTAACTACAAGAACAGGTGTCGTTGCAGTAACTTTGTCCTTTTCAAGATACCACGGATCGTAACCAACAGGAAAAGCCACATCTATCAGTCCAATATGCAAGGCATTAACTAAATCATAGTAATCTTTAAAAGATTCATATCGGATATTTATTGAGTTTTCAAGGTTTAATTCCCTTATCATCTCATTTAATACATCTACTAAAAGGCCTGTTGTACCGTCTTTTTTATCATAATCACAAAATGGCATATACTCAGCCATATACCCCACAACAATTTCGTCATGTTCTTTAAGCCAGGCAATTTCTTCAGTTGTAAAACTTACAGCAGCCGCCGTGTTACCATATGCAGTATACTCAAGATTTTGTAAAAAAAACGGCTCAAGGTCTGAGAGCTTCGAGAGAGCTGTATTAAGCTCATTTAATAAATCAGATCTTCCCTTTGTAACGGCTAAATAATATGGTGATTCACCAAGTTTCACAATAGGTTTGGAAGAAGATGAGTTTAAGACATTGTTATCCGTATAAACAAAATAGTCTATGGTTCCATTTTTAAAGGCTTCGTCTAAAGAGTCAAAATCCGTATAATATTTTACGTCTATATTTATGCCGTTTTCGACACTCCACCTCAAAAGATACTCAGTCATTAAATTGTCAGCAAGGCCACCAATACAAGAGTTTTCAAGATTTTTATAATCAGACGTTAAATCAGAGCCTTGCTCACGTGAAAAAATATAGTATGACTCAAGTCCCATCTTTGAATCAGGATAACTGATTTTTTTTATCCTTTCACTAGTAACCGACACACCTGCCATAATGTCAATGGAACCTTCTTCAAGCAAATGCAACAAAGTTGTCCAGTCACTATAAACATATTCATAAGACCAGCCCGTGTAGTCTGATACTTTTTGTAAATATTCATAGCCAAAACCTGATTTAGGCTCTGTTTCATTTGCACCTTCCTGAAACTGATGACTATGATAATAACCTACCTTTACAGTTTTTTCTTGAGCAAATTGCTGAGCAGACAATGCCCCTGTACAAAGCGTAAATAAAGTGAAGACATATAATACAAGTAAATAGCCTCTAAAGCATTGTTTTTTATTCATTCTAACAAAACACAGCTGGAACAAGTCCTTTCCAACCTAATAAAATTGTATATTATGAATACTTAACAGTCAAAAATTAAGACTATTTACAACAATAATTTATTAATTCTAAAAGAATATACCCCAGTGGACTACAAAGCGTAGTCCACTGGATTACAGTACGTAGTCCGCTGGATTACACTTTGTAGTCCACGGGGTTACAGTATGTAGTCCATAAGGTTATGAACAATAATGGACCTGACTGTCAGTCATACAGATCCTAAAGAACATTAAAACAAGAGGTTTACTAAACCTATAACCAGGCCAATTAAAGCTCCAAGGTTAACAATAGCATTAAGCTCTTTTTTCATTACAGATAAAACCATCTGTTCCAGAGCTTCAACTGACATATCATTGATTTTCTGTTCAACAACAGAACTAATATTTATACTGTCCAAAAACCGATGAGCAAAAGAACTGACTGCTCTTGTAATCACACCTAAAATCAGGCTGTTAAGCATTTCCTTTCGAATATCAAAAGAAGTCAAAACCTCACAGATACTTTTAGACTCATACGAACCAAGCTTATCATAAACACAGCCTTCAATATACGCCCCCCCGTTTTCATCAATAAAGTTTTTTACCTCAAGTCCAACCGGACCTGTTAACGAATCGATAAGTGAGTCATTAACAAACATTTGAAGCATTGTGCCCTGAACTTTTTCCTTTATGATTTCACTCCCCTTGGAACATATAATTTTATCAATATTAATTTTTTTTAGGCTATCAGTTATTTCAAGTGCAAGTACATGAGCAAGCTTGTTTTTATATAAATCATATAAATCATCTGTAAAACGTGTCAAACCAATGACAGAATCTTTTAGCGTTTTATTTGTTTCAATACTGATTTTTTCACTGATGGACTCCATTACAGTCTTGTCAGTTAAACACTTCGCTAAATCCTCTGTTGTCAAAAGAGTAGATCCAACCATTGTTCCAACAGATTTTGCAATACGACTTTTACCCTTAGGAATAACACCAGGTGTAAAAGGTACTTTTACTCCAAAAAGCCTTATCTCCTTTTTAGGGAAAAAAAGCATTTTTACTGCGATAAAATTAGTCCAGTATCCAACAAAGGAACATAAGACTGGACCTGCAACCATTTTTAAGATACTAAGCATAATAAGTGACTATTATACCTTAATGCAAAAATAAGGCAACAGTTTATAGTCATAGTAGTAATTGACATTATATTTTTAACACTTTAGAGTACGGTATATCTATGACTAACCTTGAAAAATACTATAACAAGTTTAAAGAAGATCACCGTTTAACAACCAGACATGGAATTGTTGAATATTCTACATCGATGAAATATATCCATGATTATATAGGTGACAATAAAAACATAAAAATTGCTGATATTGGAGCAGGCACAGGCAGATATAGCGTTGCGCTTGCTGAAGAAGGTTATGATGTTACTGCAGTAGAACTTGTCCAGCACAATCTCGATATATTAGAAGCAAAGCATGCTAAGGTAAAATGCTGGCCAGGTAATGCTATGGATTTACATTTTTTGAGTGATAATACCTTTGATATTACAATACTGTTTGGTCCGATGTACCATCTGCACACAAAGGAAGACAAGCTAAAAGCATTATCAGAGGCAAGCCGTATTACAAAAAAAAATGGTATCATTTTTGTGGGTTACTGCATGAACGATTATAGTATCATAACCTACTGTTTCAAAAAGAATAAAATAAAAGAATGTATTCAAAAAGGAACTTTAACTAAAGATTTTAAGGCAATTACAAACGACAAAGACGATTTATACTCCTATATCCGTATTGAAGATATTGATGAGCTTGATAAAATGTCAGGTCTAAAAAGACTTAAAATTTTTGCACCAGATGGAGCTGCAGACTACATGCGTGTAGAGTTAAATGCATTAGATGAAGACTCCTTTAACTATTTTTTGCAATACCAGCTTGCTATATGCGAAAGAAGTGACCTGATTGGTGCATCAAGTCACACAGTTGATATTCTTTTAAATACTAAAAGTTAACAGTTCTTTTGTTAATGGATGTAAAAAAGACAGCTTAAAAGCTGTAAAGCTAAAGATGTCACCTTCTTTAAAAAGGGGATTATACAAAGGATCCCCTTTTATTGGGAGACCGTTCCAGGCTAGATGACATCGTACCTGATGCCTATAACCGTTAGAAAGAGAACAAATTGCATTTTTGCCATCAAAACAGACATCAGTCACATAGTCCTTTTTACTGTTATTATGCTTTTGAACTGCAAAACTAGACATTTCAGTTACTGGACGTACTAATCTACCCTTTGGTCCAAATGATCTAAAGGAACTTTTTGCTTTAAAAAATATTTCTTTATTGTCTGATATACAAGAGGCTATCTGATCCTTTAGTTCGAAATCTGTAAAAGGAAAACCTTCACTATAATCACTTATATTTCGCACATAGTCACACTCTGCTCGATACCATTTTTTAAAACGATTTTCTGTTTGTTCTTGTAAAAAAAAATCATAGGCTTGCTGGGTCAAAGCGATTAAAACCAAGCCATCAGTTAATGTATCAATACGATGTACTAACCCCTTTTCAACAGGCTTTCTGCCAATAACACTGTTAATTTGAGGAAAAATATCACAGGCTTTTGTCAATGCACTGTCATCTCCTTCATGTAAAGGTGCTGTAGCAAGTCCACGATCCTTATATATTACTAAAAATGGATTATCTTCATCCACCCTGTTAATTACTCTTATATCGCTCATTAGTATTTTTTATCCTGCGGCATGGCCTTTTGAAAATTATTATGCAACGTCTTCAATACTTTCAGAAACCTGACAGGAACAGGAGCTGTAAATGTTTTATATGCTTTTGTAGATGGAATACGTATTGTTAACCTATAAGCATGAAGCATCAATGTAGCTGTATCAAATAATGTACCTGTCGTTTTTCGTCCATAAATTGGATCTCCCAGTATTGGACAACCAATATACTTCATATGTACACGAATTTGATGTGTACGACCTGTTCTTAGGCGACAGTGTATTAAAGTATAAGGACCATAAGATGCAATAACTCTGTAGCTTGTAGCTGCATACTTTCCTGACATCGTATTTTCACATGCCTTAAACTTTTTACGATCTTTTGGATCTCTAGTTATCTGAGTTTCAATAAGACCTTTATTTTCTTTAGGATGCCCTACACAAATACATATGTAATCCTTATGCAGCTTTTTATGATTTCTGAATTGGGCCGAAAGCCATTCTTCAGCCTTTATATGCTTGGCTGTTATTATAACTCCAGAAGTATCCTTATCAAGGCGATGAACGATACCAGGACGTCTCAATGCAAGTTTTTCCTGATCGGAAGCAGAAAAGTCCTGATGCAATGAACCACGTCCCCAGTGATATAAAAGAGCATTTACTAAAGTACCACTCCAATTTCCATTTGCAGGATGAGTAACCATACCCTGCTTTTTATTTACTACAGTAATATCATCATCTTCATATATTATATTTAAAGGTATGTTTTCAGGAGTGATATCATCTGGTACATTTTCTTCCCAGTCAAGCTCAATAATGTCACCAGCCTTAACTTTCACAGAAAGTTTCGTTTTTGCTCCGTTTAGAAGTAAAGACGTAACACCATTTTTTAACTGAGATCTATTTACAGAATTAGGTACTGTAGCAATATACTTATCAAGTCTTTGCCCTAAATTATATGTATCAGGAACTTGTATCTTAAAATAAGGCATCTTCAATAACTCCATTAATAAGATATTCTTTATACCCATTACCCCTTATTGGAGGACAATCAATATCATTAGTCTCGCTTAAAGGTGTAATATTAATTTTTTCCTGTACAGCATTCTTTTTTTCCTTATGCCTTTTTATACGCCTCTCTGCAATATTAAAAGTTAAATCTGTCAGACCCAAGCCAATACATGTTAAACCAGCAATCTGCAAAATACGCTTCTGATCATGACTTGTGAAATTTGTTGTACTTTTATCAAGAGGATTTCGCATTTCTCCATATTCATAGTATGAGTATCCTACTATGACCCAAAGAGTGACAAATGGCAGAGATCCAAATGTTATAATTTCAGTTCGACGCAAATCTTTTGCCCACTGAGGAAAGGTAATTTCATCACTGACTGAGTCAGATTTCGCATCAGCAGCAAAGCAATTTGTCAAAAGAAAAGCAAAAAGCAAAAACGAAGCAAGTATCTGTTTCATGAAGTGTAATCCCTATGACCAAAAATTGCAGTTCCAACCCTTACCATGGTAGACCCCTGCTCTATAGCTGTTTCATAGTCACCTGACATTCCCATCGAAAGAACCTTAAAATCACAAGCAGTGTACATCGATCTATATTTTTTTTGCAAATCTTTCAGGGTACTGAAAGATTTCTTTATAAGCTCAACATCATCTGTATTAGGAGCCATTGTCATAAAGCCCTTTAGTGAAATATGAGGATAAACATTGTTCACACAGTTTTTTACTTCTTCATCAAGACTATCATCCAAAGGAAATCCAGATTTAGACTCTTCTCCGGTGTGAACTTCAATAAGAATATCAATCTTTTTGTTTATCTTTGCACACTGCTTTTCAATCTCACATAAGAGCTCTTTTCGATCTACAGACTGAATGCATGTGCTTATGCGAACTGCATCCTTTACTTTATTACGCTGCAAAGAACCAATAATATGCAGTTCAAACTTTAAGTTTAAAGACGTTAGATACTCGTATTTTTCTTTTGCTTCCTGTACTCTGTTTTCACCAAATATTATCTGACCAGCCTGTATTGCCTCAACCATAGCTTGTACAGGATGAAACTTACTTACAGCAACCAAAGTAACTTCATCAGCATTACGAGAACAATTTTTACAGGCAAGTGATATCTTATCATTAACACATTTCAGGTTTTCTTTTATAACACCCATTATTTTTCCTGATTATTCAGATATGAATCCAATGCATCGCTAAGCTCTAAAAGCTTTTTTACATCTAAATTTTCGGCACGTTCACTGCATTTTATTCCTGCCTTAGAAAGTACAGCATCACAAGTCTCTGCACCACCAGCAAGGGATAAAAGATTATTACGTACAGTTTTACGACGAGAAGCAAAAAGAGCTCTAATCATAGTCATAAATAAAGAAGGATTATTGCAACAAGGAAAATCAGCTTTTTTCGTCATAAGAACAGCCCTTGAAGCTACATTAGGAACCGGCCAAAAGTTTCCTCCTGCTAAATCCATAATACTCTTTACATCATAGGCCCACTGACATAAAACTGAAAATGATGAATAATTTTCAGATCCAGGTTTTGCAGTCATACGAAGCCCAACTTCCTTCTGAATTGTAAAAACAGCCTTATCAAAACGGCAGCCTTCATTTATTGTATCTGCAATAATCGTAGCTGCAACATTATAAGGTAAGTTACCGAAAAAACGCTCAGGCATCAAAGCGTTCTCCTTATAGTTTTTCCATGTCTTTAAGACATCCCCTTCAACAACTTCAAACAGTCCTTTTTCGGAGTAATCCTCAAAAAACTCTCTTATAAGACGAGCAAAGCCATGATCTATTTCAAACACAGTAAGATTAACGCCACGCTCTAAAAGTTCACTTGTCATAGAACCAAGCCCAGGTCCTACTTCCCATACTTTCATTCCATTTTTTACATCAAGTGTATCAATAAGCTTTTTACGAGCATCGCCATTTACCAGAAAGTTTTGACCAAACTTTTTCTGCATTGCCATGTCGTTACTATCCATAAAAGCCTTTAAAGCCTGTGGTGAGTTATAATCTGGATGTTGTATCATATAAATCCTTATAATAAAAAGTGAATAAAAGAATAAATTAACGTCATAATAGCACTAAATACAGATGAAAGGAAAGGCATAGTAAAACAGATTATTAATGAGCAGATTCCTGTGAAAAAAAACAGAACAATTAGTGGAAGAATGATCAATGACAATACAGCACTAAATGGAGTAACAGTCCCAAACAGTATATATGAAATCGGTTGCGTAAAAACCTGAGCTCCGACAGATGTACTAAACAATTTTGCAGCAAAAGGAGGTATTACTTTTGCTATTTTTGAATAAAAAAAAGGCGTAAACAGAAAAATACCTGCAAGGGATGTATAAGAAAAGATAAAACCCATTTCTTTTATTTGAGCAGGAAAAAACATTAGATGAATCAAGAAAGATAGCGCTAAAAGATTTATTCCATCAACACTCTTTAACTGCAGCATAGAGTTCATATATAAAATCAAAACAAAAACCAAAGCCCTTACCAAAGAAGATGAAGGACCAGCAAACCATACAAAAACAAAACATGGTACTATCGAAAAAAAACATGCTAACCTTTTGCAAATGAAAATACCTGTTATTTTTTCAAAGAAAACATTAATAAAGGACAAATGCATTCCTGATAAAGCAAGTATATATGACAAGCCTCCTGTTATAAATGCTAGATAAAGATCATGATTTACATATTCCTTTATACCAGTAAACAAAGCTAAAAATAAAAAACCGCTCTCACCCCACGAATACAATACTTGTCTGATTCGCAAACGTAATAAAGCCCTTAGTTTATACATATAAGTTTTAAAGCTATTACCCCAGAATGAATCAAGAACCTGTGTAACAAAAAAAGCATCTTTATTTTTTTTATATTCAACACTGCAATTAAGCTGAATACCTGTATCAATTAAAAAAGGGATTTCTGAAGTCTTATGTGAGGTATATACCCTTCCAGGTAAAAAGGAATTAATCAGATAATCAGGCACATACAGCAATGTATTACCTTTTACCTGCGCACAAGCATTTTCACTTTCACATGCAGTACAATCAACAGTTAATGTGTAATAATTACGAAGAGGTGTTATCATAGGACTTGATGAAACAACACCAGAAAGATTAACAATACTCTCTTTGCATAAAGGAGACTGAAACTCATTTCCTGATTTTACAGGAATAAGCCCTGTATAAAACACAAAAGCACAAAGCAAAGCTGAAATAATTACAGGATGAGATAACTGTTTTAGTTTATAAAATAAATAAACATCATCTACCACTTTAACTTAGCCAAGGCCTCTCTTGCTGATTGAGTAATAATTGAAGGATAGTTTAAATAAGTGACATATAAAAGATTATCAAAAACATTTTTATCCCCTAGGACACCAAGAGAATTAATTACGGTCAACACAACTGCCACTGACGGCATCTGATTATTTTCAGTCCGCTTATTTAAGGTTCCAAGATAATCGTTCAAAATAGAACTTGAACTTGCAAAAGCAAGTCTTGTAATACAGTCTATAACTGAAATAAAATCTCTTTCTCTTAAAAAACCTGCTTCATACTCTTCAATAGCGATAGTTGCGTATCTGCTGACTACATCTGCAGCATGAGACCATCTGTTATCAGTAATAAGCTGTAAAGCCATTAGTTGAAGTTCCTGTGTTTCTGCAGGATTTTTTACGGTGTATGAAAGGACATTTTCAGCACAACAAGCCTTAAAGTTTTTATCAGGTTTTGAACTTGAAATCAAAAGACTAAAGTATTTATGAACAGTCTCCCTATCATTGTTTAAAAGCTTATCCCACACAAGTTCAGGATACTTAACGGAAAGCTGAACAAGTGAAGTGCTGACAACACCAGTCTGCTCCAAAATACCATCACGCCAAAGCTCAAAAATAAGTTTGTAAGAAGTTTGATTACCTAACTCACCAAGAAGCTTTATAATTTGAACAAAAATTACCTGCTTATCAACAACATTTACAATTTCATTCGAAACAAAATTATTTAGCAACGAAGCTATTGCATCTGGATTATTACGGCACACAGTCTGTAACCGATTTAACACTGCAACTTTTACATTCTGATCTTCACTAACTCTAAAAAGCATCAAAAGCTTATCTGCAAAACGCATTGACACAGAATCTTGAAAATTACCATCTTCGGGAATTGTAAGAACAGATGCAACTGCAAGAGCACTTAAATCTCTGTCATCGCCCAAAACACTGTGGCTTGCCAGTACAAAATCAATGCCTAGCTCAGCCATAAAAATACAATCAGAGCCAGAAGCTTTTTTAACTATCTGGGTCTTTTCGGAGACACAGCTTTTTATAAACTGCTTATTCAATTCATTAAATGAAGGAGACTGAGAGAATGCATTATGTCCCAAAAAAACAAATAATAAACACACTGCAAAAAAATTATAAACTGTCAATTATTACCCGCTCCTGCTTAAATAGGCCATTTTTGCATATCTACATCAAGATTTTCAGTAAGATTCTTTAAATCTTTTTTTGAAGCTTCAATTTCCGGAAGTTCAATACCAGGTTCTACTATTTCCATTTCAGACTGTTGCATTGAAACATACTCTGCATCTTCCTGAGCTTCATTCTCAGTTTCTGTAACTGCAACAAACTCTTCTCTCTTGTTTTCAGGCAAAGTGTTATAGACATAGCTTAAAACAATATTACGCATTGGAGTGTCCACATGCAGACATTCAAAATGCAATCTTGACTGATTATATGAAGAATTATACTCCACAGCCCGAATAATGCCAAACATTATTATAAGAGTATCAGCTATGTAAAACTGAATTTTTATCTGAATATTCTTTGTTCCTTTTCCACCACAACGAATCAATGCCCCTGACTCTGAGATATCTTCTAAAAGACATCTGTATCCGCCGTCTTCCTCAATAGCGCTATAATCTATATTATTTTTATCCAGGAAAAACAATCTTGCATAAATATTACATTCAGATCTGACAAACCGTCTTTTTTGCATACGTGTTAACGAATTACACTGTGCAAGATATATAACGTTAGACCCTCTGAAAGAACCAGAGTTTGTTACACGAGTATCGAAGGCATATCCTGCATCCCCTTTACGCCACAGATAAACATTAATATCTTTCCCTACCCATTCCTTTCCTGTAAACTTAAATAATCCATCTTGTATAGGGATACGAACAACAATTTCATATCCATTGTTAACTATCTCTGATGTAAAAACACCTGAGCCAGGAAGTATAATGCGAATCTTTTGCCCTCTTTCCAGATAACGAGAAGACTCAAGACCAATTTTGCTTTCATGTAAAAGTTTTAATGAAGTTCTGAAGTTATAAAGCTTGGTTAAAAAAAGCTGTACATCATCATTTGAGTTTGTGCGATTAGCAATTGTTTTTTCGATATATGAAGTTATCGCAGAATTTAGAGCATTCATTGAAACAAACATAGACTCAGGTTCAACTATATTGCATTCACAGGCAAGACGCCACAGTAAGGCAATTTCAGAAAACTTAAACCCACTGTCCTGACCAGCTGTATAAAAACGAATCCGATCAGCAAAAATATATAAACAATAAATAAACAGTGTAAAACATGCACTTGAAATTAATAAGACAGGAACCACATTATACCCGCTGAAAAATAGATTTTTATTTAATTTACAGATTAAAGCAATATATCTATTTTTTCAAGTTGTTTACAGAAAAGGATTTGACTGTATGACAGTCTAAGTTCTCTGTAACTAATATATGATAAATAAACAGCTATAAGATAAGTAAAACCAACAGGAATGTAGAGACTGAACTGCCACACACAACAGCACAGATTAAAGCATAGACCAGTTTTTTTAATACCTCGTATAAGGGTTACTATTCATACAATTATTAAAACAATTATAATTTAGCATTATGGTGATAAAAAAACTAACTTCGCAAAGTAACAGCGTACTCCCAAAACCTGTCAATAATCGTATTAACAGGTGTATTTGTCAGTTTTGAAACTTTATCAATTCCCTTCACCAGATAAAACTTTTTTTCGTACATTGCAGTAAAACGCTTTAATAGCCCGCATCTGCACAAAAGCTCATACAACATAATTGCGCAAAAATACATATATGAATCAAATCGTTTATAATGCTGAAAAATAATTTTACCATGATCAGAAACTATAAAGTACATTCTCTGCCACAACTTATTTTCGTATCGGTTATTATCCATGAAGACAATTCTAAAAGTCTTTACCTGTATAAGCCAATACCATAAGGCTGTAACATTTTGTTAAGCCCATAGCTATAACGAACTTTTATAAACATCTATAGCTAATTAATAAAACAAAATATCTTTTTATACATATCCTATGTACACGTGTATACAATATAAGACTCTCTACATTGCTCTTATACATTTTTTGCATAATCGTTATAATAAAGATATGACTAATGAAGATAAAATAGCAAATTACCATACACATACATCTCTTTGCAAACATGCAACAGGCATGCCAGAAGATTACATACTGCAGGCAAAAAAAGACGGATGTTTAGCATTAGGATTTTCAGATCATGCGCCATTCCCTTTAACTATGAAAGATGGATGGACTCATGTACGAATGTCATTAGAAGAGATTCCCCTATATGTCGAAGCCGTAAAGAAAGCTGCTCATAAAGCAGATTTTCCCGTGTATTTAGGATTTGAAACAGAGTGGGATAAAGACTATATAAACTGGTATAAAGAAGGACTTATCTCTCAATACGGGGCTCAGTACCTGGTTTTAGGTTCCCACTGGCTTACTAAAGGTGATGATCACATATACTGCCAGAAAATCACAGACAAAAATGACCTTTTTACATACATCAATCAGACAGTAGAGGCAATTCAAAGTGGTATATTTAAGTTTTTAGCCCATCCAGATGTATTTATGGGTGGATGGAGAAAATGGGATACTATTGCAAAATCAGCGTTACAAGAACTATTATCTGCTGCATGTAGCTGTAATATGTGTGTTGAGATTAACGGATACGGTCTAAACAAACCAATGGTTACAACAGAAAGAGGATTTCGTTTTCAGTATCCCGTTGAAGAGTTTTGGGAAATAGTCGCAAAAACCGATGCAAAAGTAATATGTAATTCAGATGCCCATGAAAGCGAAGTTGTTATAAAAAACGCACGTATGGCACGAAACTTTGCCCAGCAATTTGGTATTACGCCAATTAATTTACTTGATATAGGCGAACCATTACCAGCAGGAGTAAAATGATGAATAATAATGATTTATCTCTGAATCAATTTTATAAAATACGACTTATAAACGATATGGCACTTGATATTATTGATTATGCTGTCCATGGGGGACATACACAGCTTTACGACATAGTAGACATGAATTGCGGAGCGATACCAGATGGTGATTTTGAAAACATTATCGATCCATCTTCACCTCAACAATTTTTATCATTGTATACAAAAATAGCAGTACAACGCTTTGCAATGGCTGTAACAGAAACGTTAAAGTTAAGCAGCACATTGATAAAACAACTTACAGATTACTGCTATAACGCAGGTGTAAATATCTCGCAAAATACTGTATGCAAAAGTATACAAGAAGCCTTATCTTTACTTAACGAGTGTTTACTGGAAGAAACACCTCCTTCAAATAAAAGTCGCATAATTACACAGAGTGACAGCATAATTATATGGGAGTCTGATTTAACACTACAAAAACAAGCCTGGGAAAAATGCAATGGAGATGTAAACAACTTTTACATTTTACAAACGGCTTTTGTCACAGGCCTTTTAAAAAATAGTACAATAAAATATACAGTACAAGATAATAAGCACTTTACTTTATCACTATGAATCGAAATATAACCCACGAAGCTCTTGTATTATCAACTAAAATTCAGGGCGAAAACAATAAAAATGTCTGTCTCTTCAGTCCAGACGAAGGTGTATTTTACTCTACATTATATGGCGGCGGAAAAAGTAAATATAAATCACTGGTTGTCCCCTTTAACCGCGGAACTATATGGATTTATAAAGACGAGACAAAAAAACTGAGCAAAATAACAGATTTTGATGTCAAAAGCTATCATTTAAGCTTTAGAGAAAGTCTTTTTAAAACATGGGCAGCAACCCTAGCCTGTGAACTTATAATAAAAACAAATGGAGCTGGTTCCTATAAAGAATGCTGGTCCATCGTAAACGGATTTTTAGACGGCATGGAGCTATGCAGTGAAACCGAAAGCAAGCTTGGGCTCATACGCTTTATGTGGCGATTTATAACACTTTTGGGCATAAAACCACAGACACAGTCCTGCTGTTATTGCGGATCATCCTTTATTGCTGGAAAATTTACAACACATACATTACAATATAAGGCATCCTACGAGCAAGTCCTTAATGGATTTGCCTGCAGCAACTGCGTGGATTTATCCCACAGCAATTACACACTGGGTAAAAGCGCAATCACATATCTTGAAGCAATATCAAATCTTACTCCAAAACAGGTAAGACAGATAATCATAGATGAACAGTCTGTTCAAGAAATGAAGAGCTTATGCTTTTATCTATTAGAAACCGCATGCGGTTCTAAAATAAAATCTATACAAACAGGGATTGGTATACTATGAGAGCAACTGATATTATCATGAAAAAAAGAGGAACTTTTTTAAGAGACGAAAATGGCAATAAAACATTTTCTGCAAGTACTACTCTGTCAAAAGAAGAAATCAAGTTTTTAATCGACGGATATACAAAGGGAGAGATTCCTGATTATCAAATAAGTTCATGGCTTATGGCTGTTTACTTTAACGGCATGACATTTGAAGAAACAGGAGCATTAACAGACTGCATGCTCCACTCAGGAGATGTTATTGAACTACATGGTAAAAAAGGTCTTACAGGTCCATTTATCGACAAGCATTCAACAGGTGGTGTTGGAGATAAAATTTCTCTTCCCTTAGCTCCAATTGTTGCAGTTTGTGGAGTTCAAGATCCAATGATGAGCGGCCGAGCATTGGGACACACAGGTGGCACCCTTGATAAGCTTGAGTCTATCGAAGGCTATAATGTAAACCTCACACCAGAACAGTTTGCTCAATATATCGCTGAAAACGGATACGCAATGATGGGACAAACACCTGCTATAGCACCTGCAGACAAAAAAATGTATGCACTCCGTGACGTAACAGGAACTGTCGAATCAGTACCTTTAATTACAGCAAGTATTCTATCAAAGAAAGTTGCAGAAGGCTCTGATGGCCTCGTTTTTGACGTAAAATGCGGCACTGGTGCATTTATGAAGACTTTGCAGGATGCTGAAGAGCTTGCAACATTCCTTGTAAAAACAGCAAAGGCAATGGGTAAAAAGGCCAGTGCATTAATTACAAATATGGACACCCCTTTAGGTCACAAAGTCGGTAACTTTCTTGAAATAGAAGAAACATTAGAGTGTCTCCAGGGAAAAGGACCTGAAGATGTTATGGAATTAACATACGAACTCGGTGCACAAATGATTTTGCTTGCTGAAAAGGCAGAAACAAAAGAACAGGCAATACAGATGTGTAAAGATGCAGTAAGCTCTGGAAAGGCCTTGGAGTGTTTTTTAAAAAACGTAAAAATGCAGGGAGGAGATCCTGATAAACTTTTGAAGCAGCAGGGTGTCCGTCGCAGTTCACATCACACTACACTTATAGCAGAAAAAGATGGATACGTTTCTTTAGATGCATATAAAACAGGACTTGCAGGCGTTTACCTTGGCGTTGGTCGCAACAAAACTACAGAGCCAGTTTGTGCAGATGCAGGTATCATTATTCATAAAACAACTGGAGACCTTGTAAAGAAAGGTGATCTTATTCTTGATATATACGGCAAAGACGATGAGTGTCTTGTTGAAGCAAAAAAGATTCTTAATGAACAGGCTTTAACAATTACCGAGACACCAACCGAAAAGAAGCCTTTGATTTATAGAGAAATTAACTAATGAGACTATGGAATAAAAAAACAATTACAAAATCTGAAGTAAGCATACTCCAATCAAAATACGGGATTGATATGCTTACTTCGTCAATACTGATACGAAGAGGGATAACAAAGGGCCAGGACATACAGTATTTTTTAGAAAACGATAAGCGATTTTTGCATAATCCATTTCTGTTTAATAACATGGAGGATGTAGTCGATCGTATTCTGCAGGCCAAAGAAGAAGGTGAAAAAGTATTAATCTTTGGAGACAGAGACGTTGACGGAATAGCAAGTACAACTGTTCTTTATGACTACCTAAGTTCAATTGGTATTGATGTAAAATGCAGATTACCAGGCGGTAACGATCCTTACGGTTTAAACCTTGATGCGGTAAACAGCTTTGCACAGGAGTTCGGCTCATTAATCATAACTGTAGACTGCGGTATATCAAACAATTTAGAAATCGCAAAATGCAGTGAACTTGGTATTGATGTAATTGTTTTAGATCACCATACACCCCCTGAAGTTTTACCCCAGGGGGCAATCATAATTGACCCGAAATGCAGTGACTCAGGTTACCCTTTCAAGGACATATCAGGGTGTGCTGTAGTTTATAAAGTCGTATCTGCCCTAAGGTTCAGCTGCGGAGATCTTTATAAGCAGGAAATCTGTCTTATAAATACATCTGTATCTGAAGACAAAGTTAGTCTTACTGTTCAAAAAGTACAGAACCTTATAAAAAAGGAGCAATTCACATGTGTGCTGGATGAAAGTTTTAGTCCAACCACAAAAAATAAGCTTTTAAACTTTTTAAAAGGGCAGCAGCTTTTTGTATGGGACTTAAAGGCTGTAAAAAATGTGCTGACTCAAATTTTTGGACAAGGCATTGAGTTCTACCTGTATGATATACATCAGGATATAGCAAAAACTATACCAGGCACACAAAATATCAGTTTAGAGCAGCTGAAAAACCATTCGCGTGTCTTACGATACAACAGTGAAACTCCTGATGAAATGGATGCTTTTTTTAGTATATTTGTCACTTATATAAACAAAGTATATCAAAATCAGTTTCCTCAGCACTCAAAAGACGAAGAAAAGGATTTGCAGCTTGTTGCTTTAGCAGCCCTTGCAGATATAATGCCTTTAGTTAACGAAAACCGTATTCTCGTACATCATGGCCTTGCATCCATCAACGCAGGGCATGCCAGAGCAGGACTGCAAGAGCTTTTATCGCACCAAAGCCTGCTTGGAAAAAGACTTTCAAGTACAGATTTATCATGGAATATTGTACCTGTACTAAATGCAACCGGACGACTGGGACAGCCAGAACTTGGCATGGAGCTTTTTTTAGAAAAAGACAGTGCAAAGCGTGATGGTATAGCACGCCAGATCATTGAACTAAACCAAAAGCGAAAGCAGCTTGGCAGTGATGCCTGGATGTATGGTCAGGAACAAGCTAAAGATAGTATCCAGAAGTTTGAAAACAAGCTTTGTGTCGTAATTGATGAACGAATAAACAGAGGTGTTTCAGGTATACTGGCTGCAAAGCTTGTTCAAACATTTAGCGTACCTGCAATGGCAATTACCTTTGTAGGAGAGACAGCAATAGGTTCAATGCGCAGCTGCAGAGGCGTTAACCTGCCTGTATTTTTAGACTCACTTGGCGACATCTTTATCAATCACGGTGGTCACACCTATGCAGCAGGTTTTAGCTTTGAAAAAGCAAAACTAGGTGAGTTTTTACAGAGAGTCCATGAACATACAAATGAAATTGTTTTAGGTAAAGATGACTCAGAACGTGTAGAAATCGATGCAGAACTCCCAGCCCAGTATTTGAAACCTGATTTATTAAACCTGGTAGATAAATTTGAGCCTTACGGTGAAGGAAATCCAGAGCTTGTATTTATGTCAAAAGCTTTACCTGTGTTAGATGCATTAACTATGGGAAAAACAGAAAGACAGCATTTAAAACTTACTCTTGACTGTGGCTCGACAAAATGGCCAGCTTTGTTTTGGGGAGAAGCAGAACGCCTTCACAGAGATTTTGATAAAGGAGACAAAATAGATATTCTTTATCAAATAAACCGAAATACCTTTAACGGTAACGAAACACCTCAAATGATACTATCTGATTTGCATAAGGTATAAAAAAATGAAGAGAAGAGTTTATTTTATTGCCCTATTTATAATGCTTTGCCTTTTTTGCGAAGGTTTATCGTGCAAAACCGTTTTCTGGAGCAACGACACATGTAATATGAACATCATTTATAATGATGAAGTTTGTCCAGGAGATGCGGTTTTTGTACGATTAAAAAAAACTGGAGCTAATAATGCACCACAAAATGAACCTGTTATTGGTAAAAGTTTTATAGAACTTTATACAAACGACACCAGCAAAAAAATTGCACGAACACTGTTTTATGCAATACAAAAAAACGAAGACGAAAAGCATTGTGATTACTTAGCTGGAGTTCCATTATCATCATATTTAAAACCTGGTGTTTATAAAATAAGCATAGTAATAGCTTCTACTAACACTCTGTATGAGCAGACAGATTTACCACTTATTATCAGAGAAAAAGAGTTTGTAAAAGAAACAATACCTTTAAACTCAACAAATACAGCAATAAAAACAGACACATCAGATATACGCATGAAGCAAATTGAAAAACTGAACAAAATACTATACAGCATAAACACTGATTCTGTTTTTAATGATAAAAGCTTTGTGTACCCCACAACTGCAACCAGACGTACTTCATTTTTTGCAGACAGACGTATTTATGCGTACTCCAACGGAAAGTCAAGTACAAGCCTTCATTATGGCATTGATTATGGAGTTCCAACAGGAACAAAAGTAACATCATCTGGAGACGGAAAAGTTGTACTGGCTGAAAACAGAGTTAGTACCGGCTGGAGTGTCTGTATTGAGCATTTACCAGGTTTATACAGTCTTTATTATCATATGAGCGAGTTAATGGTAAAGGAAGGAGATATTGTAAAAGGCGGAGATATTTTAGGTTTATCAGGAGCTACAGGACTAGCAACAGGACCACACCTCCACTGGGAAATCCGCCTTAATGGAGAAGCTGTCAGTCCTGACTTTTTTGTCAGCGATTTTACGTTTTCACAAGAGTAAGCAACCCCTTTGAATCAGTTACGATATCATAGGAGCAGCCACTCTCAAGCCCCTTTAACTCTATTGTGTAGATTTTAGAAAAAATTGAATTAAATTTTCGTGATTGAAAATGAGCATACGAGGCTAAATGTGCTAAAGCTCTTTTTTGAACGCTGGTAAAGCTGTCATCTAAAAGCATGCAGCCTTCAGAAGACAAGTAATAGCTTTTTAGCTTTATTCCATGTTTGACACCACTGTTTTTTGAAAGCTCTTGCTCTTTGTCGGTATAGATCATCAGTGGAAACATATATGTTTTACCCATAAAACTTGCACTGGTAAAATCTATTGAAATTGATGAAGCATTAAAGGATCTCTCAATTGCAGCAAAATCTTTACCACCAGTATCATAAATAAGGAACCTGGCACTTACAGTATCTGTGCTCGACCCATAATATATAACACGCATAACAGGATGAACAGACATATCCGGAACTTTCGATATGTCTGCAAAGCACCTGAAAAACACCAGAAGAGACAGTAAACCATACAGCATAACTATACAAAGAGAAACTGATGAAATAAATATTAGAACTGCCTCGGTCGTCTTTTTCATATTAACTGCAAAAACTCTTGTTCACTTATTATCGGTATACCAAGTTTTTGAGCCTTAACATTTTTTGAAGAACCAGAGCTTCTGTCATTTGTTACAAGATATGTTAAATCCTTTGTTACGCTTGACTTGCATGTTCCTCCATTCTTTTTTACCAATGCTTCTGCATCGGCTCTTTTCATGGTAACAAGTTCACCTGTAAAACAAAAAGACTTACCAGTCATAGCACCGCCTTCAGAAGACTCCTTTATCTTTATATACCCATTGTCAACCAGACTGTGCATCTGGGTTTCATTTTCAGCAATACCTTTAACAAAGACTCTAGCAGTAATATCTGCAAATCCATAAACAGAGGCTGCTTCCTCAACTTTTATGCCGATAAGCTTATCAAAAGTATTAAATCCTGCATCAACAATTTTTTGAACCATTGTCTCGCCAATACCCTCAATATCAAATCCAGCAAAAAAAACAGACAGACTAACTTCGTTATGACTTGATATCGAATCAATGACCTTTTTTGCGCCCAACGAGTCTTTATTATTTGAAATACTCTCAGCATTTAAAAAATAAGGAACCAAGGTCTGTTCTGTAAGTGTATAAATATCGCAGATATTTTTGATTACCCCATCATTAAACAATGATGTAATCAAGGTCTCTCCAAAGTCCCTTATATCAATAACTGAGACCCATTTTAAAAGCTGATGCAGATGTCTTTTCGAACAATCAGCATTTGGACAGTACAACCTTGTATCTTCATCAACCAATGGAGAGCCACAGGTTGAACATACAGCAGGTATTTTTATATCTTCCAGATTCTTATGCTCATCGTCGGTAACTACTGAAACAATTTTAGGAATAATTTCCCCGCGTTTTACAACAACAACCTTACAACCCAACTTTACGTTTAACGCCCTCATAGTACCAGGATTTGCAAGGGAAGCTCTCTGAACAGTAGTACCTGCAAGACTTACAGGATCAAATATCGCAACAGGAGTATAAGTTGCCCCCGACTCACTCCACTCAACATCCCTTAAAACCGAAACAGCTTCTTCAAGGCTAAACTTAAAGGCTATCTGTCTGTCAGGTCTGGCCCGGGATGCATCTGCAAGATTAATTACACGCTCCTTAACTACAAGACCATCAATATCAAAAGCAAGTTCTTTTCGCTCATCCATTACCTTTGCACGATAATCAATTACCTGCTGAGCAGTTGAACAAATGTAAAGTTTAACAGTATTAAAACCACAGTTTTGCAAAAAAACAATTTTCTGCTGTTCATCCTCAAAAGGAGACTTGCCTTCAGTTGCCAGAGCATCGTAAGTAATTAATGTTAAGTGTTCACACCCCTTACCATCTTTACGCTTCATAAGCCCATTAGCAGCATTACGACAGTTTGCCTTATCACTAAAATACTCACTGTGAACCTGATGAGTCATTATAACCTCACCACGCACCCCGCCTGTAAAGTCAATAATATTCCCGTCACTGTCATAAAGCTCCCTTTGCACCCCCTGCATTTTTCTGGCGTTAAAGGTGATATCATCACCAACTACACCGTTTCCGCGGGTTACAGCCTTTACCAAAACTCCATGTCTGTACTGAAGTTCAAGGGAAGCTCCATCAAGCTTGTATTCGACAAAATACTCATCATACTTATGATTGCTTGCCCATGCTAAAAACTGTTCAGGATCTGCAGCCTTTTCCTGACTACCCATAGGCATAACGTGGTCAGCTTTTTCAAAATTACCGTTATCTTCACCAACAGCCTTTAAAACTGCATTTGATGGATCAAGCTCTTTAAGCTCATCCCAAAGCCTGTCAAAATCAGCATCTGAGATTTCAGCTTCACCATTGTAATAAGACTTTTGATATTTTTTTATAAGTGCAACAAGTTCACTTATACGACTTTGCCCTTCAATATCAAAAAGATCAGCCATTAAACTTATCCTCTATTACCTGTTCATTGCGAATAAAAAACAGCTCTGAAATAACACGATTAGCATCAAGACCTTTCTGTTCAAAACGAGTTTCAGGTCTCCAGCTTTGATGAGGAGCAAAACCATCATATTTATTGCAAAGCCCCTTTGTAGCATTTAATTCTTCAAGGGCAAACTCAGCATAAGGCAGCCAATCTGTTACAAAATAAAAATACCCGTCTTTTTTTAGCTTTGACGCAATAAGAGTTGTACGAGGTCTCTGTACTAAGCGACGCTTATGATGCCTCTTTTTTGGCCATGGATCTGCAAAAAAGATATGAAAAGCACTTACACTGCTGTCATCAATCATATTCAAAAGAACATCCATTGCATCATGTTCAATAATACGAAGATTTTTAAGCTCTCTGCTTCTGATTTCCCCCAAAAGCTTTCCGATACCAGGCTTATGAACCTCAATACCAATGTAATTAATATCAGGATTTTCAGCCGCAATAATAGCAGTTGCTTTACCCATACCAAAACCGATTTCAATCACTACAGGATTTTTATTACCAAAAATCTGTTCAAAATCAAGCTTCTGCTCAGAGTACTTAATGCACCAGACAGATGAAAGATTTGCATAATCTCTTTTTTCAGCCTCAGTCATATGACCTGAACGCATTACAAAAGTATGAATTTCTCTACGAATAAAACCTTCTTTCTCATCACTCATCACTAACCTCTTCATCTTCTTCAGTTTTAACACTCTGACTATCTTTTAGATTTTCAACCGGCATCATACAAACAATACTATTTAACGCAGTTGTATAAAAAACTCTCTTTGATACCGCATCACGATAATCATTTAATATTCTACTATTTTGTTTCCAGTTATTTTTAGGTTTCCCATAATATAATAGATTATTATTATTGTCATAAAGAGCAACAGTTTCATCAATATGGTTTCCAATAACATCCCGCACATCTTCTGCAGTAGCAAAAATCAGGTTTTCAGAATAATTTACATAAAAGGAAGCAGTATCCTCATTTCCGGCAGCATCTATATATGTCAGCTCATATTCACCGTTTTTAATATACTCACCTTCAGGAGCCTTTATCTTTGTACAGCAGACATAGTTTTTTGAGTTTCCACTAAAGATCAAAGGGGATGAAACTTCCCACACATAATCAGACTGCAGTTTTTTTAGGATAATACGGTCAGCCCTCTGAGGACTTGACTGGCATTGCACAAAAACTGCAAGGTATAATTCACCGGAGCTGTCTGCATCTGAAAAATCACAGACAATACTTGATGATACAGAGTTTATTGCTGCATTATCATCACTACAGGAGAAAAACAAAAAAAGAGAAAAAAAGAATAACCAAACCCTTTTCATTAAAAGTTAAAAATAAGATTAATGACAGTTAAATCACTTGAAGTAAACTGGTTGACAATTGACTCAAACTTAACATTAACCTTTTTACATGCATCATCAAGGTATGAAAGATAATAAAGACCAAGATCAGTACTGCCCTGACCTTCAGGCAGCTCCCTGTAAAAGTCAATAAGGCTCTTTTTACTTAAGTCTGCAGACATCTTAGTTTCAATATTTTCTTTGACTTCCTGAAACTCGTCATCTTTATTGTACAAAGTAATCTGAAGTCTGCCCTGTTTACCAATTGCAGATGAACCGCCACCTATCTTCCATGACAAAAAGACAAGCTCATGTTTACGCTTCATCTCCTGGATAATGCGCGAGCGGATTTCAGAATCATATATAAGAGTATCTGTATCTTCAACACCCATATACATGTTTTTTGCCTCTTTACGCATATTGGCATTTTCATTGTTTAAGGCAAGTTCCATTACAAGGATTGAAATATACTCAGCGACCCGTGACTTATCCATGTACTGCTGCAAAAGATGTCTAATCGAAAGATTAATCTGCATAAACCCTTCAGTCTTATAAAACTTAGTAATAATATACCAGTTCATCAGACTCAAACGAGTAAGAAACTTTTCAGTCATAAGCAGATATATGTTTTTTTCTTCTGGTGAGTAGTCTTTATTGTCCATGATACTCTTCCAGATAGGATCCAGAATATTTTTTTTAGCCTGCTGAACTATAGACTGCTTTGTAGCCAGTATCGAACGAAGTTTCGAATCACTTATTTCAGTCTTATCATCAATCAGCTGTGCAGGATTAGCCCTGTTATGCTTACGGACAACATCGCATTTTATTAAATCAGCAAAAACCTGTCTGTCAAACTGCTTATATAAAAGTGAATAGACAATAACCTTTGATAAATCCATCACCTCTTGTCTTGAAGCAACAAATTCAGAAATCGAAATCTCAATTTTTGAAATAAAATCAACCATAACCATATTCTGTATTGACTGTGGTGAAAAAGGATTTAATGAAATTCCGTATTCTTCAATATTGTCAGCAAGCTTAAACCTCAAAAGCTTTTTTTTATGACTAATAAAATGGGAAGCCCCTTGTTCTGTAAGTATAACTTTCAGAGGTAAATTAAGAATAAACTTCTTTCCTGCCGCGCACATTTTTTTAACTCCTGTTTATGTATTTTATTATAACTCATTGGTACTTGCAATGTAAACATACAAATTATATTCTATACATATGTACCGCTTATTGAGAGTATTAGCTCTTCTTCTACTTACACTTCCAGTATTCTCTCAACAACACACAAAAAAAGGTGCAGAGCTTTCTGACTATATAAAAAACACATTACAGTCAAAAAATTTTATTTTAACAGAACAAAACCTTTGTCTCACTGGGAGAGACACTTTCGCATATAACATTTCCCATGAAATACCGTCACAAAAAGGCTTTGACCTGGACTTTGACTCTTCAGAGAAAAAAAACACAGTTATATACAGTTTTTTCCAGGAAGATTTTTTAGAAAATGAAGGACAGATTATTGAGTTCATTTACCATATAAAACAGCTGAAACTTGATTACAATACAGTCTTTTTGTTTACAGCACTGGATAAAAAAACTCTTGAAACAGATTCTGCAAAAACAGGCTCTCAATGCTATGCTGATAACATTGTAAACCCATTACACAGCTTAGTAATTAATATTGATTTTTTCCAAAGCACAGACATTATAAGCATACTGTCAGGAGCAAAGTATAAAGTAAGCCCCGAATGGCTCATATCAAGACTGATAGCCGCATTTAATGAAAATGGCACACCCTACAAATTAAACCACAACTTTTTGTCCCTCTACAGACTTGGGTTTATTTCCGGTGAAAAACGCATGCAGTCTTATATAACAGCAAATGTTCCCTCAGTAACCATAAGTGGCACATCCCTCCATATATTTAATGCCCTAAAAACCTTTGCAAGTGACTACACCATACAGGAAACAGACCAGTGGGATTCCCACTATCAGATTATTAAACCGTTTGTTCTGCAAAAACCGGTATTAATAAAAGAACATCATCTAGTATACGCGTACCTGTTTTTGATGACAATATTCCTTTTAATTTTATGTACCTTTTCATTTGTAGGAAAAAACAGTTTCCGAAAAAAAATGCAGGTACTAAACTCATGGTACATAATACCCTTTACATTACTGATTACGTTTATTTTGCTTGTTATTGCCCAAAGATTTATAGCACTTGATTTTATACAAAACACGTGTACACCAGTAGTACAATTCGGCATAAAGATAATTTTCACAATGTTTTTTATTGCAATACTCTTTGCATTACAGCTGCTGCTTAAAACACCTGTAAGTCATTTTGCCTACGGCTATATCATCACAGTTGTAGCGATTATAAACATATTTGTCTTTAGTGCCGTAGACCTCACGCTCTTTATATTGTTTTCAATCGAGTACTTAATCGTATATTTTGCCCGTTCAGCAAAAAGATTTGCCTCAATACTGATTTTTACAGTCATACTTGTAATACCATTTTTACCATTTTTACTTGTTACCATTACACAAAACACAGATAAAACCCTTACAGGCTACGTACAGTGTAACACTCTTTCAAACATGCTACTGTCACTTATTCTTTTTCCTTTTGAAATCATGTGGCTGAGAGTCCTTTTGCGCTTTAATTTATTTACAAAAAAAATCGGGCTGAACATAAAATACATAGTAAAAAATACAGCTTTATCAACCCTTGCTTCAATTTGTGTTACAGGAGCAATAGTTTTCTCAATTCCATTGATTTTAAGGACAGGTGAAAATAGACTTATAACCATACCTGACACTTACATACAGTCAGACAAAAACATCAATACCCATTTATCCTACTCAAACGACAATTATCTCGGCATGACAACATACCACCTGAAAGTAAAGTCAGACAAAAAAGCCATAAGGTATATCATCACAGTCTTTAACAAAGACAAGCTTAACATCTATGACTCGCTCTACGACTTCAATTACGAAAGAGATGGTAAATCCGTAGTTTTTACAGTACCAGACTACCCCCCTCAAAATATAACAGTTGACTTTGCAATGAGCTCACAGCAAAAAGCATCTGTATCAATAACAGCAGTCTATACTACAGACACAAATGCAGTATTTGATCTTGAGACCGTAACAATGTCTCTGAAAGGACTATAAAATGCAAAAGTATTATCTGCACGTTGACCTTGATGCATTTTTTGCCTCAGTAGAGCAGCTGGACAATCCACATTACCGGGGAAAACCTGTCATTGTAGGAGGAGAAATCGGTGACAGGAGAGCTGTAGTTTCTACAGCTTCCTATGAAGCAAGACAGTTTGGCATCCACGCTGCAATGAGCATCGAAAAAGCAGTACAATTATGTCCTTCAGGGATCTTTATCAGAGGACGGATGTCACGGTACCATCAGAAATCACAGGAAGTCATGGAAATATTTAAAAGATACTCCCCTGATGTAGTTCAAATGTCAGTTGATGAAGCATTTATTGATCTTACAGGTACAGAGGCTTTATTTGGTTCTCCTGTTGAAACTGCAAAAAAAATAAAACAGCTGGTAAAAGAAGAAACTGGACTTACAGTTTCCATTGGCATTGCAAGCACAAAATACGTAGCAAAAATAGCATCAGGCTATAAAAAACCAGACGGACTATTTTTTGTTCCTCATGGAAGTGAAACAGACTTTATGATGAGTCTGCCTTTAAGTAAAGTATGGGGTATTGGAGAGAACACCCTCAAAAGACTTAACACTGCAGGCATAAAAACAACAAAGGCACTCCATGACACTTCAATGGGGCTTCTTGAAAGCATTTTTGGCAAGGCATCGGCATTGTTTTTGTACCAGGCAGTAAGAGGCGGAGACGACTCATTTTTTGACGCACCGGCAAAAACCCACCAGATAAGCAGTGAAAACACATACTGCTATGACTTATACACACCACAGTCCATTGATACAGCATTAATGGAGCTTTGCCACACAGTAATGTTCCGCCTGCACAGACAACAATTACGAAGTAAGTCAGTAGCATTAAAAATACGCTACGAAGATTTTACAACAGTATCAATACAAGAAACCAGTGACCGCTATATATTATCAATAGACGATTTATTTGAGCGTAGTAAACGACTGTTCTATAAAAAGTACGACCATAAAAAGGGAATCCGGCTTTTAGGTGTCGGCCTTCAAAATGTAGAGGATGCATCTTCTCCTGTGCAGAAAGAATTATTTGACACAACGGACCAGAAAAAAAAGAAAATCGAGGAAGCGATTCTTAAAGCAAAGCTCAAAAACCCAGACATAAACATAATTAAAGCAAGACTTTTAACAAAAGGCGATAAGCTCAAAACAATTGTCATCGCATCAGTCTTTGCTCTTTTATTAATGAATCATACACCTCTTTCAAGCCAAAGTCCAAAAACTGACAGCACAGTTAAAGCAGACGCAGCAGGTTCAATCATATTTGACACAAGCACACTCCCTGTAAAAACAGATAAAGATTCAGTTTTTTCATATGACATAGACGACAAAAACATAAAGTTCATGGCCGACGGCTACTGGCAGACCACCTTAAAACAGACCGCAGTATATACCAATGACAGTCAGGGCGAAAAAGCACTAAACCTGTCTACCCCCCTTTTTATACAAAACGTAGACCTATCTCTTTTATTTTCAGTAAAGGACAGGTGGTTTTTTACAGCCGATTTTCAGGATGAGTTTGAAACAAACACCATCACCTTACAGTACAAAAGTGATGACTTTATCCGGGAAGGCAAAATCAGTAACCGCAATATTGTTTTTCCGTCATTTTACTCAGTAGAACAAATCGGAAAAGGTATTGCAGGTGGCAATAACCAGGCCCCGGGCTTTTATATAAATACAGCCACAGACTCCTTCAGGTCTGACACAGTCATACGATATGATATGCTCACCTTCTGTTCAAAAAGCTGGTACGGCAAAAACTGCGTCAATGACTCAGAAATTATTCTGAACCAGTATGTTAAAGGCCAGAAGTTTGTATTACAGGACAGTGACACTGCATCCTCCATCAAAAATGTATATGTCCAGTCCCCTTCAGGCTCATTCATAGACAATCAGGGTAAAAAGTATAAAAAACTTGATACAAGCCAGTATCTGATAATCCCGTCACAAAATGCCATAATACTCAGCAAAGATGCAAAATCATACTCAGATAGCCTTTCTTCCCCGGCTGTAGCTTTATCCTTTTACAAAGACATAGGCGACGTAAAAAACACTTTAGGAAGCTATAAACAAAGTGATGGCAGTGATGGTAAATACTTTTTAGGCAGCGTACAAAAGCAGTTTACAGGCACAAACTTAGGCCAGTATTCTTACGGAGGCCTTACACAAAACACCCCGGGCCCTGATAAAAGCGGAGTAAAAAGCGATGGCTTTTTTTCAAAAATTGACGGTGAGGACGTAATGTTTGTCCAGCACCCCTCCGGGTTTTCACCATTTATTTTTGCAAACACCTATGATCTTGGCATAGGAGAAGTAACAGACGTATTTATACAGTCTAAGACAAGCGGCGTAAAATCAAAAGCATACAGTGCAGTAATCATAGATGATGAATACACCTTTACCAGTGAGGACTTTTTTTCAGACTCACACATATATGCTACAGTATATTGCGACGAAAAGGATACCGACATAACATCCCCAAAAAACCGGTATCCCTTATCATTAACAAACCCTGAAATATACTTAAACACAAACCAGACAACAGATCTCATATTAAAAGCGCGCAGCTATGAAAAGACACCGGAGTATAACATAGGCACAAAAGCTGTCAGCGAAAGCGTAACAGTATATAAAAACAACATAAGCGATGACAGAGCAAAATACAAAAGCGAAACAGGTGCCGTCACTTTATCAACGGCAGTATCTGACACAGACCACATATATATAACATGGTATGAACAGTCTGCATCAAATCAAAACGCAGCAATAGCCTTTGCAACAGGAGCAGAATGGGACATAAATGACAGAGTAAAAGCGGATTTGTCCTTTGCCACAAAAAGACCCCTTGACCAAAACAGGTATTACACAACCTCTGACTGTTCATACCCCCTGACTGTAGCATTTGCAAATAAAATACAGTACAAAAATGAAGATTTATTTTTATCAAACATATCGTCCCTGTCCTATGAAAACCCTGACACCACCGGCATATACAGAATCTTATCCATGGACGAACAGGTAAACTCCACAGTATACCTGTCTAAAAAAGCCGCCAGTAAGCTAAACTCAAACATAACACCACACTTAAACGAAAGACCATCATCATCTCCATCCCAAAGCTTTGAAGAGCTTTCACAAACATACAAATGCCACACACCAGCCTATGACGGCATAACAGATAAAGAAATATCAGGATACGCAATACCTGTAACCTTTGACTTTGACTCTGCCACCACACAAAGCCAGTGGGCAGCCCTTTCCATATCATTAGGAAGCACAAGCCAGATGTGCAATGCCCAAAGCTTTGAGATTGCCTTAAAAACCGGTGACACATCAGTAAATAATTACAAAGTATACCTCCAGCTTGGAGTTAAGGCCGATGAAGACAACACTGAAGAAGATACATATTCAATACCAACATGGCTTATAACACAGTCCCCCCTAAGCACAGATGTAGAGCAATACTTTGACCCATCTTCTTCCCAATGGCAGATAGTAAAAGTTAACCTCACAGACTATGACAGGAGCCATCTTGTATCTAATACCGATGCACGCCTCATAATTACGTCCACATCACAAAATGCCCAGAGTAACACAATTTATGCAGGCCCTTACCAGATAAAAGGACTATCCTTTACCACCACCTGTTCAAACCTGGTCCTTAATACAAATACAGAACAACTTACAGACTCAACCCTTTCATCAAAAAAAATAACAAAACTCAATACACAGACAAACTATATCCAGAGCATAAACTGGACTTATTATGACAACACTTTCATAAACTCCACTATCCACAGTGAAAAAGACTACACAATCTCTTCATCAAAATATTTTAGTCACACAGACCTGTCAAAATATAAAGAGATGACAATGTACATAAACTTCGGTTTCGAAAATAAAAACACAGACACTTTCTGTACAGCTCTTTATAACGACAGCTTTATATGCATAAATCTTACAGAATCCGGACAAGACAACAACGAAAAGCCAGCCATAAAGCTCAAGCTGACTCAGGACATACTCACCTTAGTAAGTCAAAATCAGTGGCATATAATTTCAATCGACATGGAAAACAAAAAACTGTCCATTGACAACACCACTGTGCCTTCTGAATATTACACACTTTACATAAAAGACAGTGTAGAACCAAACAAAATAACAATAGACATAAAGCCCCTCACCGACACAGGCTACTATGAAAAAGGCCAGATAAAATTTGACGAAGTATTACTTGAACAAAGCCACAGTTACTACAATATAAAAGACAAAACAGACCTTAAAATCACAAAAGAATATGACAACAAAAGCTTTTTTATCGAAAGCCAAAGCATATACTCATCAAACGTATACAAGGATGAAGACAAAAAAAACGAAAGCGCCGTAAACCTTTCATCAAAAGCAGGCTTTACACTTAACAAAATAAAGACTTCTGGGGACATAAACCTTTCAAGCCAGCAAAGCTCAGTACTGACAGGAGCCAGCCATACAATCGAAAGCACAGACTACCTGTTTGACTTTATTTCGTTTTGCGAAGACTATAACTATCAGTATGCTGACAACAATTCACAAAAAAAGGACACATTAAGCTTAAATGTGTTTAATATAGTTACAGCCACAGCCCAAAGCGACAGTCAGATACAAAGCACCAGCGCAAAACAGGCAAATACCCTTAACACAAATATAAACACAGCTTTTCTTTCAATATCAAACAAGCTTTTTTATAACCAGACAGTAAGCAGCACAGACTACAACACAGACATCTCAAGCTCATATTTTGAACAGTGGCAATCATTAAACAGCCTTTCTTTATCAAAAGGAAAAGCCAGTGCAAAAAAACGAGTCGTAAGTGATAATATAGTACTAAAGGTAAAAATGCCATTAATAAAAGCAGAGCCAAACCTTTCACTTTCAGCTGAAAACACTTACAAAACCCCTTTGTCTCCAACCTATACAGACAAAACAACAACTGAGTACTCGCTGCCTTTTTCACTTAACAGGTGCACAATAACCTTTAAGTATGCAAAAACAATGGGAGGACTTGGAAACACAGAAAAAACATCATCATACTTCGATGATGCCCAAAAGCTTTTTACAACCTGGAAAACACGGTCATGGTATTTTAACACAATAATTCTGGATGACTTTTTTTCAGAAAGACTTACAAACACTCTTTATGAACAGACAAAAGGACAAAACACAGATCTACAAAGCCTTTACTACAGCACAAGCTACTCAAGTCAGTGGAAGCGAAGCTTTTTTGGCAGCATCAAAGACTTTTACATACCATATTCCTTTAATATCGAAGCAGAACGTGACATAAAAACTGCCGGCTCTATAACTGACATATACCAGATAAAAGCAAATACACAGTTTACAGCAGTAAACATGTTTGGCTCTACAGGAGTAAAACCACTGTTTAACTTTTACAGACAGGATGAGTACATATCATCTGCAGGCATCACATTAAAGTTTCCAAAAGAAAATGTATCAGACATAAAAAAGCTTTATACACTGTACATACAGACCAGACTATTGTTAAACGAAAGCGACTGGATAAAAAACGCTGTTGAAGGAAGCTTTGAAACAAAAAAAGAATGGGAAGCAAAGTACACTTTAGCCTACTGCCGTAAGACAGATTTTTCGCTTGTTACAGAGTTTGCAAAGCTTTTGTATGACAGTCACAAAGATACTGACATAAAAGTTACAGACAGCATAAACCTGAAGACAAGTAATGCATTACAGTCAGCAAAAGTCATAAAAAGTTATGATGCAGACTATAAACACCAGACAGACATAAAAATAAACAGATACACAACAATCAATACAAGTGAAGAACTTATATATAATCTTGTATTAGATAAGACAGTTACAGTACAGGCCTGTGCAGCCATAGGCTGCACCATAGCCTTTTAAAAACCATTACTTAAAAAGATCCTTTGAAACAGCATAGTCGTAGCACTCCTGCTCCCATTTACGTCCACCAAGGCTGTCAAAACCTTCAAGCCAGTTTTGCCATGACTGCATTGTCAATGACCTTCTGCCGGAAACAAAGTCTAAAACACCTGTCTCCCAGTATTTTTTCAGCTCATTTGAAGGTTTAGGTAAGTTCTCCGATCCCCTTGCATCAGTCCAGGGCCTTTCCCGCATATCAAGCAGAACCTCATAAGCGTTTAATACCTTACCGTTTTTAGTTTTCCACGCAGGATATCTAAGGGTAAGCTCTTCTTCGCTGTTATAAAAAACAAGATTACGCAGCTGAAGATAAGGGAGCTGACTCGATTTAGAGTATGCAAGATTACTGTCTTTTAAACCTTCAGTACTTATAAGACCTTTAGAATCAATTGTATAGTTTATGTTTTTTCGTCCGTAACCTAAACTGTGGTACCCTTCTTCACAGCTCATCCATTCTAAAAGCCTTGCTATTGCACCAAGCTTTTTTTCATCCTGAGCCTTTTTTGAAACAGCATAAAGCCTGTGACCGGCTTCAGTATAAGGACCTACAGAGCTGTATCCTTCAGGTCCCTTTGGCGGATCAATGACAATCCACTGACCTTCAGGAAAATTGTTATCAAAAGGAGTATAATTTGCTTCAAGGGCAAATGCAGCGTTCTGTTCTCTCATAATACCAAAACGACCGCTTTTCCATGCTCTTCTAAAATCATCTTTACTGTAGGCAATCCAGTTAGGATCAATAAGTTTTTCAGAGACCATAAGCCTTACAAAGGACAGGGCATCGTAATAAGGAGCCTTATAAACTGTAAGACCAGGCCCCACATTAGGGTCAGCTGCAATACTCATCATAAGACCGTTTCCGCCGTCAATGACAGTATCCTCTGCTTTTTTTTGCAAGCTGTAAGTGCCTTCAACTCCAAAAGCACCAAAAAATGGCTGAAACTTTCGGCCAAGGCCTTCTTCTTCACGTCTTACCTCGATATAAGCCCCGTAACCAAAGGTATCATTCTTACCGTTACCATCAGGATCCCGTAAAGTAAAGGCCCTCATAACTTCAAGATAATCGTCAAGAGTAACAGGAACAGAAAGGTTAAGCTTATCAAGCCAGTCCTTACGGATTAAAATACCTTCGTTTCGTGAAATTGAACCAGGCTGAGCTAAAGCATAGCTGTGACCTCCTGCTGAAAAAACTTTGCGGGAGTACTCATCATACATGTGTGCAGTACGTACAGGCATCAGGTCGTATAAAACTTCAACAGGAGCCACTAAATCCTTTTTCATAAGGTCAGTTAAAGCATCCCCTGTAGTGCAGAATATATCAGGCAGCTTATTTTGATTTCCGGCCTGTATGATGCGTTCAGTCTGGCTTTTTGAGTCTGTTGGAAGAGATGTTAAAACAAGATTTATACCAAGCTTTTCTTTTATAAGATCATATCCAAACCAGTCTGAAGGCACAGGACCGGCTTCTCCGTAGGTAGGTCCGTACCACATCTCAATAGTAGTAATTTCCTTTTGAGAGTCATTTTGCGAGCATGATGAGAACACAAGACAAACAAAAGCCGTTAAGGCAAAAAGTTTTAGCAGCAAAGTTTTCATAAAAGATCCTTAAATTGTTTTATTTCACTTAATTATTATCTAAATAATGACATATATTTTAGCACATTGTCTATTACCACAAAATATTACACACAACAATAAGTGGCTGAGGGGTCACAAAAAAAAAGAGTGAGAATAAAAATATCTGCAATTTTTTTTCAAAAACAAACAATCAGTTGTTGACATTTTTTTGCGTATCATATATATTACTATTCGTTACGAATTGGAGCGATGTCCGAGCGGTTGAAGGAGGCGGTCTTGAAAACCGTTATATCGCAAGATATCGGGGGTTCGAATCCCTCTCGCTCCGTTTTAATGAGATTGTAGCTCAGCTGGATTAGAGCATCACCCTGCGGAGGTGAGGGTCGCACGTTCGAATCGTGTCAGTCTCAAGTAATGCAAAGCTATTCACAAACATGAGTTGTGGATAGCTTTTTTTATTTTAAATGTCATACGAAATCTTTCAAAAACTGAAAATTACCACAGTCTTTGGCTGACAGTAGGCCACTGACCGAAAAAAAAAGCTCTCCTGATAATTCTGCCTGTGAAGGATTTTTTGGTAGACTAAAGAATGAAATGTTTTATAATCAAGACTGGGGGGCGTTACTGTAGATGAGTTTATAACCATATTAAATGATTACATTGTTTGATATAATGATACTAGAACAAAGAAATCATTAGGTTACAAAAGTCCTTTGGAATACAGACAAACACTTGGTTTTATCGCTTAAAACGTCCAAGTATTTGTCCGCATCCCCCTCGCTCTTTATTAAACACTCTTCTCCTTTTTTATTTATGATGCACTTGCAGCCTGTTCTACAGAACACCATCGGCAAAACTCTTCGTCAGTACATAAAACTTTGTGTGAACCTTCTACAGTGTGCATTGTTCCACTGTCATAGTTTATACCGCTAGACTTATAGTCATATGAAGTAATACTTCTATTTTTTTCGACAAGGGGATTAGGCCTTGGTATAGCTGACAAAAGACTTTTCGTGTACGGATGAACTGGATTACTGAAAATCTCTTCAGTTGTACCAGTCTCAAGAAGATGTCCAAGATGCAAAACTCCAATACGGTCACTTATATACTTTACCATAGATAAATCATGGGCTATAAAAAGATAGGCAGCTCCGGTTTCTTTCTGGATATCTTTCATCAAATTTACAACCTGTGCCTGTATAGATACATCAAGGGCTGATATACACTCATCTGCAATAATAAGTTTTGGATTCATAATCAAAGCACGGGCAATACCAACTCGCTGTCTTTGTCCTCCACTGAACTGATGAGGATATCTTTCCATATGCTGTGGGTCAAGACCAACTTTTGAAAGTATACGCTTTATTTTTTCTTCACGCTCTGACCGATTTTTATACATATGGTGTATATCAAGTCCCTCACCTATAATCTCACCAACTTTTTTTCGTGGATTTAAACAAGCCATTGGGTCCTGAAAAATCATCTGCATGTTTGTACGCAAATACTCACGAGTCTTTTTGTCCATACGATCTGAAATGTCGTATCCATCAAAGTATATTTTACCGAAAGTAGGTTTATACAGACGTATTAAAGCTCTTCCGATTGTACTTTTACCACTGCCAGACTCACCTACAAGGCCATATGTCTCACCGGCATAAAGTTCAAAACCTACATCTTCTACAGCTTTTACAGTAAAGTTTGAGCCTGATGTAAAATATTGCTTTAAATGCTCTACCTTAAGTAACGGTTCTTTTTTTTCACTCATACCTTCATTGCCTCCTTTTTCATATTTGCGATTCGTATTTTTAGTTCCTCTGGCATACTTACCTTTGGAGATGATGGATGCAAAAGCCATGTTGCAGCATAATGAGTTTCAGTAATCTTAAACATTGGAGGCTCAAGCCTTTTATCAATGTTTAATGCAAACTCATTACGAGGTGCAAATGGGTCTCCTGTAATTTTATTATGGAGATTTGGAGGTGATCCTGGTATTGTATAAAGCTTATCCCCACTTGTATTTAAATCAGGCATAGCAGATAAAAGTCCCCATGTATAAGGATGAGCACTTTCATAAAATATTTCTTCATCACTGCCCTTTTCAACAATGCGTCCTGCATACATAACATTAATGTAGTCAGCAACTCGGGCAACAACACCAAAGTTGTGGGTAATAAAGATTACTGAAAGCCCTCTCTCCTTTTGTATTTTTTTTATCAAATCAAGAATTTTTACCTGAATAGTAACATCTAAAGCAGTTGTAGGTTCATCACAAATTAAAAGCTCTGGATCACAGGCCAAAGCTATTGCAATGACTATACGCTGTCTCATACCGCCTGAAAGCTGGTGAGGATAGTTTTTCATGCGCTTTTCAGCATCATTTATTCCTACTTCTTCAAGTAATGAAACAGCTTTTTTGTAGGCGTCATCTTTTGTCATATCTGTATGATAAAGCATACCTTCCATAATCTGCTTACCTATACGCATTGTAGGATCAAGTGATGTCATAGGATCCTGAAATACCATAGCAATACGTTTGCCGTTTATGTTAGTACGGATGTCTTTTGTCGACATTTCTAAAATCTCATACTCAGTATAACTACCGTCAGAATTTTTGCTGTTGTATGTGATTGTACCACTGTTTACAACTGCATTTTTTGCAAGCATCCCCATTACAGCTTTTGTTGTAACAGATTTACCGCTGCCTGACTCTCCTACAATAGCAACCGTTTCACCACGCTTTAACTCTAAGTCAACTCCACGGATTGTATTTACTAACCCTTGAGTTGTTTTAAAGGAGATTGAAAGATTTTTTACTGATAAAATTGTATCTTGTTCCATTTGTCTACATCTCCTTAAACTTTGGATCTAATGCTTCGCGTAACCCATCTGCTAAAATATTAAAGCTGAGCATAAGGACAGCAAGGACAACAATTGGAGGTATAATCTGATAAGGATGTGTTGTAAAGCTGTTAAATGCATCACTGATTAGAGAACCTAACGAGCATTGAGGAACAGGGATACCTAGGCCGACAAATGATAAAAAAGCTTCAGTAAATATTGCAGTTGGTATGCTGAACATTGTCTGAGTAATGACAGGTCCATTTATGTTTGGCAATATCTCATGAAAAATAATTGCAAAGTTTGAAGAACCCAAAGTACGGCTGGCAAGTACAAACTCCCTTTCTTTCAGGTTTAGCATTTCAGCTCTTGCTATACGACTCATACCAATCCACTCGGTAATCATCAAAGCAAAGATAATTGTCGCAATACCTGGTTTTAATATGAGCATTAAAAGCGTAACAATAACGAGACGTGGTATACCGTTTACAATCTCGCTGAAACGTTGCATCAAACTGTCTGTAAGACCGCCAAAATAGCCTGATATAAGTCCATAACTTAAACCTATAATCATATCAATTAAAACTGCTATAATCGAAATATATAGAGAGACTCTTGTTCCCATCCAGGTACGAGTCCATATATCACGGCCTAAAACATCACTGCCAAACCAGTAATAAACGTTTTTATCACCGTTTTTTTCATACAAATTAACTATTTTTACACCACTTGTAGTTTTCATGTGCTCGCTACCGTCAAAAATACTAAGCTTTTCGACAACAGGGATACGTGGAGCATAGTTTTTTTGTTCAAGGTTCTGGCTTGAGTACGAATACCCGTTCATAAATGGACCGGCAAAAGCTAAAAGCATTATTATCATAATCGCAATCATTGCACAGACAGCACCTTTATTGTTAAAAAAACGAATGCGAACTTCTTTCCAATAGCTTAAACTAGAAAAATTTTTATCAGTTTGAGAGTCATTATTCTTTATAAACTCAAAGTCATCTTCTAAAAATACGTTTTCACTATTCATTTACAGCTCCTGAAATACGGATACGAGGGTCAATTACACCGTAAAGAATATCAACCACAAGCATTATGCCAATATACATGGCACTATATATGAAGCTCAGTGCAATTACTACGTTATAATCATTTGACTGAATTGCAGTTACAAGAAGACTGCCTACCCCAGGAATCGCAAAGATTTTTTCTACAACAAGGCTTCCAGTCATTAAATCAACAATTAAAGGTGCTAATACTGTAATGATAGGAATCAATGTATTACGTAAAGCGTGACGCATAATAAGTTTTGAACCATAAATACCTTTGCTTTCGGCAAGAAGCATGTACTCAGAGTTCAAAGCTTCAAGCATTTCGGTACGGGTAAAACGGGCTATTGATGCAAGGGTAAAAAGACAAAGTGAAACACTTGGTAACACTGATGAAGTAAAAGGATGTGATGTACTGAAAAGCATAGGAAAAAGCCTAAGCTTAAAACCAAACTGATAGCTTAAAGCAAGGGCAAATACATAACTTGGAACCGAAACCCCAATAACAGAGATTAGTGTTGCCATTGTATCCCATATTGTATTGTGTTTGATTGCGGCAATAATACCTAAAATCAGACCTATAAATGCACCGAGTAAAACCGACTGGCCACCTACCTGAATACTTACAGGAAGACGCTGAACAATCAATGTACTTATAGGTGTGTTTTTACTGATATTATAGCTTACTCCAAAGTCTCCATGGAGCATGTTGATTATATATTTAAAAAACTGCACTGGTAAGGGCTTATCAAGACCGTATTTTGCATAAAGAGAAATACGCTGATCCTGAGTAAGTTTTTCGTCATTGAAAGGCGAACCAGGCATAAGCTCTAAAAGTATAAAAAGAACAAGTGTAATTGAGAGCAATGTGAAAAGTGAAATTAGAAATCTTTTTATAATATAATTTTTCATTTAACCCGACTTTATGTTTTGGACGATTTTAATCCGCCTTAAATAAAACAGAACTTAAAGCGGATTAAACTAAATGCTGATTATTTTGTTGTATTCTTAAATACGCGGTTAAGAGCTACTGCATGGAACTCAATTCCCTTAACATTACTCTTTATCATACAAGCATCAGCCTGCTGATAAAGTGGGAAGATAACAGCATCTTCAAGAACAATTTTTTCAGCTTCTTTAAGAGTTGCCCAACGTTCTGCACTCTTTTGTGAATACTCACCAGTTACACACTTTTCAATAAGTGAATCGTAACGAGCATTACTCCAGAAACCATAGTTATTTGCATTATCTGTAACCCACATACCAAGGTAAGTCATTGGATCGGCATAGTCTGGACCCCAGCGAGTAAGACCAAGTTCAAATGTACCATCCTGCATATCGTTTACACGCTGCTTTTTAGGTTCAACTCTAAGGTTTACAGTAAGACCTGATAAAGTCTTTTCAAGCTGTTCTTTTATTACAGCAGCTACATTTTGCTGAATTGATGTATCATCAACAATCATTTCAAATGTAAAGCTGTCTTTGCCAAGCTCAGCTTTAGCCTTGTTGTAAAAGTCCATAGCCTTTGTCTTATCTGATGAACAAAGTTCAGGGAACTCACCACCTTCTACAGCAAAGTCTTTACCCTCATCACTGTATGCAAATTCAAATGGAACGGCACCATAGCTTGCAGCACTACCATCTTTTACAACGTTTTTTACGATAGACTCGCGGTCAATTGCAAAAGAAATTGCCTTACGAAGGTTTAAGTTATTAAGTTCAGGTACTTTAGCCATCATTGGACTGATGTACCAAAGATAGCCTGCACCAATTGTAAGGAACTCAGGATCATCTTTTACCTGATCAACCTGATCACCAGCAAGTTTAATAATATCAAGATCACCGTTCTGATATGAAAGTAAAGCCTGCTGACTGTCTTTCAAAACCTGGTAGTTAAGTCCGTCAAGCTTTACACGATCGGCATCATAGTAGTCATTATTTTTTACAAGCTTAAAGCTTACTGCAGCTGGCTGGTACTCTGTTAAAACAAAAGCACCGTTTGAAAGTACTGTATCAGCACTTGTTCCAAACTTATCACCAACTTTATTAAAGAATGCTCGATTTACAGGATAAAATGTTGGAAAATATAAAATCTTATCAAAGAAAGCTACAGGACAATCAAGAGTAACCTGCAATGTTTTTGAATCAAGAGCCTTGATACCAAGCTCTTCAACAGGCAGTTCACCGGCAATAATTTTATCTGCATTGTGAACCTGACCGATATCAGAAAGCATGTATGAGTATTCAGAAGCAACCTTTGGATCAACTGCACGCTGCCATCCAAATACAAAGTCATCAGCTGTAACTTCAGATCCATCAGACCACTTTGCATCACGGAGTGTAAATGTGTATGTAAGACCATCTGCACTTACTGTTTCTGATGCACACAGAGCATTGGCAGTAGAGCCGTCTGCATTCATCTGCTTAAGACCGTCAGTAAAATTAGCGATTACTTCAAATGAAGTACCATCTGTTGCCTGCTGAGGATCGAGAGACTCAACCTCAACTTCAACCATTACATTTAACACATTGCTGCTCTTTGTCTGTGACTTATTGCCACAACCAGTCAATGAAAGGACTGCTGCCATTAAAGCAGCTGTAAATAAAGAAATACGTTTCATAAATTGAAAACTCCTTATAAAAGGCCTTACGTTTTTAAAAAAACTTTATTATTAGTAAAATTTTTCAATTAGAGTGTATTTCAATATTCATTTTAAGTAAACAGTATTACTTAAGAATTTTTAACATTAGTAAAGTTTTTAATGTTATTTTTTTATCACAAGCAAATTGTTAACCTTTCAAACATTCAAAAAGCTTATTACAACCTAACTTTATATCCGCATATGTTTGCTCAAAATTGTGTGTATACCATGGATCTGCAACATCTCTTTTTATTTTTGCAAAATCAAGAATACGATATACCTTGTTTTTGTATTGAGATGGAATAATGTAATCAATGTCATCAAGATTTTCTCTATCCATTGCAATAATATAATCAAAAGTCTTAAAATCATTTTGCCTGATAAGTCGGGCTCTGTGATCTGTGTAAGGTACATTGTATCTATCCAAAATTTCACGAGTTCCTCTGTGCATTCCGTTTCCAATTTCTTCAGTTGTCATTGCACAGCTATCGATATAAAAATCATCTTCACAGCCATTAATTCTAACAATATCCTTCATCACCATTTCAGCCATAGGTGATCTGCAAATATTTCCGTGACATACAAACAAAATCTTATTCATAGATTTGAGATTATAACATAAAAAGACTATAATCCAAAATATATGAGTAAACCTTTCGTGTATATTCCTGACAAAGCCCAGATTAGAGAACTTGCAGATATTTATGTTGATTGTCTTTTACATGATCCATGGTACGAAGACAACGATATTGAAAAAGTAACAAAATATTTTAACGCTTTTACAAATAGCACAGTCCGCTATATATTTGGCTTGAGCCTTAACGGTAAAGCAGTAGGTGTAGCTGTCGGCGAAATTGTTCCATGCCCAGATGCACCTTTTTTTCGCATTGAGGATTTTTGCATAAAACATGACATGCACCTTTTAGGGTTAGGGTCATTTTTTATCAAAAATATTGAAGAAAAAACCAAAGAGCTTGGCTGTAACTGTGTATTACTTACAACAGTAAGGGATTTTGGCCCTCATAAGTTTTACTGTAAAAATGGTTTTAAAGAGCTTGATAACTCTGTTTATTTATACAAAGAAATATAATGCACATAAGTATGACTACATTTTATTTTTTATATAACAATAGTATCCCCACAGCATGATGGATGTAACTATCCATGAAACTGGATAACTTGCCATGACTGTATCAATATTAAAAAAAATAGGAACAGCAATATAAAGCCAAAATAAGCGAAAAACACAGCAGCCTGCAACTGATATAATCATAGGAGCAAGACTACGCCCACACCCTCGTATCACTGCTGATAAAATCTCAATTGACACGTAAGTCCACCATACTGGTATAAAAAAATTGAGCATATGACAAGCCTGATTTATTACATTTAAATCAGAGCAAAATACAGATAATACAAACGGACCTGTATAGTAAAACATAACCATACAAACAGCTGTAAAACAAAAAGATATTAAAATACCTGTATTTGCACCTTTAAAAACTCGACTTTTATTGCCACAACCATAATTTATCCCTGAAAATGTTGTAACACTTGTTCCTACAGCTCCTGTAACGGTCCAGAACACCGCATCGATTTTACAAAATGCAGTCCATGCAGCAATTACATCTGTACCAAACAGATTAATATCTTTTTGCAGCAAAATATTACTGAAGCAGTACAAGGTTGACTGGATACCTGCAGGAAACCCCATAAAAAATATTTTTCTTAAAATAAATGGTTTAAAAGTTATGTTATTGAACTTCAAACATACATCTTTTGTACCAGATATAAGTATCCACAAAGCTGCTATAAAACTTATCAATTCACTTATAACCGTTGCAAAAGCTACGCCCTTAACACCCCATCCAAACAATGCTGTAAAAATATAATCAAGCACAATATTAACAATAACACTTACGGTAAGAATATAAAAAGGAGTTTTGCTGTCCCCGCAGGCTCTTAAAAGGTATGCTGTCATATTATATAAACATAAAGGGAGAGCCCCGCAAAAGTATATGCGGGTATAGCTTACAGAAAGAATAAGCACATCTTCGGGGATTGCTGTTACGTTATAAAGCCATGGACAAATTATAATCCCCACAACAGAGATTAGAGCTCCCCATAGTAAAGATGTTATTATGGATGTGCTTACAGTATAGTCACACTGAGTTTTTTCATCTGCACCATAAAATTGAGACAGAACCACACCTGCCCCACCTGCAACACCTGAAAAAAAACCGGTCAATAAGTTTATTAGCTGGCTTGTTTCGCCACCAACTGCAGCAAGAGCCGTTTTACCGGCAAATTGGCCTATAATAATAGTGTCTGCTGTGTTGTAGAAAAGCTGAAGCAATGTTCCAAATAAGACAGGGAAAAAAAAAGTAAGCAAAGCTTTAGTTATACTCCCCTGTGTCATATATGAATTAATACTGTTTTTTTTATTACCTGTCATAAGTTTAATCATTGTATACTGTTATATCTTCACAGTAAATATATTTGGTGTTATACTCTCCATCCGTCAGAAAAGGGGTTAAAACAATGGTTTTACATACAATTAAGATTATTAAAGAATACTTAATAATGGCTTTAGCAACACTAATAATTGCTGCTGCAGTATACTTTTTTTTAGTACCAAGTCACGCTGCAATAAGTTCAATATCAGGTTTATCAATCGTCCTTGTAAACTTTATTCCGCTATCAGTATCGGCTCTGACAATGATTTTAAATGTCGGACTTTTAATAATAGGCTTCATACTTTGTGGTAATGAGTTTGGAGCTAAAACCGTCTATACATCAATTCTTTTACCTTTATATCTTAAAGCGTTTGAAGTCATATATCCGACACAAACATCAATCACTGGCGATCCACTATTTGATGTTATCTGTTACATTTTTTTTGTAAGCATAGGGCTTGCAATTCTTTTTAACATGAACGCTTCATCTGGAGGGCTTGATATTGTTGCAAAAATACTTAACAAGTACTTTCACATGGAAATCGGGCAGGCTTTAGGTTTTAGCGGTATGTTCATTGCACTTAGCAGCGGTTTAGCTTACGATGCAAAAACGGTTCTTTTAAGTCTTTTAGGCACATATTTTAACGGAATAATCCTTGATTACTTCATTTTTGGTCATAACATAAAAAAAAGAGTCTGCATTTTATCTAAGGAAAAAGAGCAGATTATTTTGAACTGGATTTTGTATGAGCTTAGAAGCGGAGCTACAGTATATAAAGCTCTTGGAGCCTATGATAAAATTGAACGTAACGAAATTATTACCATAGTCACAAAACAGGAGTATCAAAAGCTTATGGACTATCTTACCAAAGAAGATCCCTCAGCCTTTGTTACTGTATACAATGTAAATGAGATCAGATATCTGCCAAAAAAGTTTTGCTGATACTATTTTGTATTAAACTTAATAGCACCATCCCAGTTTTCAGGTGGATTACTGATAAACTCATCGCAACGCTCCTTCATAAGAAGCGAAGCTTTGTCATCTTTTACATCAGCAAGACATTTTTCAAAGTACTCTTTTGCAAGGTTAAATATTCCCTGCTTATACAAAGTAAACCCCTTGTTATATGAATCCCTGTAAACTTGAGAAAATTCCTGCAGGTCCCGGTCTACACCATAGATTGGGACAGCAGTAGCTTTTCCTTTGACACGTACATCATCAAGATACCTGAAAACAAAGTCGTGACACTTTAGGTTTTCTTCAATATCTTTTTTTACTGAATCACTGACAATTATCATTGAGCCATAAGTCTTTGAAAGACCTTCAAGACGAGAAGCTAGGTTTACATTATCTCCAATCACAGTGTAGCTCGTACGGTCCTCAGACCCCAGTGAGCCTACAGTTAAATCTCCATAATTAATACCAATACCAATATTAAAAGACATACCTTCTGGTAAAACAAGATCTCCTAAAGGAACTGTAGCTAAAGCCTCTCTCATTTCATATGCAGCAGCTACAACACGACGTGTATTATCTTCATAAGATACAGGAGCTCCAAATAATGCCATTATCGCATCTCCAATAAACTTATCGATTGTACCACCATGTTTTTTTATGATGTTGCACATGATAGTAAAATATCTATTTAAAAACGCAATCATAACTTCAGGCTTATTGCATTCACTGATATTTGTAAAAGAACGGATATCACTAAACAGTACAGCAACAGGTCTTTTTTCGCCTAAGGCAGTCTTTTTTTCATCATCCTTTGGAGAATCACTTACACTTGCGACATATGAGTCAATAACCTGATCTGGTACAAAAAGTGAAAAGGCTTTTCGGATTCGCTTTTCAAAAAAAAGTTTCTTTTTGAGCATCAATACTTTATCAAAAAGCATACTTGCATTTTTTGCCCCAAAATTAAAAAGTTCTGTCTGGGACTTTGTTATGGTTCCGCTTTTAAGTATATGTATTGTACCAAAAGGTTTATCGTTATCATCATACATCTGCTCACAAAGATATGACGATAATGGAACATCATTATCTCTAAATGCATCAAGATTTGCTGTTGATTTTACTTCATACGGAACCATCATCGAAAGACTTGAGTCTAAATCCAGGTTTTCAAAGTCACTTTTACATACCTTTAAAAACTCGCTACACTCAGTTTCAGTAATTTTTGATGACACTATGTAGTATGAATGGGGTCCATCATTTTCAATCAGTGAAAGTGAAGCAAGAGGCGACTGTGTAAAATCAGCTATTAATGAAAGATATTGAGAAACTACATCTTCGATAGAAGTTATGTTTTTCATCATCGAAAATAAGTCTGTAATAATTTTATTCTTTTGTCTCATATCCTTGTTAATTTCAGAACTAATAGACAAAAGTTTTTTACCATCATACTCAGCTTTGGCATGAGAAACCAATAATTTATCATGCTTCTCTCCAGAGCGTACCTGACTTAGCTCATCAACATTAATAAAAAGAGTTTTTGGATCAAGTCTAACAAAGGCGTTTGATCCACAACTTGCAGCAAAGTCTTCATCAAATGTACTTTCACACCCTGTATACATTCCTACTGGCAAATATCTAAAACACTCGATACTACGAATAATTTTAAGATAATCAAAGCTTGAAGGTTCATCAAAATCTGAGTTTAAAAGGAGCACATCAGGATTATACTCAAACAGCACCTCAATTAGATTAGCAAGATTCGTTTCAAATCGTATGTTAAAATCATCAAGAGATCTGGTAAATATTTTTTGCAGTGTCAGCGAAGACTCAACGATGAGAATATCTTTACTCATTTAACAGCTCCTTCACAGTATTAAGTAATGTACCACGCTTAAAGTCCCCTTTTGAAATAAAAGCGTTTGCACCGTTCTTCATAAATCTATCGTATACTTCAGGATTTCTGTCTGCAGAAATTACAACAAATGGGACAGTCTTGTAGTTTTCCATAAGACGTATATTCTCAAGCAATACCATTCCATTCATGCGAGGCATATCTTTATCACTTACAATCAAGTCAAACTGTTTACGTTTTATAAGTTCAATTGCATCAATACCATCTTTTGCACTCTCAACTGAGTAACCACCACCTGTCAAAATTGTGCGTTCAATATGCTGCGTTGTTTCAGAGTCGTCAACAACTAGGATTCTATATGTACGAGCCTTAGTGTTTGCCTCATACTTTTTTATGTCATATCCTCGTAGAGACCGGAACTTTTTTATGATATCTGAAATATTAAGTATAGGAACAATATCATAGTGCTCGTCAAACACAATACCTTGAAGAATCGTAAAGTTTTTAAAAGCCTTAGGTAAAGGCTTAACTACAAGTGAAGCATACCTTTGTACATTTTCGACTATAACACCAACCTGCTGTTCCATATACTCTGCAATAAGTATTGAATCTGAATCAGAAGGCTCTATAACCTTTTGATTTTTAAAAAGGCTTGATAATGAGTATACAGGAATAAGCGCATCGTTAAGCTTAATATAGTTCTGGTTCTGAAGGTTTATATACTCACTCTTTTTACGGTAAATAATATCAACAATATGTTGAGATGGAATAAGATATTTATCCTTATTTGACGTAACAAATAAGCCTTGAAGAGTAGCCAAAGATAACGGAAATCTCAGTATAAACGATGTTCCTTCCCCCTGCTTACTTTCAATGGTAATACGGCCTTTTATCTTTTCAATGTTTGTCCACACAACATCAAGACCAACACCACGTCCTGATATATCTGTAACTTTATCTTTTGTTGAAAAACCAGACATGAACAAAAAGGAATTTAGCTCCTTATCTGTCATAGTCTTTATTTCATCACTACGTTCAGGATACAAGACTATTGCTCTGTTGCGTACTTTTTCATAATTGATTCCATTTCCATCATCTGTAATAGTAATCTCAATGTATTTTGACTCCCCCTTACAGTAAATGGATATTTTACCTTCTTCGCTTTTACCTTTTTTTACACGTTCTTCAGGACTCTCAATGCCATGATCAAGTGCATTGCGCACAAGGTGCATAAGAACATCTGACAACTGCTCAAGAACTATCTTATCAAGAGAAAGCTCTGTTTCAGGTATATCAGACATGACTTTTTTTCCAAGTTGAATCGACTCTATAGCAATTGTATTCGCTAAAGGATTTAAAACCATTGAAAGAGGAAGCATACGCAGATCAAATACCTGCTGCTGGACAAGGAAAATAGTTGTTTCAAGGGCAGCAATATCATTTTCAAACTGCTTGCGCAATCTTGATAACATATGATTACCAGTTCTTTCTTCGATATCACGCAAAGAATCCAGCTGATGCTTTAATCTGAACTCTCTGATAATCATATCATCAAAGGAAGAAATAATATCGTTTATTTTATCAAGTTTAATACGAATTGACTGTACATCTGATACATTTTTTTCCTCTTCTTCTTCACTGTCATCAATTAATACATAATCAAGTCTGCTCTTTTGTATTTCACTTATTACTTCGTCTATATCAAAAATTTCACCGGCAATAAGTTTATCACAATAGGTAAGATAAACTTCAATACCAGAGCCTTCACCACTGTTTTTTTCGATTAAATTAATTATTTCACCAATTTTATCAATAACTAAAAATATAAGACGTATGAGCCTGTCTGAAACCTTAAGCTGTTCTTCCTTTATGCTTTTGTATATATCTTCAACAGCATGAGATAAATGCTCTATATTTACATATCCAAGCATACGGGAGTTCCCTTTGAGGGTATGAAGATCCCTTAAAAGTTCCTGCAATATCAGAGTATTGTCGGGCGTATTTTTAAGTGCTATTACATTCTTCTTTATTCGTTCACAAAGTTCTCTGCCTTCAGCAAGGAAACTTTCGGTTATATCGTCTGATATCCTTGGCATAAATAACTTTCCCCTATTTTTTTTTGAAATAGTAAATATTACCGTCAAATACCTTTTCAAGAGAATCAGGCATAATAGTACTATCTATCTGGGCAATCTCATTCATCGAAACAACAATGATGCCATTTTTGTTAAGATACTTATCACTTATAATCTGTAAAATCTTTTTTCGATTTTCAAACGAAAAATAGATAAAAACATTACGTAAAAAAATTAAGTCCTGCTTTTCGATAGAAATGTTATCTTCTTCAAGATGTAAAAGATTTACCTGCCGTGCATGAACTCTGTTCCTTACGTTGTCAGGAAAAACTACAAGATCATTTTTTATGTAAGGATCAAGTAAAAATCTGTATTTTTCACCATCCCCCGCTCTTACTGCAGTAGTTTTAAACTCACCTTTTTTACATTTTTCAACCATAGTTGTATTTATATCGCTGGCTGTAACAACAGGCCGCAAATTACAGGCAATTGCCATTAAAGCGAGAGAATATGCTTCCTCTCCTTCAGAACATGCTGCACTCCATATGCGTATACCAACACTACCATGTTCAGCTACCCACAAAGGAAAAAATGATTTTTGTAAAAAAGAAAACTGCTTCTCTTCCCTAAAAAAATAAGTTTCATTAACTGTAGAACTATTGATGAGGGCTTCTCTTACCTCATTGCAATTTTTTACCTGCTGCATATACTCAGCGAAAGACAAATTTTCTGTCTGTCTGTCTACATAATTGCGTATACCAGTCTTGTGACTTTCTAGCGGAATAATTCCTGTAAGCTCTGTAATCAGCGAGACAATCTGATCAAACTCATAATCCTGTATCATCAGCAGTCTCCTTACAAATCTTTGATAAGCGATAATATTCGGTCTGGTATTTTATCTCTCGGTAAAACATCTCTGGCCCCACCTACTTCAATGGCAGCAGCTGGCATGCCAAAAACAGCACAGGTCGTTCTGTCTTCACAAATAGTCCAGCCACCTTTTTCAATAATTTCTTTACAACCATCAGCTCCATCTCTACCCATACCAGTGAGTAAAACTGCAAGACACGTACTGCCGAAAAACTTTGCAGCGCTCTTAAACATTTTATTTACAGCAGGTCTTAAAAAACGTTCTGGAGGATCTTTTGAAAGATGTATAACAGGCCCTCCGCCACTTTTTACATAATCAATTACAAGATGCGTATCACTTGGTGCCATGTATACAGTACCTGCAACAGCTACTTCCTTATCCTTTGCAAGTTTGACACGTATATCGGGGCAAGACTCATCAAGCCACTTACACATCTTAACATCTGCACCAATCTCAATATGCTGGGAATACAAAACTGGCAGCGGAAAATCTTTACCAAGTCCGTTTAACACAGATACAACAGCAGTAGGACCTCCTGTCGAAGCACCTATACATAAAATCTTATACTGCCCCTTTTGAGGAAGAGTATTGTTACAAGCAGTATCAATACATGAACTTACCGGTAATGACGAACTTGATTTTATATTTTTTTCAATTATCTCCCCTAGGTATGAAAAAAAACTACTGTCATAATTTTTTAGATCAGGCTTTACAATAAAATCACATGCACCGCTTTTTAACGCATTTACTTTATCTTCTTTATGTTCTGAAAATAAAATAACTGGAACTTTGTTATCACTGTTTATTATTTTTGTAGCCTCAATACCATTCATTTCAGGCATATCAACATCACACAGGACAATATCACAGCCTTTATCCCTTACTGCATCACACAACCTGCGTCCGCTTGATACAGATGCAACTACATCAATTTTGCTGCCGTACAACTTTCTGAGATTCTGCTCTAAAATGGCCCTGATAATTGCTGAATCATCTGCTATTAAAACTCTCATTTAGCCCCGCCTGTAAAAAACCTTCGCAATAATGCATCTGGCGATATCAAAAACTGTTTACGTCCGTCATCACTATAATGAACAGCACATATACCACAATCCGTCATTCTGTTTCGTATACCCAATGGCATTAACCTAAGCTTACTAAGTTCTATATCGTGATTACTTATACTGGCCGTGAAACTGATGGCAACGTTGCCTGTTGCAGGAAATGCTGTGTCTGTTTTCATAACTATCATCGAACGTACATCCTCTGCAAAATCATGAGAGTTAAACACAAGGACAGCATCTGATTTTACAGCAGAATTACAGCAAAACTCACTTTGAAGCTTAGAACCAATATATAAATGAGGCAGAGTTTCCCTGTTAAATGTTATGTTTGGTACATCCTTTGGCAGAGACAGATATATACCAGAAATTACATACTCACTTGGAATGAGAAAATCCAATATGTCATACGATATACAGGTAAAGTGCTTTTTCATAAATATACCTGTTAACTTCCCAGATCTTTTTTCAAAAGCAGCTCAAAAGCATCTGTATTAAAAACAGGAATCTCCTCATTTTCATAATCAATGGTTCCTGAAAATACGCCTTCATCATCATTATTTGGTATTAGATGAATATCCGATGTCTCTGTCTGATGAAAAGAAATAATATCTGATATATGAATTGAAAGCTGATCGTCCTCTCTTTTTAAAATTAAAAAGAGAGACTGATCTGATACACCTTCTCCACTTTCCTCTATAATTGACAGGGGATTAATTACTGTAAACGGATCTCCTCGTCTGTTAATAACACCTTCAATATACGAAGGCAAAAAAGGAAGAGGATATACAGCAACATCTTTAATGATCTCATGTATTTCTTCTGCTTTAATTGCATATCGCTTTGAACAAATTTCAAAAATCATCCAGGTAGTTTTTGAGTGATCCTCAACCTTAACTTCATCAGCAGAATCTACAATTTGCTCTTCAATATGTTTAATGATATCTTCATTCATATTCAGCACTCTTATGCATTTTCGCTATCAGTATTTGCCAAAGCTTCATGTTTAGAAGAAGATTGCTCAGATAGTTCTTCTGCAATTACCTGCACATTCTGCGCAGCTGTCGAAATGTTTTCAGTTGCCTGAGAAAAGTTTTCTACACCTGCGGCAATTTGTTTTAATGTCACAAGAATCTGTTCAGAAGCAAATACCTGCTGCTGAATAATTGAAGTAATATCATCTGCGCTTGTTGCAGTAACCTCTGATGAAGTCTTTATACTTGTAAACTTTTCTTCAAGTTCTCGAGCATTATCACAGCCTTCATTTATCTTTTCAGTACCGCTTTCACTTGCAAGAATCAAACTGTCTGAGCTTTGCTGTATCTCAGTAATACGTTCCTTGATTTCCTTTGTCCCATCAATAATACCATCAGCAAGACGTCTGATTTCAGTCGCAACAATATGGAAATTTTTTCCAGCCTCACCAGCTGAAGATGCTTCAAGTTCCGCATTAAAAGCAATGATTTTTGCCTGATCTGCAACAGAATTAATAAGCGTTACAATATCCCATATGTTTTCAATTTTTTCACCTAATGCCTTAATACCTGAAATTGTATTTTGGTTAGCCTCATAGATTTCATGAAGTTTTTCAACATTTTTTGAAAGTGTTACAACACCATCGTTTACATCAGTTAAAGTCTTATTTGCAACATTAGTGACATCTTTAATTTTTGTCGAAATATTTTCTGACAAGTCGTTGGTGTCTTCCATCGTGGCAACAATTTCTTTTACAGCAGCACTTTGATCTTGTGAAGTTGCAGCATTTTCCTTTGCAGCAACAACAAGGCTTTGAGTTTCACCATAAAGCTTTGTTCCAAGTGTTTTTTCTTTTGAACGGTTTTTTTCCATTGAGTACAGGAAAAAAATTGTTACACCAATACAAAGTATTATTACAAGAACAACAACGATAAACTCATCGCGCTTAAAATTCTTTGTAAAATCATTTACTTCGCCGTTTATTACAATATACCAAGGTGTATTTCCGATACGAATGCCGCCAAAAAATGAACCACCTATAATAGTTGATTGGGCTCCTTTATCAAAATAGTCAGAACACTTTCCGCCATTATTTTCCCAACCAATATCATCGTAAAAGTTTCTTTGTTTATTTAGGATTGCACTTGAGTCTACACTTCCAAGATAAGTACCGTCATTACTAATAATATTTATATGAGTATTTTCTGAGATTTTGATCTTTGAACATATTTCGGATAAAGATTCAAGACCTATATCAAAACCGCAGACGCCAATAGTTTTTCCGTTTGGAGCAGTCACAGATCTAGATACTGCAATACACTGTTTATTAGTACGGCCATTAAGATACTGATCATAAACAATATCTCCGTTTGCAGCAATTGCATTTTTATACCATGGACGCTCATATTGACTGAATGACGGAGGAGCTTTCCAGTCATCACTCATAAGAAGATACCCTTTCGAATCACTTAATGAATCTGTTGTAACATAATAATAAGCCAGGACCGACTCATTTAAAGCTACAACACACTTTTGTACACTATCTATGTATTCTTTAGTCTGTGTTGTCTTTGCAACCTGGGCTACAGCATTCAAATTTGCAATCTGAGGATCAAACATTCCCATAACCCCAGACTCAGCCATATCAAGAGACGATATGATCTGAGTCTTTATGTTGTCCCTGATTATATCATTCGTAATCTTTGAAAAGGCTATACATGTAAAAAGCCCTACGAACATAAGAGGTATAAAGCAGATAAAAAACAATTTAGGTGAAATTGAAAGTTTTAGTTTCATAAATCATCCTCCAATTTTAAGCTATATTCAATAAAATTATAGGACATTTAGAGGAGATATAATTATAAATCGTTGTTATTAGTTTGTAAAAAAAACAGCCGAAAGCTATAAAATTAATTATAGCTTTCGGCTGCTAAAACATCTCTCTCCATATTATATGTTTTACAAAATATCTATCTTTTTTAGTCAGGCTAGAAGTACAACCGATAGATATTTTAAACTTTACATATCAAAACGGTATGTAACACCTAAAGACATAAGCCATACGTTCTTACTTAATACAGTCTTATAAGACTCAAGGTAGTAATCTGCATCAAGGTAATGAACATGAGTTAAACCTGTTGTAACTGTAAGAGCATCCACTGGATGAACCTCAAATCCGCCTGCAAACTGGAAACTTGAAAGTACAGGGTTAAAACTATTGTTTGATGAATCTTTTATTCCCTGGTAACCATACTGAGTACCACATGACATTGTTACGTACTTGTTGATTATATAATCAGCACCTAAAGCAACTTCCCATGAGTCATCATAGTCACCTTCTGCAAGAATCGAGTCCATAGATGCCCAGCGGTTAAAGTAGTAGTTAAAACTTGTACTCAAGTAAAGTGGCTCGATTACATGATAACCAACACCAAAATTAAGAGTTGGTGCAAGGTCAACATTCCACTTTTTGCCCTCTGTAATCTGACACCATTCTGCAACTTCAGTGTTACCAGATACTTTATTTACCTTGTACTTAAGAGCAGATTTTGTTGCAAACTGAGCTGCTACATCAAGTGCACTTACAGGCTTAACATGAACACCTACAACTCCACTAAATGCCATTGCATCAGCATCATACTCAACCTTTGAGTCGTTTGTTCCCATTAAAGCAAAAGCTGCGCTCTTAAGTTTCATATTTTGTGTACCATAACAGAACCTACCTGCTAAAGCTAAAGCTACCATATCATTAATCTGGTATGCAGCACCAAGCTGACCGCCAAATGTAATTGAAGTTACTGTTAATGCATGATTTGTAGCAGCAGTACCTAGATTAGTCGAATACTTACCAAGTACAGCTGCTGTTGTAGAGTCACCAGCACTTAGTGCAGCCTGAGCTTTAGCTCCCAGCCCCTGAGCAACCTTTAAGAACAGTGCTGAAGTTGCAGTTGTACCTTCAGTAAAGTCAAGCTTACCGCCACCTGCATATACACCAAAGTTTGCAAAAACTGCAAAGTTATCATGCTTATAAACTGCGTCAAGGTTAGGATAAAGCTTTACAGTTGTCTCATCATTTGACTTTGCACCATTTTCGATTTTGTAACTAGATAAAGCATCAGTTGCCCATGTGTTTGCGTATTCCTTCCATACAAACTGGTTACCGGCTTCAAGATATAAGCCGTCTGTCATAAATCCAGTACCTGCAATATTATAAAAAGATGCTTCAGGTCTTTCGCACTCTGTATTGCGGCTTGGATTACGGATGTTTCCTGTACTAAGATTTGTCTTATTCTCTACTCCACCTGCAAAAACAGATACTGAAATCATAGCAGCAGCTGCTGCAAAAATGATTTTTTTCATTATTAAACTCCTGACTAAAGTTTGAAAACTTTTTGTTATAAACAAAATGACATTAACTGCGTATTTGTCAACAGAGTCAATATAGATATATTTCGTATTTTTGTCTATAGCAAATATACATTTTTTGTATTTTTGTCATAACTTAAAACAGTTTTTATACTCCTGATGTAAAAAGTATAAAAAACAGTTTTAGTTAAAAAAAATGATTTACTTGTACAGTAAAAATGATGTATATTTTGACACTACAATTTTTTTAAACAGGATAATTTGTTATGGGTATAGTTGTTATAGGTGCTGTATTTGTTGATGTAAAGGGTTTTCCTGATGCCGGATATATTCCTGACGGACGTAATGTAGGACACGTAGAGTACGTACACGGAGGTGTCAGCCGCAATGTTGTTGAAGACATTGCTAATATGGAGCTCAGACCTACATTTTTAGGAATAGTCGATGATACTGCTCTTGGACAGGAAGTTATAGACAAGCTTAACAAGCACAAAGTAAATACTCAATATATGCTTACAAAAAGCCAGGGTATGGGGACATGGCTTGCTGTTTTTGATCATAACGGAGACCTTGCAGGCTCAATATCGCAAAGACCTAACCTTTTACCATTACTTGACCTCTTATGCGAAAAAGGTGATGAAATAATAAAGGAAGCTGATTCCGTTGTAATTGAAGTTGATATTAACAGAGAAATCGTAAAAAAGGTTATCGAACTTGCTGAAAAGTACAACAAAAAGCTTTACGGTCTTGTAAGCAATATGTCCATCGCTGTTAAACGACGAGATTTTTTGCAAAAGTTTGACTGCTTTATATGTAACCAGCTTGAAGCAGGACAGCTTTTTATGGATGACTACACAGAGCTTGACAGTCAGAGCATGCAAAAAGAGCTTAAAAACCGCGTCGTATCCAGCGAAATACCAGCCATGATAGTTACAATGGGCGCAAAAGGTGCTGTATACGCAACTAAAAACGGGGAGTCAGGCTTTTGCCCGGCGCGCAAGGTTATTGTAAAAGATACTTCTGGGGCAGGCGATGCATTTTGCGCAGGGGTTTCAGCAGCGCTCACATACGGTCAAAGTCTTGACAAAGCCATGGAGGTCGGCAGCATGATTGCAGCTTCTGTCATCACATCATGCGAAAACGTCTGTCCTCGCTTTTTACCTAGCGAACTTGGTATAAAAATATAAAACTATTTGAACAAACATTTTTTCTTCTGTACAATATGCCTTGCAAAAAGCATTAGCAGGAGAAAAAATGTTTAGCAAACTAAAACAAACATTCAAATCTGAAACAAAATGGCAGGTTCTTTTTATTTCACTTGTATTGTCAGGATTAAGTTATGGCATATACAAGGGTATGATTGACAACTACCTTGCCGAAGTCGTTACAATGGGCGAGTTTGAAAGAGGGCTTGCAGAGTTTTTTAGAGAACTTCCAGGCTTTTTACTTATATTTATTCTCGCAGCTTTTTATACCTTTACAGCCGAAAAGCTTTATAAACTTGGAGCATTAATCATGCTGTCAGGTTTTGCACTACTTTCAGTTGTACCACCAGTAAAAGTATTTGTTACATTGGCAATCTGTATAGCCTCATTAGGTGAACATATTCAGCTTGGTATGAAAAACACATTATCCCTTGAATACTCGAAGTCTGGTAAAGGCGGAATGGCACTGGGATACCAAAATGCCATATACCAGATAGGTACCCTTGCAGGATTTGGTGTTATTTTCTTTGCTTTCCTTATTTTTAGTGAGATTAAACCTTATAAACCTTTTTTTGTTGTTGCAGCAGTAATCTTAGGCATATCAGCTCTGTTTGCACTGCGGTTAACAGGAAACAGTTCAACAGATAAAACAAAAAACCGCTTTTATTTTCGCAAAAAGTTCATTAAATATTACTGGCTCGAAATCTTTTATGGAGCCCGCAAGCAAGTATTTTTTACCTTTGGACCTTACGTTCTGATATTATTTTACGGAGCAAATACAGCAGTAATCAGTCTATTATTTGCTGTAAGTGCCGTATTATGTTTTTTTATCAGCCCGGCAATAGGTAAGCTGATAGATAAAATCGGCTACAAGTTTGTAATGGTATCAGACACTCTTATCTTAGTGATTGTGTGCTTTTTTTATGGTTTTGCTCACCACATTTTCAGCATGCACACAGCTTTTATCATCTGTTGTGTAAACTATATCTTAGACTCAATTATTTCCCTTGCATCAATGGCTTCAAATGTCTATGTACAGGATATATCAGACTCTAAAGAAGAAATGAAACTGACTATATCAACAGGTATATCAGTAAATCACCTCATTACAATTTTAATTGCCTTATTCGGAGGATGGATTTGGCACAAACTCGGTATCGAAACTCTGTTTATTTTATCTGCAGTACTCGGACTGTGCAACAGTGCCTTTGCAGCCACAATTAAAACAAAAAAACAAATGGCATAAAAAAAGTCCTGATGCACTCCATTTCAAAATAAAGTGCATCAGGACTTTTTTATTTTATCTTATTGTCTTACGCTTTTTTGGAATCACCACTGAAAAATTAATAGTTTTCTCCATTTCCATACCAGCTGATAAATCAACATTCCAGCACAATGAAGTAACATATGTGCTTCCGGCATCCCCTATTTCACCATTTTTATTAACAGGCCGCTTAAAACAAATTCGAGAAAAAAGAATATCCGAGTCTTCATTTGGTTCCATTACAAATGAAACATCGTTTGCCTTGTCTGTAATCTGAACAAAAGACACATTGTTTACAAGAACAGGATCAAAATTAAACCCGGTAAGACGCTTTTCACCAAGTGTAATACACTCAGCTATATAATTATCTTCTTTTACAAAATCTGTCTGAGCAAAATTAAGTTCAACAACAATACATCCCTTTAATGATATTGGTCCTTCATTTTTAAGGATATACTGAACCATAAGCCCATTTGAGTTAACAAAATAGTTTTTACGCAATGACACAGGAAGCTTCATTGACGAAAACTCACCTGTGCCTCTAAGCTTAATTTCGTGTCTCAGACCATCAAAGTCCTGCTGTTTAAAACGTAATTTCGAAAAAACACCTTCGTTTACACACCCACCCTTTTTATACACCTCATAATCTTCAGGACTAAAAAGATGCTCTACAAAAAGGCCTCGTGTATAACCGTCATCACAGCCATCTAACTTTTTTAACCGGCTAAGGTTATCAACATAATTACCTGTATTATGCATTACATCAAACTCAATAACAGAGCCAGCCTTTGTTGAAATACAGGCATTATAAGCTTTCATCTGACATAAGTATTCATCATGGCCATCATAGTTATAATCAAAGGATGTTACAGACTCATTAAAAACTGAAGCTTCCCTAACTATTTTTTCGGCCTCAGTTAAATGTTTATAGGCATTCTGTCTGATTTTATTGTCTGCAAAAACACCATCACTAGTACAAGTATAACATCTGCCGTCCTGAGCTTTCCACAAGTGCTCTTTTGCCGCATTTTGACGGCTTTTATCACCTCTACACTGAGAAATAAGCATACTAATGTACAGGGACCTGTCATATAAAGCATGAAAGCGAGGATAAGTCGTTAAAAAGTCATGTATAGTTACAGGATAACCACTGTCACGGGTAGCCTTTTCGTAAGGTTTTAATCCCCACACACCAACGTCTCTCTGCATACCTGCTGGTATAAAGGATGCAACCATATCCTGTGTTGTTCTAAGAACTTCGCCAGGCAGAGTAAAACTTATAAGTGTCGAAAACTTTTCCTTAGCGACTTCAAATAAAGACTCCATCCAGCCACTTTTGATTAATTCTTCAAATAATTCTTCTTCGATATTAATTGATACAACTCTTTCGTCAACTGTATACTCATATTTATCATTTTGAGTTGCTTCATAAATCTTTGAAAACAAAGTTGATAAATACTCATCAGGTGAAACAGAGCCATCCGGAACATATTCCTTATATACCGGAAACACATTTATATTGCGTCCCTGGTCATAAACTATCTGCGGTAAATAATAACGTGAGTCTGGAGGTATCAGACTTGAGTCAAGCTGGATATAATCCATAAAACAAGTCCTAAGACCTGATATAAGACTATTATCCCACACTGAATTAATTATGTTTACGCCCCTGGGTCTTTTTCCGTACGTATTTTTAATCAAACTGTTTAAAAGCTCCATCTGATCTGTACGGTCAACTGGCGCAAGCAATGGAAAAACAGGGTTATAATAGCCACCACTTATAAACTCAATCTGCTTACGCTTTGTCATTTTGTGCAGTACAGTTGAAAGTTCAGAGTGCTTTTCGTTAAACCACTCAATTTTTTTTCCGGAAAATGCAAAACTCATACACAACTTAGAGTGCTGATATAAATATGAGCATAAAGGCTTATAAATAGATTGATACTTTTCTTCTAATAACTTATCGGTATAAACTGTATTGTAATTTTCAACAAGGGACAAACAAATTTTTAATAACTTCATTTTTTTAATTATCTCCTTTTTGAAAGCAGTTTATAACATTTATAAAATAACTTATAACTTATCTTATTATTATCCGAGTAATTTATACTATCAGAACTAACTAAAGAAATCAATTTTAAAGGACATACATTTAGGCATTGACCACATCCATCACAAGAGTTATCAATAACTGCAAGTCCATTTTTTACAGAAATTGCTACCTGAGGACAAAATGACACACAGTCGCCAAAGCCGATACAGCAGTCATAATCCTTTATCTCAGAACCATACAATGAATGAAAAAGTGCACAACTCTTTAAGCCATTGTACTCAAGACGCCGCTCAAGTTTACTTTTATCGACACTAACAGCAACAAATGCCTTTTTTGTCAAATCAGGTTTTTTACTGTCAATTTTATCATTTTGTTCAAGTATTACCATACCTTCTGTCGATAAAAGCGAGTTTATACCTGTAAAACGCTCCTTCAACTGAGGAATAAATATACAAAAGAAAAACATTGCAGCAGCAGAAGTAAGTATAAAAAAAACAAACAGTAATAACATCGAAATAAACATATACCCTGCTCCTAATTAATAAGATTGCACCATGAACTGTTCCAGCCAGAGATAGCAAACATAATAACTGCTAAAAAAACAAGAAGGAGACTGTAAGTCTTTAACCCTGTATCAAACTTGTAAGTACGGATACGTATTCTAAAGGGATAAATAAACCCTATAATCAAATAAAAAGATAAGATACAGGAACAGGTAATAACAATTGCCCTGGACAATGACAGACCTTCATTTATTCCCAAGATAACAGAAAGCATTGGTATTGCAAACTCTGTTACAGATTTACCGATACCGATAGTAACAAATATTTCAAGTAAAATTGAAATTAATACAAATATAACAACAGCAATAAACGGATAAAGCTCTTCAAGTTCATGAGGTAGCAGCAGAAAATAATTAATGAAATATGTAATTGATGTAGTAGCTGAAGCAGTACAAAGACACTTTATGCACGACAGCACCAATGACGAAAAATTGTCACTGATTGAAATTACTCGGTTAATACCAATTCCGTAAAAAAGAATAGCAGAGGCTGATAAGATATAATAAATCACTATGTTAAGAAAAATCATATACTATAGTCTCCTGTATTTTCACTACTATCACTATTAAGTCTGTCAAACCTGTCAAAACGCTTTTGTATGTATATGTAACAAGTCAAACCTATGGCAATAATTATAAGTCCCCCTGGTATTGTTGCTATAAATGAACTGGCTGAGACTGATTCCACATCAATTGGAAGATGAAAAACAAAAAGCTTTTTCCATGCTGGTAGTGTTATAGTTCCGTAACCTATTAAATCTCTGAAAAAATAATAAATCAACGCACATACAGACATAATACCACTTTTCATCATCGTCTTAGCAATATCTTCTTTTAAAGAAGGTATATACTCAGAGAAAAAAAAGTCGAGCACAACAGACGAAAGAGCAGGAAGATAAATACACCAGCTTAGAGTAAACGCTGCAATAGGACAATATATTATTAAAAGCTGCTTATATAATATAGTAAAAGCAACAAGCTCACAGGATAAAATCATATTGCGAAGTCTGCTCATATTTAAACGTCTGATTGCATGACAAAGTAATGTTGCCGTAGCCATCTGACAATTAAAAAGAATCACAAGCAAAAGCCCAAAAGCAAATCGTCCAGGAACTGGAACAAGCATTGAGATGGTAGCTGCAAGATAAAAGTATACTTTTCGATTATTCTTCATACTAATTAACGGCCTTAAAAACAATTTCAGGAATCTGATTACTCCAGTACTTCATAATACCGGATGTCAAAACAGGATCAAGAAGATTACCAGCTTTGTGTACATCAATTGCAAAACCTGCAAACTCAGAACCTGTAATATTGTTATAGATAAAAACAGCAGGAGCTGGACCTAAGAGAGTTGGAACCCTTATAATAATTGCATAGTACTTACGGGTAGTCTTACCTGTCATATTTCTGATTTCATAAAGAGAAGCACTAGTTGATAATGAAGTCTTAATTTTGATAAAGTTTTCAACTCTGTACAAACCAGGTTCATGCTGATCCAAAACAACCTGAACTTCTTTTGCAAGACTTTTTTTCCATGATGACCTGGAAAGTAAAGTTGCAGACACTAAAATTATTGAAAATCCCACCAGGATTCCAAGCAAAATGCCATAATGAATAAGCTGTTCTTTATACTCTGGCTTAAACATGTTCCCCATCCTTAACAGTCTGCACCTGTTTTAAAAGTACTTTTTCGGTAAATCGTTTTTGATATGAATATTCAAATGCCTGAATTACAGGTGCTATTACATTCATAAGCAAAATCAAAAATATAAATCCTGTTGAAGATAAGCCAATCCCGATTATAACAAAAGAAAACATACCTGCAATTACTGCATAGGCAAGCTTACCATAATTTGTCGAAGGTACCGTACCGTTCCATTGTAATATAAAAAACGTACAAAAAAGAACACCGCTAGTCATAAAGGCAAGAATAATATCCCCCTGCCATAGTGCACCACCGGCAAAAAATGTACCAAATAGTCTTACTGTAAAACCATAAACAAAAAGATACATAAAAGGAATCAGAGGGGACAAAACATCAAAACTAATCAGTAAAATAGATGACACAAGTGTTATGATATTAAATCTAAAGGCAGGTATGCTGCTGTGAGTATCCCACAATAACGAAATATATCCATCTGGTATCGATACACCAAAAAAAGAAAAAATACGCTTATTTAAAAAATTTGTAATAAATGAATCTGCCTGTATAAATGGTATCATACCATTTTGTATAAGGGTTATAGCAGGATTTCTGTTTACAAGATGCTCCGAAGGGATTGAAAGAACAGGAAAATCTTGTGTACCTAAAATCCATAAAACACAGATACTGCAGACAACAGGATTTATCCATGAACTTGCAAAGCCACCTAATGCATATCGCACTGACAGTAAAATTACAGCAACAACAATAAACACAATTAAAGGTGAATATTCCTGAGGCGTTAAAAGACCTATGATAATACCACGGTTCAATGCACTAAATATATTAAACCAGCTTGTTGACCTTTTTATATATAAATCAATAACTTCACCTAAAATACTTGCTCCGCAGCTACAGGAAAGAATTATTAAAGAGGCGTAGCTTTGAGTCACACAAAGCATTGCAACCTGAAACGAAAGAAGTACTGTTACAAAGTATGTACAAAAATGTATTGAAGGACTTAAATATTTATAAGGTCTCAACGAAACAGTTTCTAATACTTTCTCATTTATGCGTATATTTTTCATATTTGAGATCCTTTTATTAACGAAATTGTCTGACTTAAAGGAATACGTGAAGGACAAACCGCATTACATAATCCACACTGTGAGCACAAAAGTGAAGTTGCAAAAATATTACCATCATTATCAAACAAAAGAACAGACTTATATAAATCTTCAGGATAAAGATTTAAAGGACAGACCTGATGACATTTACCGCATGAAATACATTCTTCAGTATACTGTCGTGGACTCTCTTTTTTTGATAAAAATGAAACAGACTTTACATCAGCTGTCACAGGAATATCGAGAGAGTTTACATTAAAGCCTGAAAGACAACCATTAACAATAATCTTTAACGGCTGCTTTTTAAATCCGCCACACTGTTCAACCAAACTACGAAGAGTTGTTCCCACCTTTATTTTAAATATTGCTGCAGCCTTTAAGCAGTCACCTGATACCTGCACATAACAGTCAATATCAGGACACCCTTTTTTTACGGCATTATAGGCAGCAATAGCAGTTTTTGGATCAATATATAAATCCCTGCATCCAAGCTTGCTCAACAAAGCTTCCTTATAGGACTTTTTTATGGCACAGGCAAGATCATGCTTAAAACCATTAGGATATGTACTTGTATCGATTCCTACAGAGATAATACGTATACCATCTTTAAATACATTTTCGTTCAAAGTAAGCTTTTTATTTTTCTTTGTTTTTTCAAATGCAAGAACAACTGCACTGGCTCTCATCGCCCGTGCAATTATTGCAGAGCCTTCAAGTATCTCATCATAAAACTGCTGAGATAAAAAACTATCAATCACATTACTAGGATCTGAATCAAATAGCCTTAATACAAGAATACGTTCGGATGTATAATCAAGGTTTGCAAGCTGATAACCTAAAGGTACACAATCATCAAATGTATTAACGATACCATTATGAGTCAGTATATCAGACAAAACAGAGTAATCATAACTACTCCAGTCAAACTCATCCAAAATCTTACCGGTATATGAAAAACTACCCTTCAAATATATTTTTGCAGCTTTGCCCTGTTTGCCATCTGCATACTGACATGTAACAATACTGTCTACAATACCAGGAATAGACGACGGAACACAAAGATTTTTACCTTCTGCAATTGTCTGACCTTCTTTTACAACATCTCCACTTTTCACATAAATATTTATGTTTTCATCCTTTACATGTTCAAGAGGAATACAAACTACAGGAGGAATAAATCCTGAAACAACATTTGAAAATAAACCTTTATCTTTAGATATAAAATCAGAAACTGAGCCCATATCTTCTTCTTCCAACAATAAAATAACTAATCATCAGTGCAACAATAGCTGCAAAGATACTCATTACAGATTTACAAAAACGTTCAGTAGTTATAACAGTTCCCAAACTTTTTGAATATCCAAAGCTAACATCACTTCCCTGCATATAAAGCATATGCTCAAGAGACTGTCCGTTATCAGTCAGAGTTTTGTCCATAGCAAGTGCTTTAAACCCGTCGTCAAACACATAAATTACATTGTCAACCTGTTTTATTCTGCCATCTGCTTCAACATAATCATGAACAATGACAGAATCCCCTTCACTGACACTACTATTTGCCGTATCCGTCAATTTTTTATAAGGGAATGTGACACTTTTCCATGCCCAGTTATAAAAACTGTCCAAAGACGGAAGCGAAGACTCTTCATAATATTTGCCAGGAGCAGGTAAAGCAGGTCTTGATGAAACACTACTTTCCATAGATCTGCCACCAGATGAAACAGTATTAAGAGCCAGAAGACAACAAATAAATATTAATGAACAAATAAGTGTTTTAACTTCTCTTCCGTTTACAACAGGGATAAGGTAAGCACTCCTGATGTAATAACCTTCATGCTCACCACTTTTATAATAAATCGTTTTTAACTGGTTAACAACAAAAAGTATTAAAAACGAGCTAATAAGAGACAATACATAAAAAAAACTGTTAGCAGGACTAGAAAAAAACAGCAAAACAACAGGTGAAAGTATCAAAAGCATAATATACGATGACTTTAGTGAAGCTAAAATATAGTCTTTACGGCCATACAGCTTAAAAAAAAGATGAAGAGCCATCAAAGCAAAGGCACAACCTGCGGTACATAGATAAAATGGATGAGTCAAAATAAAAACAAAAAAAGGAACAGAACACAGAAAGCCTTCAACCTTATATTTGCTTACACAGATAACATATGTATTAAATAACAAATATAGCACCACCATAAAAAGGGGAAAACTTGAACTGCTGTCAACACCCGACTTTAGTCCCTGCTTTGAGTTAAGGACAGACATTGCCTTATCCAGACTGTTTAATTGAGAGTCAGGAATATAAAATACATATGAACTGTTGTTTTGATCACGAAAATAATTATCCCTCAAGTCAAGATAATCATCATCTACAAACGAGTACCCCTGTAATGAATCAGACTGCATAGACTGAATCTGATTTATCCGGCTGATAACACCAGAGCACCCGCTGTCAATCAGCACATCATACACAGATTGTTCACTAACAGTAGACGAAGGTACGTACAATACCTGATACCCCTTCCATAATCTTGAGACAGACGAAGACTTAAAAAAAACAATAACTGACAGACATACCACTGCCAGTATCAGAGAAACAGCACATTTTATTTTAGAACTCATTTATTATAAAACCGAAAAAGCAACACCAACAAAAAAACCAAGCAAGCTGCCAACAAAAACTTCGATAGGTGTATGCCCATTTACTTCTTTTAATTTATTAAAGTCTTCATAGAGACCTTTTTTTTCAAGAACACGACCAATTTCATTTATTTTTTTTGCCTGTATTCCATTAGCTCTACGAACACCTACTGCATCACGTATAGTAACAAAATAAAACACAAGAGCCAAAATAAATATATTTGAATCAATGCCTGATTGAAAACCAATTGAAGTACAAATACAAGCTACAATTGCAGAATGAGAAGAAGGCATGCCCCCTGTACGCCAGAATAAAAGCTCAAAAAGCTCTGCAAAGCTTTGTATCTTACCAGAAAAAAGTTTAATGAAAGTTTTAATAAACTGTGCACAAAGCCAGCTGAAAATACATGAAATAAAAATAGAACTAGTAAATAATATTTTAAGCTGTTCGAGTGCGTTTATCAACATAATTTCATTTTAACCATCAAAAGTCTTTTGTCTAGTAGTAAAACAGTTATTTTACAGTTATATTTAACTTATGGATTTTATTGAACTGAAAACAGGTAATGATGATATAGACCGCAGACTTGATAAGGTAATCAGACGCTTTTTAGCAAACGAGTCCTTATCGTCTTTATACAAATTATTACGAAAAGGTTTAGTTAAAGTTAACAAAAAGAAAGTTGATGGCTCATACCATATCCAAAGTGGTGACACAATAAACATAGCAGCATTTTTACTGCAGCAAAACACTGAAAGCGCAGAAGTATTACCAAAAGCTCAACAGCTGAACAAAGACTGGATTATATTAAAAAACGATTACCTCCTTATTTTAAACAAACCATATGACATACCTGTTCAAAAAAGCAGTGAAAACCAAATATCTTTAGACACAATGGTTGCCGATGAGTATATAAAAAGCCATACACAAAATACGAGCCTGTCATTTAAGACAGGTCCGTTACATCGTCTCGATAAAAAAACCACTGGTGTACTTGTTTTTTCACAAAACCTTATTGGAGCCAGATGGTTTTCAAAGTCAATAGCAGAGCATACAACGTCAAAGATATATATTGGGCTTGCACAGGGAAAGTTAAAAAACAAAGAAGAATGGATTGATTTGATTGAAAAAAACAGTGAAGAGACTGCCTTTAAAACAGTAAAAGCAGGAGGCGATACAGGTAAACAGGCCGTTACCGAAGTAACACCCATAGCATACGGTAAATACAACGAAACCCCTGTAACATTGATAAAATATAACATAAAAACAGGCAGAACCCATCAGATTCGAAGTCAAACATCATTACACGGATTTCCATTATTTGGGGATACAGCCTATGGCGGAACAAAAATACAAAATAACACTACAGGTCAGGACTTTTTTTTACATGCACTATATTTGATTTTTCCTGAAGATAACCCTTGTGACATAAAACAAAAAATTACAGCTCCACTGCCCACTGCTTTTGCAAAAATTTTAGAACAATCCTTGATAAAGGATTTAGACATGCTTATACTTTAAAATAGAATGCTGTTCAAGGAACTTACAGAGTTACGCAAAAAAAAGACACAGGTTTACGCATTTTATGGCCCAAGTGGTACCGGAAAAAGCTTCAGGGCAAAGCTTGTAGGTATGCAATATGGTATAAAGGCTATTATAGATGATGGATTATTAATCCAGGACGAAATGATTTTAGCAGGACATTCTGCTAAACTCGAAAAATCATACATGGGAGCTGTAAGAGTTGCACTTTTTGATGATAAAGCTCATCGAGACGAAGTTGCAAAGGCAATACATAAAAACCGCATAAAAAAAATACTTATTCTTGGAACATCACAAAAGATGGTAAACAAAATTGCTGTACGCTTGCAGCTACCAATACCTGAAAAGTACATCAAGATAAGTGATATTGCAACACAGGAGCAGATTGCCGAAGCTCAACGAAGTCGTAACATTGAAGGTAAACATGTAATCCCTGTACGTGCATACGAAATAAAAAGTAAAAACTACTCTGGTATTATGGTTGATACAATCAGAGTTTCCCTTGCCAAAAGAGGCATTTTATCATTTTTATTTGGCAACAAAAGAGCTCAAACAAACCAAAACTCAAAATTATTTGAAAAATCAGTTGTACGACCATCGTTCTCAGTACAACAGCGAAAAGTTGTTTCACAGGCTTTAATTGCTCATATGACAAGCAGTACAGTATTACAGTTCAACCAGTACATCCACATAAAAAAGCTAAGTATCCGAACAGACAACATGGGCTATATGCTTATTCTTACTGTTGACTTACCGTTTGGCTCACAGCTTGCAGAAATAACACAAAAGCTGAAAGACTCAATACGCACTGAAATTGAAAAGATTGCAGGTATCTTTGTAAAGGATATTTCAATTATAATTGATAAAGTAAATACAATGCCTCAAGCTTAGGACAGCAAAATAAACAGTTTCATGATAGTAAAATAAAAAGAAAGATTGTCTGTGAAGCTATAACTAAGCAGATTGTAAACTTATAATATCATAGTCTGTGAAGTTTATTATTTTTTACCAGTGAATTTTATTATTTATCACTTATGATATTACTTATTTCATAAATATCACTTTTCATAGCCATATGGACTACGTTTCATACTCCAGTGGACTACACTCTGTACTCCAGTGGACTACGCTCCACAGTCAATAAGGCTACGGTTTGTAGTCAATAAGGCTATGAGAAACTTTTAATCTTGGGTATGTTTGTTACAAAAAAAAACAGTAATGTTTATCAAATAATAAACATTACTGGATTATTTATCTAAAGAACATAAATTATCGTGTTTTTTTTGCTACAAAAGCATTTTTCGGAATCCGAACGGCAACACCAAGCTGCTTTAACGAATCTCTGATAGCGTACTCAAGCTCGGTACGCTGAGGGTTGATTGGTAAAACAAAGTTACGAACTTGTGTCCAGGTTTTTGTATATAACTCCCCTGCGGCACTTTTTGATGCAATTTCTTTTTGCCAGTCTGTCAAAGTTGAAATAAAGTCACACACTAAAAATGACAGCTTTCGACCAAGTCGTACATCCCCTTCTTTTTCAATAAGCTCATCAAGCTGCTTTAAATGCTTCATGTACCTTGTTTCAAAGTTTTTATCAGCATACATCATTGCACAGGTTCCCGGCTGCAGATACATGTACAAGTCACTTTTCAGCGCAGCACTTACAATTTCATAAGAGTGACCACTGTTTACAATTTTGAGCATTTCTTCAGTTAAACGCGAAGGAGAAACCGGCGAAAGTAAATGAGCACTTTTACGAATTTTACGTCTAAGCATAAAAGGCATTTTACAGCCAATTGTACTAGAGTACTTTATTGCCCTGAGCATACGAACAGGATCTTCGATAAATATGCGGTCCATAGGTATTACAGGCCTTAAAATCTTTTTACGGATATCATCAAAGCCACCTACATAATCAATAACCTGCTCTTTAATTGGATCATAATATAATGCATTTAGAGTAAAATCACGGCGCATTACATCTTCATCCATATTGCCAAAAGCATTTCCTGTTGAACCTTCAATAGTTGAACGGAAAGTACTTACTTCAAAAATTTTATCCCCAAAGAAAACATGGACAAGTCTAAATCTTCTTCCAATTATACGCGAGTTTCTGAATAATTTTTTTATTCTGGAAGGTGTTGCATCGGTGACGATATCAAAATCTTTTGGAGTTTTACCCACTATTAAGTCACGTACAGCACCGCCAACAATATATGCTTCAAACCCAGAATCTTTTAAATGCTCTACAACTCTGTATGCGTCACCATCAATCTGATTTTTTGGAATTTTATGTTCTTCTTTAGTATAAATAACAGCCTTACGGACAGGCTTACCTTTTTCATCTGCAGAATAACGGACTAACACAATGCCCTATTCTATCTTGTAACAAAGTGATTAGTCAATTATAATGACGCAAGCATTGTGAGATAACACAAAGCAAACACACAAGAAGGTTTTATATGAAAAAAATTATCAGTGGTAAAGTTCGTGAAGTTTACGATCTTGAAGATGGAAGAATGGTTATTGTTACAACAGACCGTATCTCAGCATTCGATGTTATTTTACCAACAATGATTACTGACAAGGGTAAAGTATTAAACGCTCTTTCAAATTATTGGTTCAGCTTAACAAAAGATATTGTTAAAAATCACATGATTTCATCTGACTTAAAGGATATGCCTGCTGAATTTCAGAAACCTGAATACGAGGGTCGCACAATTCTCGTAAAAAAATTAAAGATGATTCCTTACGAAGTAATCGTTCGTGGATATATGTTCGGCTCTATGTATGAAGCATACAAAAAGGGAGAACCTTTTCTTGGTCACAGCTTTACAAAAAATTATGAACAGGCAGAAAAGCTTGAAGAACCTATCGTTACTCCAAGTACAAAAGCTGCCGAAGGTCATGATATTAATGTAACAATTGATTACATGAAGGAAGACCTTGAAAAGCTTTACCCAGGTAAGAACCTTGGCTCAAAAATTGAGCAGACAGCTCTCGCAATTTACAAAAAATGCTATGATCATGCTTATAAAAACGGCATCATTATCGCTGATACAAAGTTTGAGTTTGGTTTGGACGAAAACGGTGATTTAGTTTTAGGCGACGAAGTATTAACTCCAGACTCAAGCCGTTTCTGGAACCTTGATACATATCAGGTTGGTACAAGCCCTGCAAGTTATGACAAGCAGTTTATCCGTGACTGGCTCAAGGCAAATAACCTGGCAGGTGATCCTACAATCAAATCTGTTCCACAGGACGTTGTTGAACAGACTTCAAACCTTTATCACCAGTGTCAGGAAAAAATCTGTAAGTAAATATACAAGCATAAAAAGTTTTTCGTTTTTACACAAATGATAAATAAAACCCCGTTACTTTTCAAAAGAAATGTGAAGTGACGGGGTTTTTCAGTTTAAAACTTTCATAAAAACCAAATACTTAAATACTATT
>JAZUGE010000051.1:0-2561 GCA_045641045.1 Treponema sp. | reverse complement strand
TTAGTTGAGCAGCAGAGTACTATCAATAACAATATGCCACTGCGCTTTTTAGAGTACCTGACTGAGCTTTATAAAAAATACAGTACAGGGGACGATAAATACAAAAAAGCACTTATACCAATACCTACCCCTGAGTTTTATGTTATATATAACGGGCAGGAAGACTGCCCTGCCTATTATGAGTTAAAGTTAAGTGATGCTTTTATGATAAAGACGGCAGCTCCTCAGCTTGACCTTGCAGTCAGGGTATACAATATCAATGAAAATGATGATATACTTAAATCAAGTGAAAAGTTACAGGCTTATGCCATATTTGTACAGAAAGCCGAACAGGAGCGCCGAGATGGGGCAAAGGACTTTATAAAGGCTGCACTGGACCAATGTAAAGACCTTCCGTTTTTTAAGCCTTATATTGATATGCTTCAGGAGAAAAAGACTATGATGTTAGGTGAATATAATTATGAAGATGATATCAGAGTTCAAAGGCAGGAAGCCTTTGAACAGGGCGAGGCTAAGGGCGAAGCTAAAGGCAAAGAAGCTGGACTTGCAGAAGGTGCTAAAAAAACAGCTATTGAAAATGCTATTAATTTGATTAAGATAAATCTGCCTCTGGAGCAAATTGCAACCTGCATTGGTTTACCTTTAGACGAAATTAAAAAGCTTAAAGCTGAGATGGATAAATAAATCGATTACTTTTTGTTGTTTTCATAAATGCTAGTATTGAATTGATACTACAACTATCTCTGGATTATTAAATATCCGAGGATAGTTTGGATGTTTAATTGCTAATCCACGGTTTATTATAAAGGTAGTTGAATTTGTAAACTTATATCTGCCACCGGAATATTTAGGAAACATGCCCTGTGTTGATGAATAAATCCCATTGATAAAAGGTGGCAATCTCCACTGTCCTCCATGTGTATGACCAGACAATATCAAATCAAAATCAAATTTCTGATACTCCTTTATATATTCTGGTCTATGGGCAAGTAATACCTTAATAAAATGTTTATCTGGATTACTTTGTTCATAAGATGAAACTTTTAAAGCGGTTTCGTTAACCCTTTTAACATACAATTCCTTATGTTCATCATAATTTCGTTGCTTTTTATTTTCCAAAAATGGATCATCTACACCTGCTATAATTATATTAACTCTATTGACAGTGATAACATCTATATCCTGTTCTAAAACAATTCCACCGTAATCTCTGATAATTTTTTTATAATCTTTAGGATTATTTTTTTTTGCATATTCATGATTACCAGTAACATAATAAAATGGAGCAATTGTTTTTATTCCTTTTAATAAGGTAATCACATTTTGAACAGATTTTTCAAAAGGCTCCTTTCCTTCAAAAATATCACCGGTCAAAAAAATTAAATCAGGTTTTGAATTTTTAATAAGATTAAGTAGGATGAACTGACTTTCACCAAAGGATTCGCTGTGAAGGTCAGATAACTGTACGATTCGTATGCAATTATCTGACTTATTAATAGTTGTCTCATAATCCTGCACAACTATACTTGTACAGGATATAAAAAGAAAAGCTGATAAAAATATTAAATAAAGTTTATTCACATTAGTTAAAATAATAAACTCATATAGCTGCAATAGCTGCAGCTGGAACAGTCTTCATTACGCTTGCAGGTTTATATACTTTTTCATATTTCCATAGTTTTCCAATCAAAATATTAGTAAGTAAGAAATATGAAGCTATAAGATAGGGCAGATGCAAATAATCATGCATGAGCTTATAATATGGCTTTACTTTGCGGTACTTTTTACGAGAAATACTAGACTTACGAATACGGTAGTGGGCTAGATTTTCCTGTAGCCCCATTGCATTTTTACAATTTCGTAAAACCTGCAAAAACAAACCATAATCATTATTATTTTTAATATTAAACGATCTAATATTTTGTGCAATATCTGCTCTATACATTGCAGTCAGACAACCAATAAAATCATGGTGCAATAACTTTGTATATGTTAAACGATCTACAATACGAGTACATTTATTTAATGACTCATTATTTTCACCGATTAAATCATAGCGAGTATAATTAAAGTCACAATTGTTCAAGTTCATGAACACAACTTGATGTTCAAGCTTTTCAGGCTCCCATAAATCATCTGAGTCCAAAAAAGTAATATACTCACCACGGGCAACATCAAGAGCACTATTGCGCGATAAAGCTGCTCCGGAGTTTTTTTCATTTTTTATAACTTTGATTCGACTATCTATGCTACCATAAACACATGCTATATCAAAACTTTCGTCAGATGAACAATCATCGACAATTAACATTTCCCAGTTTTGATACGTTTGACGTAAAACACTTCTAATAGTTTGAGAAATAAACTTTTCGCAATTAAAATTAGGCGTAATGATACTCACTAAGCCTTCTTCATACTTTTTCATTTAATAACCTTTCTTTTTGTTCTACCTATTAATAAATATAATACATAAAACAAAAAATAACAATTTATTATTTAATAAATTGTTATTTTTTAAAGAATTACAGCTGATTTCAACAATTTAACAAATTTGCGGAATC
>JAZUGE010000050.1:0-44919 GCA_045641045.1 Treponema sp. | reverse complement strand
TGTAGGCATGAAGTGCAAGGCGGCTCAAAAGAGGGCGTTCTTCTTTTTCGTTTCCGTTCCAGCGTTTTTTGATTTCGCTCAAAAGAACCGGATGCTGATTTCCACTGTAAAGCGGGTCGCAGACAATGCAAAGTCCCAGAGAATTTAAGTGTACGCGAATCTGGTGAGTGCGGCCTGTGTGTGGCTTTGCTTCAATCCAGCTGTATGGACCGCAGTTTCCAAGATTTTTAAAGTCTGTGATGGCGATTTTTCCGTGAGACTGGTCCAAAACTGTGCGGTGTTTTGCATCTCCGTCTACAAGCAGCTTTTTATCAACTCTTTTTTCTTCCCAAAGTGGATGTCCGTTTACCAGTGCGTGATATGTTTTTTCTACTTCACGGTTTTCAAACTGCATTGAAAGTGAACGGTGTGCTTCTGCATTTTTTGCATAAATTACCAGGCCTGATGTGTCTTTATCGATTCTGTGCACGGCAAAAAGTCTTCCAAATTCTTTTTCTGCTTCAACATCAAGGCGTGGAGCTTCTTCGTCGTAGCGGTCAGCTGCAATTAAAAGTCCTGAACGTTTGTTTACGACAACAATGTCATCATCGTTGTAAATTACTGTGTAATCTGGTGTTATTTTCATGTGTTCTATTTTCCTAAAATTCCAATCTTTTGCAACCACGGAAGAAGATCTTTGTCGTTCCAGTGAGTTTCTTTCATTATGTAGCTGTCTTCCTTCATACCAAATCCGTGTCCACCTTTCGGATAGTTTACAAAAAGATGCTCTACTTTTTTCTCTGTAAGCGTTACATCCAGACGAACTGAATTTTCGTAAATTACAACAGGGTCATCATGACAGGCCAGAATAAATACCGGCGGCATATCTTCCGGAATGTTTGCCTGATTTTCCATTGAAAATTCGTCTTTTAACTTCTGGGAATAGGCGTGTCCCCAGAAATTCCACGGTCTCCAGCCCTTTGTGGCATTCGGCTCGCTCCACTGATGACCTAAAAGACTCCGGCGGCTCCATTTGTGGCCAATATCATCCTGCATTGAAACAACAGGGTAAATCGGCATTACATAATCTGGTCTTACGCTCTGACTTTTGATTTCCTGCGGCAATTCAAGCTTTAGAAGCTCGTTGTGGCTTGAAGAAAATTCTCCCGCCATTGTTACAAGATGTCCGCCAGCTGAATAGCCGATTGCTCCGATTCTTGTTTTATCAACTCCCAGCTCCTGGGCGTGTGCTCTTATATAAGCTATAGCCAGCTGCAGATCTTCCAGCTGATCAGGATAATGATGGCAGTTGTAGGCAACCCTGTAGCGCAGAACAAAGGCTTTTACGCCGATTGAATTGAACCAGCGGGCACTGGCAAAGCCTTCGTGAGGCATTCCAAGATGATGATAGCTTCCGCCGGGACAAATTATTACTGCAGGAAGATTTTCTGAATCGGATTGAACTTTATCACAGACATAAAGCACAGTATCTCTTTTTTGTGTTTCCATTTTAGGAACGTTTTCCCACAGATATATTTTTTTGCTGTAGTCTTTAGAAAAAGCAAAAACTGAAGAAAAAAACATCATGAATAAAATCAGGTTCTTCTTCATAATTTAAAATCCAATCACCATTTTAAGAATGAAAAATATTACCGGCACCATAAGCGACGGAAGCATATTCAAAGTTTTGCAGTTTTTTATTCCAAGAATTCCAAGTCCGGAAGCAAAAATCATTATTCCTCCCACAATTGAAAGCTCTGCCAGAAGCTGTTCGCTAAAAAATGAAGCTGAAAGATATTTTGCCACAAGCCAGATTATTCCCTGCCAGCAGAAAAGCACAGGAGCCGCAAGTGTCATACCGATTCCGTAAGTAGAAGCCAGAACCATTGAAGTTACAAAATCAAGGGTAGCATTTGTAAAAAGATAAGTGTAATCGTGATTAACAGCAGCCATTACAGGCCCAAGAATTGAAAGTGTTCCGATACAGTACATAAGGATTCCCGTTGCCAGTCCCTGTCCAAGATTTGAACCAGCCCCGGAATGTTTATTTACGGCGTTCTGAAATTTTTCATCAAGATTAAAAACAGTTCCAATAAAGCTTCCCAGTGCAAGGCTCACAATAAACAGAACAGGATACTGACTTTTTCCCATGTGTGATACAACTGCATTTGCACCGATGACACATGCTGCAAGTCCCATAGCAGTATAAAAAGCTGTCTGATACTTTTCTTTTATTCCTTTTCTTAAAATACTTCCGATTGTGCTGCCTGCAAGAATTGTGCAGACGTTTACGATTGTTCCAAGCATATTCTCATTATATCACAGCAGCAAAACTTTGTTTGGAGATAAAAAAAAGGCACGCTCATAAGAGTCGTGCCTTTTTGTGCATCAGCTATAAAACTTATGCATCAATTGCAGTCATATCTGTAACTTCTTTTTCGTAGTCAACGCCTGGAACAGCAAAACCGTTGATGTTAAGGAAGTCTGTGCGGATTCCTTCAAGGTCAAGCATTTCAGCAACGTTTTCCTGTGTGATTGCAGGCATGATTTTATCAACTTCGTTCTGAACTTTTGGATCAAGTTCCCAGTCGTCAATACGGATTCTTCCTTCTGAATCAACTGGAACGTTTCCGTCAGCTGTGTAGAGACGTTCTGTGAACAAGCGTTCCATCTGTTCCTTACAGCCTTCGTGTGTTCCCTGAGCCTTCTGTACCTTAAAGAGACATCCGAGGTACATAGCGATTACAGGAATTACAGAAGATGAACGAGTGATGAGACCTTTGTTTACAGATACCCATGCAGCTCCTCCAACCTTTTTGAGCTGTGCATCAATGTTCTTTGCGCGTGCTTCAAGGTCAACCTTAGCCTGACCGATTGTACCGTCGCGGTAGATTGGGTGTGAATATTTTGGTCCAATGTATGAGTAAGCAACTGTCTTACAACCTACAGCAATTACATCTGCTTCAGAAAGCTGTTTGATCCAGCGTTCCCAGTCTTCACCACCCATAACCTTTACTGTATTAGGTATATCATCACCTGTTGCAGGTTGAGCTGAAGATTGAACAAGTTTTCCTGTCATCATATCAAGCGAAGCTCCTGAGAACTCTTTTCCTATTGGCTTCAGCACTGACTTATATAAAACCTTAGTATCAGGATCTGTACGAACAGGGCTTGCAAGGGAATAAACTATAAGATCAAACTTTACACCCCACTCCTTTGCCTTAGCGATTACAGTCTGACGACACTCATCGCTAAACGCATCAGCATTAAAAGTCTCAGAACGCACCCCTGCTTTTTTAGCTTCTGTATCAAATGCAAGATTATTATACCATCCAGGAGTACCACCCTTTGACTCAGATGGCTGCTTTTCAAATGAAACACCTATTGTATCTGCTCCATATTCAAAAGCAGCAGTAATACGAGTACCAAGGCCATATCCTGTAGAACATCCTAAAACAAGGACTGTCTTTGGTGCATACCCACCCTCAGATGCGTTTTTTACATTGCGTTTTGTCTTTTGTGAAACCACATACTTTATCTGATTACGAGTATCCTGAGCACAACCAATTGGATGTGCATTTATACAAATATTAGAGCGAATCATAGGTTTGATAATCATTTTCTTCTCCTAGTTATTAAACAGCAGGTTATAAGCATACAACCTCTGATAATTTTATTACTAAACAGATTACCCATCAAGTGTAGTATGTTTTGACATTTTCCGTCAATATGTCAAAATTATAACAAATATTTTAGATAAAACAAAAAATTATGGCGAAATAAACCTGTTAACTATATACTATTTATGGAGAAGTGATGAGCATAACACATAAAAAAAATAGAACAGAACACTCAATATCATACACAGTTTTCGTAGTCTCAGTCATCATTGCTATAGTTACAATCACTTCAATGCAAATTTCGCAAATTAAAAGCAAAAAAGAACATGTATCATATATAGCCGAAGCTGCAGGTTATACCATGGACTCTGCTTTCAGCAAATACCTTACAGTTGCACAGTTTTGGGACAACTATATAGTAAATAATAAAGGATTAGTTAATGATTTTCAGATTATAGCAAAGTCACTATATCAGGGAGATATTACACTTAACACTATTGAACTTGCCCCTGGTGGAACAATCAGTTACATATATCCTCGCCCAAGCTCATTGGATATTTCGAAACTGTCACTTTTGTCCACTGCAAACAAAAATGTTGATTTAGTTTACTCAAAAAATACAGGAACCACAGTAATAACAGGACCTTCAATTACCCCAGAAGGTGTAAAAATAATTACAATTCATAAACCTATCTATGTAAAAGATAATAACGATATAGAACAATTTTGGGGATTTTCAAATATAAGCGTAAAACTGACAACTCTATTAAGTTCTATACACCTTGAACGACTCAATGCAGAAGGCTATGAGTACAAGCTTCGAAAACTTAACTCTGAAAATGGGGAATACACAATTCTTCAGGAATCTTCACAAAAAGAGCTGACAAAACCTCTTATCTATGAGCTGAAAATCCCAGACGGCAACATAAACCTTTTAGTTCAGCCAGTAAATGGATGGGTTGATTTAAACTCTCTTATGGTGCAGATTTTTATTTCACTTATTATCTGTGCTTTAGGAGCTCAATGTGCGTGGTTACTTTTTACACTCACACAAAAAGAAAGTAAGATGGAACAATTATCATATGTTGATCACCTTACAAAACTTGCTAATGCAGCAAAATTTACAAACGACCTAAAGTTATTTCAAAGTACAAATAAACCATATGCAATTATGTATATTGGACTAAATGACTTTAAGCCAATAAACGACACATATGGTCATAAAACAGGAAACGAAGTCCTTGCAATAACAGCGAAAAAAATTCGCAACTCTGTACGCGAAAATGACTCAGTATTTCGCATTGAGGGTGATGAGTTCGCAATTTTTATCCCAAACGAGTTACCCATATCAGGTTTAGACGGTTTATCATCCCGTTTATATAACACAATTGGACGAGAAACTCATGTTGGAGAGTATTTAATTAAAACAAAAGCAAGCATAGGCTATGCAAGATATCCGTATGACGGTACAAATTACGAAGAAATCATTATAAAAGCAGAAACAGCTATGTATCAGGATAAAAAAAATCAAAAAAACACATCAATATGATGTTTTTACATAACAACACTTTTATTCAATATTACTAGCGTCAAACAGTCAAATCCGTTATACTCCATGTCATGAAAATAACTCCAGACTACACAGTACTTTACAATGACGATGACATTGTAGTTTTAAACAAACGGTCAGGTCTTTTAATAGCTTCAGACCGTTATGATGAAGACGCAACACGTCTTGATATTGAAGCGGAAAAAGAATTTGGTAAGCTATTTGCTGTACACCGTATTGATAAAGATACATCTGGTTGTGTAATTTATGCAAAGACACCAGAAGCGCACCGCTCTTTGTCAATGCAGTTTGAAGAACGCAAAGTCGAAAAAATATACCATGCCCTCGTGTATGGACACCCATTATGGGAAACAAAACATGTTGATCTAAAGCTTTTAGTTGACGGAGACGCTCGTCATCGTACAGTACCAAATGACCGTTACGGAAAAACCGCCGTTACTGATTTTAAAAATCTCGGAGTATGTGGTCCTTTTACATGGATTGAAGCCCGTCCACACACAGGTCGTACACATCAGATTCGTGTACACCTACAAAGTAATGGCATCAGTATAGTGTGTGACCCACTTTACTCTGGCAACCAGCATCCTGTAAAGCTCAGTGACATAAAACGTAACTACAAGGGTGACACAGATAACGAACGCCCTCTTTTAAGCAGACTAGCACTTCATGCTTTTAAGCTGACTGTTACACACCCAAAAACAGGTGAGCAGATAACATTTACAGCACCTTATCCAAAAGATATGGATGCAACTCGCAAACAGCTAAAATCAATTTTTGGGGTTGACCCTCTATCTCAATAACCTTGCGACAACAGACCTGTTTTTTATAATAGTCAGGTCTGTTTTTTTTTAATACTAACTATCTTTTCTATTTATAACAGTCTACAAGTTCTTTACTACGCAAAGTAAGCAGTTTTAGCTTGTTTATATCAGTAACAGCAGTAAGTACTACTGTTATCCAATGCTTTTTATTCATATGCCACGCAGGAAAAACTGATTTTTTATCAATAAGCTCACTAATTTTTTGTGTATCAGTCTTAAGATTAACAATCCAGACATTATCGTCACTATCAAATCCAAGATTTTTAAATTTGATTTTTGTAACGAGAGCAAACCACTTTTTACTTTCACAACGATATACAGCGGATGAATTATCATTTTTCCATGGATATTCCCCTTTTATACCAAGTTCATTTTCTAGAAAACTAACATATTTAGACTTTATATCATCGGAAATAAAGCATTTTTCAACTATATTTTGTACTGTAGTACATAACTTATTACGAAGACCACTTACAAACTCTCCATTAGCAGACTTTACATCAACAAGAGTATATTTATCGCCAGAGTCGTATTCAAATACTTCAGCTTTTAGACTACAACTATCAAATGAAATTATTGCATAAAACTCATCATCTAGTTCTGTTCTTAACGTCAACACACTATTGTTCTGTTTAAAACCATGTTCCAAAAGTCTATCTTTACATGGCACTGAAGTTAAAAGAAGATGGTCAAAAGTCAAAGCAATACCTCCAACATCAGTATAAAAAAATGCGCTTTTTTTACCATTTTTTTAGTTTAAGTATACTTATAAATAAAAGCGAATTTATTTTATATACTTTTCATTATTTTTTCTCTTTTTTTATATTCATTCCCCTCCTATAATCCTTATAAGTATGAAAAGTATTCTATTGCAATTTAACTTAATCGTCTCCATTTTATTATTTTTTATTAACCCAGTTAGTGCTGCTGATAAAGTTTCACTTGAGTTTAACCCTTTTGGGGGCATTTCAAACGGTCATGTCGGAGAGTATCTTTACTATGACAATGTAAAACGAAGCCATCTTAACTGGGAAATTAATCCTCAATACATACTTGGAGCAGACACTCATTTAACCTATAAAAGTTTCGGAATCAATTTTAAAGCTGCTTTTGCACTTCCATTAAAATGTGGAAACATGCAAGACTCAGACTGGATGGATACAAGTGGTATAAAAAATGATTATTCAATCAGTGAAAATGAAACTAAATCTACAATGGACTTTACATTACAGTTTGACTACACAGTCAAATTGTCTCATTTACTAAAAATTAAACCACTTACTCAAATTGAGTATGCACGATATGGATTTAAAGCAGACAATGGATACGGATGGTATGGAGACTCAGATCATAGTGCAACAGGCACAAATGTATCATACACAAGCAATAATGCAACTTTTTATGACTCTGGCAGCCTTTGCGGCATTGATTACGAAAGATACTGTCTGTATGTTTTTACAGGCTTTCAATCTGAGTACATTGTTTCTGACAAAATCTTTTTATCTGCTCTATTCGCAATAAGTCCGTACTCATATTCAGAGTCATATGATACACACTGGTCTAATATGGAAAAAACAAGAGGCTCGTACTATCTTGATATTGTTTCAAGCCATTTCAAAATGTATAAAGGAGCTGTTAAAATCGGCTATAAACTTTCAGAGCGATTAAATTTAAACTTAAATTGTGAAAGTATAATAGGACCCATTGTCAAAGGTAAAACCTATGAAAAGTTATCAGATAACTCATATCATCAGTTAAATAATTATTTAGGCGGGACTTCACTTTATAAACTTGATTTAACACTAGGATGCAATATGTGCATTTTTTAGTAAAAAGAAACAGTTTCATATTTTTCAAAATCTCATGATATAATTATAGTAACTAAAGGGAACACCGACCTTTGTTTAAGGAGAACCACTATGAGAAAGTACATTACTATCAGCCGTGAATTTGGTTCAGGCGGACGTTTTATTGGTAAGCAAGTTGCGGAGTCTTTAGGTATCTCATTTTACGACAGAGAAATTATTGATATGACTGCAGAACATTCAGGACTTTCTGCTGAGTTTATCGAAAAAACAGAACAAAGCATTTCATCAGGCTTTTTATATAACCTGCTTTTAGGAACAAGCTATGCAGGCAGCGTTTCACCATCTGCAAATCAGGCAATCAATTCATCAAGTCCAATACTTCCTTTGGCTGATCAGGTATTTAATGCAGAACGAAAAACTATAATCGACATCGCAAAAAAAGGGCCTTGTGTAATTGTTGGGCGATGTGCTGATTACATTTTAAGCACATGTGATGAAATTGACGCCTCTGAAGTTTTAAATGTTTTTATTTACGCTGATATGGATGATAAAATCACACGTATTAAAGAAATATACAAGCTTGATGTTCCTGATACAAAGAAACATATCTTGCAAATTGATAAACGCAGAGCAAACCACTACAACACTTTCACTGAAAACACATGGGGAGCACGGCAAAACTACGACCTTATGCTAAACAGCACTGCAATAGGCATTGAAAACACAGCAAGACTTATCTGCGAATACACAAAACACGCAAAGTAATTTACTGCATAAATAAAAAGCTTGTGGGTACTGAACTCTTTTACAGTGATTCAGTCTCACAAGCTTTTATTTTTACAAGTCTGTACGACGACCAGTCACTGGTTTCGTAAGTTTTACCCTTACAGTTTTTACTCTTCGCAGTTCCTGTTCTTCAACCTTATATACAATTTTGTCTATTGTACGGCTATCTCCAGACTCTGGTAAACAGTCAAAGTTTTCCATAATCCATCCGCCTAATGTTTCAAACTCTTCACTATCAAGATCCAAATCTAAAAGGTCATTTACATCATCAAGACGCATGTCCCCTGGAACAAGATACTCAAGTGCATTTATTGGAAAAATTCTTGACTCAGGAGGAACTTCCTTATTCTCAATTGATACCGAATGTCCAAAAACAGTACGCAAAATATCATCCATTGTAACAATACCTGAGTTACTTCCGTTTTCATCAACTGCAATCGCAAAGTTAATTTTTTCTTTTTTAAACTTTTGCAAAAGCTGTATTGTAGTAAGAGTCTCAGGTACAAATAGAGCTGGTGTCATACAATTACGCACAAAGTTTCGATTATTTTGCTTAGGTCTGCCAGTAATAAGCACATCTTTATAATGAAGCATGCCTACCACATCTTCAAACCCATCTTTACAGACAGGAAGCCTTGAGTAGCCAGACTCTTCAAAAACCTCTGCAATCTCATCATAAGTACTGTTTATATCAACAAACTTTACAAGACTACGATGATGCATAATCTCATATATACGCAAATCAGGGAAATCAAATATCTTATAAAGCATATCCTTTTCACTATGCTCAAGGGTTCCCTCTTTCTCACCAACTTGAATAAGAGATTTTAATTCATCTTCAGTAATAAGCTCTCGTTCACTTTTCCATAACAGGTTAAGCACAGTAGTCATAAAACCTGTGATTTTACTAAAAATCCAAACCACGGGAAACAAAAGTTTTTCCAATGTAATTAACGCTACTGCAAACTTACCAGCAGTCTGAACAGGATAAACACTTGCAATGGTTTTAGGTACTATTTCACCAAAAATTATAAGCAAAAAGGCCATTATTACTGTTGCATACACAGTTCCTTTGCTGCCAATAAGATTAATAGCAACATTTGCAGCAAGAGCAGAAGCAAGAGATGTAATAAAGTTTATGCCAATAAGAATAAGTGATAAAAGCTTGTTTGTATCACCTTTCAGACTTGCAATCAGTTTTGGTTTTGTATGCCTTTTGTGAGGATTATCATCCTTAAGCATCTGTTTTATCGTTACTTTAGTAATAGATAAAAAAGCAGTTTCACTGGCAGCAAAAAATGCTACTACAAAAACTAAACACACTACACCAATTACAGGAAAAACAACATCAATCATCAGATTCATAATCTTCCTCTTGCATATCTCTTATGCATTGAACCTGTGCAATACGTCTGCCATCCATTGATTTTACTATAAACTCATAGCCAGACACATTTATTGAGTCTCCGCTTACAGGCATACGACCAAGCTGTTCACAAATATAACCTGCAATAGTTTCGTTAATTGAGCTTTCAAGCTTAATATGGAGTTCTTCTTCAAGATCCCGCAGACGTGATGAACCATCTATTACTGTATCACTAAAATCTTTTTGTTTTACACTTGTCGACTTTCCACTTTGTTCATAATCATCAACAATTCCACCAAAAATTTCTCTGGCTATATCTTCACTTGTAAGGATACCATCAGTTCCAGAGTATTCATCCATTACAACAGCAAAACTCTGTTTATTATCACGAAGCAAAGCCTGTATTGCAGACATCTTAGTTGTACCAGGAATAAAAATTGGTTTATGCAAAATATTCTGTAGTTTAAACGACTCCTTTGCACCTTTATAGAACAAAAGATCTTTTACATATAAGATTCCAATTATATTATCAAAGTCACCTTCATAAACAGGAAATCTGGATAATCTTGTACGCTCACTGAGTTGTATAATATCTCGCCAGCTCATTGAACTTGATACACCTATTATTTTTGTGCGGGGAACCATGATGTCCTGGGCCTCAAGATCTGTAAACTTAAATACACGGCTCATCATGTTTTTTTCGCTATTGTTAAGAACTCCGTCTTCACGACCAACATCAATAAAAGTTTTAATTTCGTCCTCAGTAAAGGATACACCTTTGTTTTTTGTATCAATGCCTAAAAGTTTTAAACAACACCGTGAGATTGCTGTAAAAATAATGACAAATGGTCTAAGAAGATAAAAAAAGAATACAACAAATCTGCTTAATCCAAAGGCAATGCTTTCTGGATGACGAGTTGTGACACTTTTAGGTGTTATTTCACCAAAAATCAAAAGCAGGACTGTTGCAACGGCAGTTGCTATACCTACACCTGCTGCACCAAAAAGTTTTAATGCAACCGAAGTTAAAACAACTGATAATGCTACGTTTACAAGCTCATTTCCTACAAGGAGCATATTAAGAAGTTCTTCTTTTTTTTCTAAAAGCTTACCCGCTCGTATAGCTCGCTTATCTCCCTTTTCGCGCAAGTAATGAACACGCAGTTTATTGAGCGCCAGAAAAGCACTTTCTGACGCTGAAAACAAAAGAGAAAGAATTATCAGCGTTGCTGCTAAAAACAACAACGCTATAAAATAATTACTGACATCAGGGGGGGGATTACTGTCCATCAGCTGATTTTGTCTCCTCAACTGTATTATCTAATTGAAAAGGAAGAGTTGCAGCTTCTGACATACGTTCTTTTACAACTTCAATCATCTGCTTAATCTGCTGAGCGTGTTCACTCTCTGGTGCAGCCTCATAGCTCTTTTCGAACAAGTCAACCATTGTCTGATAGTCCTGTGAACCACTTTGAGCAAGCAAATATCCAGCTGTATAATATGCACCTTGTCTATCTTCAGACTCTACATATTGATTTTCAGCAGCCTTAACAAACTCACTTGATGCAGTCTCAGGATCCTGTCTTACGTAGGCTTTTATAGCATTAGAGTTTGCAACTGAAACAACATGCTTACCTACAAGTCCTGACTCATTTTTTGGATCAAGCTTTATAAGCTCTTCTGATAATGGAGTAAGAACCTGTCTATGTTGTGGAGCTGAAGCTTCAAACAATGCCTCAATTGCATTGATTTTATCAGTCTTACTGCCTTTAGATGTAGCTTTTAACATATTATCAAATTCTGCAATAGCAGTTTCTTTTTCTGCAAATCTTGCATCAACAGCTGCAAGTGTATTATCTTCACTGGTAATATCAATAAGTGCTTCAACAAATCCCTGCTTTGAAAGTACATAAAATGCAGGACTAGTTTCAACATTATACATATTGATTACTACCATATTATTTTCGATTTTAGCAATTAATTCTTCACCTTTTTTCTGCTCTTCTTCAGATCCAGACTGTAAAGTCTGAACTTCTGCAAAAAGGCTGTTTGAGTAATCAAGATTTACAAGAACATAATCCTTTGTATATTTTGCTACAAAGTCATCCGAGCTAAACACAGACTGCTTCAAATCAGCACTTACACCGTCCTGATCATCAACACTAAAAAAAACTAATACTTTTTTATTTTCATTTGTAGCAGCAGTAAGACCGTCATTAAGACTATCAAGCCATTTTGACGAATCAATTTTTGGACCCTTACCGCATGAAACTGCTAATAGCGCTGTAGCAGCAACAGCAAAAAGCTTAACAAACTTTTTCATTAAATTCTCCTCAATATATGTGTTACAAACTTATGTAATAAGCCTGACTAAATCAAAGTTATCACCAAGGTATCATTTAACGATAACAATGCACAGTCAGGCTTATTATAAAAGATATTTTTACTTAAAGTATCTTACACCAGCTGCAAAGATGTTCTGACATGAGTTACCACTTTCGTTTGTTGCAGGGTCTCCAGCAATATTTTTAATAAGATCTAAGCTAGAGCCATTAGCACCACTACCAATAGTACGCTCACTGTGTCCCATCTTACCAAGAACTCTTCCGTCTGGACTTGTAAGACCTTCAATAGCAAATGCAGAACCATTTGGATTATCAGGTTCACTAACAGCTGGTACACCATTAATATCACAGTACTGGCTAAATACCTGCCCATTTTCAAATAATTCTTTAGCAAGTTCGTTACTGATAATGATACGCCCCTCACCATGACTTATTGGTACATAGTGTGGACGACTGTCCAAAACAGTTGGGTCAAGAGCCCATGGACTTGCAGCACTTACCATACGGGTACGTACAACACGGCTGATATGACGGTGGATATTATTATATGTAAGAGTTGGCATTTCTTCACCAGGAGCCATAATCTTACCATATGGAACAAGACCAGTCTTAATAAGAGCCTGGAATCCATTACAGATACCAAGGACAAGCCCCTTGCGCTCTTCAAGCAATGCTGTAACTGCATCTGCAATACGCTGTTCGCGAATTACGTTTGCAATAAACTTTCCTGATCCGTCAGGTTCGTCTCCGGCACTAAAGCCTCCGGCTAAAGCAAGAATCTGTGCTTCACTTATCTCTTTGCGAAGCATATCAAGGGATTCTTCCAATGCCTTTGGAGTATTATTGCGGAATACAACAATCTTTGCATCTCCACCATTAAGGTTAAATGCACGAGCCATATCAAACTCACAGTTTGTACCTGGGAATACCGGAATCAAGATTTTTGGCTTACTTGCTGAAGTATTTGCAATATTAAATGAAGAACGAGTCTCGGTTAATGAAGAGTGAACCTTTGTTGCAAACTCAGGAAGCGGTTCATCATTTTTAACATCACTTACAGGAGGGAACACCTTACTAAGTTTTCCTTCCCAAGCTGTATAAAGCTCATCAAGCTTAACAACAGTTTCTGGCAACGGATTAAGACCTGTAAATGAAAGTGTAATTTCGTTCTGGTTCTGAGTAGAACCAATCTTAATTACAGTACCATTTACTAAACCAGGAGCATCTTCAAGTTTTTCTGCTGTTTCAACAATAATTGAACCATACAATGGAGTAAACAAATCTGCAATTGTATTGTTTACATTTCTGTGGAAACCAATAGCAGTAGCAGAGCTAGGAATTGTATTAATGCAACATCCAATACGATTACCAAAAGCCATCTTTGTTACAGCTTCAGCAATACCACCGGCTCCAACAGGGTACATTGCACTGATTTTACCCTGTTTATTAAGTTCATATAGAGCATCACTATTCTTTTTGAAAGTTTCATAGCTTGGAGCTAAATCATCTGAATATGGAGTCTGTACAAGATATACATACTCTCCAGCTTTCTTAAATGAACCAGATGTTATATTTGGTGCTTCATCATGTGCAACAGCAAATGAAACAAGTGTATGAGGGACGTTAAGGTTTTCAAATGTACCAGACATTGAGTCCTTACCGCCTATTGATGCACAACCCATTGAGTACTGGGCATCAACAGAACCTAAAAGAGCTGCAGTAGGATAACCCCATGCTTTATCATTAACAGTACGGCCAAAGAACTCCTGATAAGACATACGTGCAGTAGTTGCTTTTGCACCTACACATGTAAGTTTTGCAAGCGATGACAATACTGCTGTCTGTGCACCATGCCATGGAGACCACTGAGCAACTCTTGGGTCATAACCATAGCTCATTACGCTTACTGTTGATGTTTCTTTTGGAGCCATTACAGGTATCTTTGCAACCATAGCAGCTTCAGGAGTACCCTGATACTTACCGCCATATGGGAACAATACAGTTGCACTACCAATTGATCCGTCAAAGCGTTCTCCTAAACCACGCTGTGAACAACAGGCAAGATCAGCAATATTTGCAACAAATGCATCATGAATTTGCTTTTGTGTAGGTACAGTTTTTGCACTTTCTCCAGTTGCACTTGCACACTCTCCAAGTTCCTTTGCAACACTATCAAGAACCTTAACAAGAGGACTTTCGTTTTGTGGTGCAGGACTTTCGATAACAGCCTTTGTAGAGTGAGGAGCACCTGCTGCATCAAGGAAAGAACGGTCAATATCAACAATAGTCTTTCCTCTCCACTTCATAACAAGACGATTTGTATCAGTAACTGTAGCAACTACAACGGCATTAAGGTTTTCGTCATTAGCTGCTTTAATAAACTTGTCTACATCACCTTTACGTACGACAACTGCCATGCGTTCCTGACTTTCAGAAATTGCAAGCTCTGTTCCGTTTAATCCCTCATACTTTTTAGGTACAGCATCAAGATTAATATCAAGACCAGGAGCAAGCTCACCTACTGCAACAGATACACCACCAGCACCAAAGTCATTACAGCGTCTTATAATACGACTTACTTCGGCATTGCGGAACAAACGCTGAATTTTACGTTCCTCGACAGCATTACCCTTTTGAACTTCAGCAGCAGCAGTTGTTACTGATTTTTCAGTATGAACCTTTGACGAACCTGTAGCACCACCAATACCATCGCGGCCTGTACCACCACCAACTAAAATAATGATATCACCAGCTTCAGGTTCTTCACGCATTACTGTATCAACAGGAGCTGCTGCAATTACAGCACCAAGCTCCATGCGTTTTGCAACAAATCCTGAATGATAAATTTCAGCAACCTGACCTGTTGTAAGTCCGATCTGATTACCATAGCTTGAAAAGCCCTGAGCAGCTTCACGACAAAGTTTTACCTGAGGAAGCTTTCCTGGCAAAGTATCTTCAAGAGATACTGTAGGATCACCTGCACCAGTTACACGCAGTGACTGATATACCCATGAGCGGCCTGAAAGAGGATCTCTGATTGCACCACCAATACAAGTAGCAGCACCACCAAAAGGTTCAATTTCAGTTGGATGGTTATGGGTTTCGTTTTTGAACATCAAAAGCCAGCGTTCAGTTGGCTCACCTGTTGTATAGTGCACATCAATGAATACTGAACATGCATTGTTTTCAGCACTAACTTCCATATCATCGAGCATACCGTGCTTGCGCAAATATTTACCGCCGATTGTAGCCATATCCATAAGAGTAACAGGCTTATCCTTACGCTTTTGATAAATATCAGTATGCATAGCTTTGTATTCATCTAACGATGCCTTAAAGAGCTTTGCATATGGACCTTTTTGTATTTTGATGTTTTTAAGAACTGTATTAAAAGTTGTATGACGACAGTGATCTGACCAATAAGTGTCAAGAACACGAATTTCTGTTTCGGTAGGATTACGTTTTATGCTTTTGAAGTAATTTTGAAGGAACTTAATATCTTCAAAATCCATAGCAAGTCCCATTTTAACTCTATATTCTTCAAGAGCCTTTTTACCAAAACCTGTAAACCCGTCAACATAAGGAATATCTTCTGGTTCAGCCGATTTTATTGCTAATGTCTCAGGAATTGTATCATCTGTTAAACGCGAATCTACAGGATTTATTAAATAATGCTGTATACGTTCAACGTCTTTTGCACTGATATTACCGGATAGGATAACCATCTTTGCACATCGAACTCGTGGAGGTTCTGTTCCGACAGTTGCAGTATTTTTCATACTCTCTCTTAAAAGAGTAAGACACTGCTCTGCACTATCGCTACGCTGATCATACTGTCCCGGGAGGTACTCCCAAACAATAGCTGTATCACCTTCTTCAACTTTGAAAGGAGGCAGAATTACGCTATCGCTCTGAGGTTCACTAAAGATACGGAGAGCCGCCATCTTTGAAACATCATCAGAAGTATTTTCGATGTCGTAACGGTTTAAGTAACGAACTTTCGTTACACCAGAAATGCCGAGAAATCCTGTGATTTCTGAATAGATACGGTCTGCTTCACTCTGAAAGCCAGACTTACGTTCAACATATATACGAAACATTTTAACATTGTAATGAAACATTCCCTCTATTTCAATTACTCCCTTATAGGAGAAAAATTAAAAAAACCTTAAAAAACACTTTACAACCCTTGAATAAACTAAACCAAAAATTGTAATATACAATCATGGTAGAAACAGAAATAATAACTCAGTTTGTTGAAGAAGATGTGTTTAATGCTATGCCAGTACTTCTTGAGTCTTCGAACATTGAAGAAGTAAAAAAAGCAGCTGCATTAGTTGCATCAGCTTTTGGCTCTGACTTATCATTCGCTGAGATTCTTAGTGACAATGAAAAAATAAGTCACCTTTTGACAAGCTTTAAAAAGAACGTTGCTCTGTTAGTTCAAAAAACATGGGTTGAAAAATCAGATGAAGCTGTTAAGGCAGAGGCTTTATACAACCTTGATCAGGTTTGTTCTCTCTATGAAAACTCAGACTATAACAAAGCCTACACACTTAACTTAAAGCTTATTGAAGACATTATGTACTTAATGTTTGGATCTCAGTCAAAGACATCTGAATTTGGAGAATATGCATTACGCATTGATCCTGAGTTCGGTATTTTTGTCTGGTATGTAAACAGTCTGCCAGACAACTCTAATTGGGCTAATGATAAATATGGAGTAATGGTTTTATTGGGAATGTTCTTCCTTTCAAACTACTAACTCCAAGACATGCATCAAATAGCCGGTGTATATCGGCGTGACGCAAAAGAGGAGATGTCCTTTAACAACACCATACAAGGACAACTCCTTTTTATTTTATAAAAGTATTATTTAAAGGGGGAATCTTATGGATATCACCCAGGTTTGTACAAGCCTTAAAACGGCTTCTCAAAAATTAGCTCTTCATACTACGCAGCAAAAAAATAACGCACTTATGTGTGTTGCTCGTGCTATTGAACAATCCCGCTCTGCAATCATTGAGGCAAATAAAATAGATTTAGCAAACGGTCGCTCTAAAGGTATGAGCGAGGCCTTACTAGAACGACTTGCCTTAGACGAAAAAAAAATAAACGACATCCTTGCCGGGCTCAAAACGGTTATCGAACAGAGCGATCCTATTGGCGAAATAAAAGCCGGATGGACAACTCCAACAGGATTAAACATTAAACAAATTACAGTTCCGTTAGGAGTAATAGCCGTAATATACGAAAGCCGCCCAAATGTTACAGTAGACTGCTTTTGTCTCGCATATAAAAGTGCAAATGCAATCCTATTGCGAGGATCTTCAAGTGCAATAAACTCAAACACAGCATTACTTAAAGCCATCAAACAGGGACTTACAGATGCAGGTGAAGATGGTATTGCCGATGCCGTTGAACTTTGCAAAAGCAATGACCACAGCGACGTAGACCAAATTTTAACTGCAACAGGTTTAATTGACTGTGCTTTACCAAGAGGCGGAGCAAACCTTATACGCAGTGTAATACAAAAAGCAAAAATACCTGTTATACAGACAGGTGCAGGAATCTGTCACCTGTATATTGATGACAGTGCAGACATAAAAAAAGCAGCATTAATCGCTGAAAATGCAAAAATACAACGTCCTGGTGCATGTAACGCAATAGAGACTATTCTTGTCCATAAAAGTATAGCCCCAGTGTTTTTACCAGAACTTGCAAAACAATTAGCTCAGCGAGTCGAGCTAAGAGCAGATGAAACCTGCTTTAGTATTTTAAAAGAATATGTTACTCCTGATAAGCTAAAAGCTGCCAGCGAGGATGATTACGGATATGAGTTTTTAGATTTAATCTGTGCTGTAAAAGCTGTTGAAAGTATAAACCAGGCTATAGAATATATTAATACTCATAGTACCCAGCACAGCGAATGTATTGTAACAAACAACCGTAACAATGCTATCCTTTTTCAAAAATGTATAGACAGTGCCTGTGTATATGTAAATGCGAGCACACGATTTAGTGACGGGGGCCAGTTTGGTTTTGGAGCTGAAGTCGGCATAAGTACTCAAAAGCTTCATGCAAGAGGACCTATGGGTATCAAAACCCTTACATCAACAAAATACATTATTGATGGCGATGGACAAATAAGATAAACAGGTACAAAAATATGACAAGCAATGACAATATAAAGCAAACAATAAGTAATGCCCGTAAAATAGTTATAAAAATTGGTTCAAACACCCTTGCAAAGGCAGACGGTACAATTAATTTTGATTTTATGAAGAGTTTTGCCCTGCAATGTTCTGATCTGATAAAGCAAAACAAGCAGATTGTGCTTGTATCTTCAGGTGCTCAGGTATCAGGATTAAGTACAATTAAAGGCTGGGCCCACAAAAAGGATGTACATTACAGACAGGCTCTTGCAGCTATTGGACAGGTTGAGCTCATGAACAAATGGAGAGAAGCCTTTGGTTTATATAATCTTCACATTGGACAAATTCTTTTAACAAAGGATGATTTTGAAAATGATCATCGCACATTAAATATACGAAACACTCTGTTTACTCTTGTTGACGAAAATGTTGTTCCAATTATCAATGAAAATGACTCTGTAAGTTTTGACGAAATCAAAATCGGTGATAATGATAATCTTAGTGCATTGACTGCAACATTATGGAGTGCTGATCTGCTTATTCTTTTCAGCGATATCGATGGTATTTATACTGACAATCCAAAAAGCAATCCTGATGCTAAGCATATCGACGTCGTAAAGGATATACCTCTTTTGCGCAAAGATATAACTATTGGCAGCACAAACAGTTTTGGCACCGGAGGAATTGAAACAAAAATACAGGCTGCTGAAAAAATGACAAGCTACGGAATACCTATGATACTTGCTGACGGTGGTATTGAAAACGCACTTACAAACCTTGCACAGGGCAACGCAACAGGTACTTTGTTTATAGCTGACGAAGAATCACTCATCAAATCAATTACAGGAAAGTAACTATGGATTTATCAAACGAAAAAATCGCATTTTTAGGATGTGGTAACATGGGTGGTGCAATAGCAAAAGCATTGACTGCTGTTGTACCGGCACAAAATATATATGTAAGTGCGAAGCACTTTGAAAACGCACAGTCCTTTGCAAACCAAACAGGTACAATTGCTGTACAGACAAATAAGCAGGCAGTTATCAGTGCAAAATATATTTTTGTATCTGTAAAACCTGTTTTTTTTAAGCAAGTTTTAGATGAAGTCTCTGAGTATTTAACTGAAAACCATGTAGTTATTTCCATGGCTGCAGGTTTGAGCCTTGAGTCATTAAAAGCTATGCTGCCTGACAGTGTTAAAACAGTAATCCGTATAATGCCTAATATGCCTGCTAAAATCGGACAGGGCATGACAGCTATGTGTTATGACAGTGAAGTTGATGAGAATATTGCCCAGACTGTAAAAACAATGCTTTTATCAAGTGGCAAAGTCGAAATAGTTGCCGAAAGACTCATGGACTGCGTAACAGCAGTTTCAGGTTCAGGACCTGCTTTTGTATTTATGTTTATCGAAGCCTTTGCTGATGCAGCAGTTCGCTTTGGTATGCCAAGAGCACAGGCTTACACCTACGCAAGTCAGACACTCCTAGGCAGTGCAGCAATGTGTCTCGAGACAGGCCTCAATCCTTCAGTTTTAAAGGATCAGGTATGCTCTCCTGCAGGGACAACTATAGAAGGTGTTACAGCCCTTGAAAAACACGGTTTACGAAATGCTGTTATTGAAGCAGTCTCTGCAGCCTACAACAAGTCTGTTCTAATGGGTAAAAAATAGTTTTTACACTTGCAGCATAAAAGTCTACTTGTTTATTTATTAAACAAAGTATATATTTATCAAACCAAAAATTCTATTATATATATATGAAGTCCGGAATCTGTCAGATTAACCGGGCTTTTTTTTACGATTTTGTGACTCAGACAAAAAAAAGACCGTCTGAATACAGACGGTCTCATTCGTTTTAAATGTAACATTTTAATTTGGTATTTTTACTTATTCATCTTCTTTTTTAACTAAGTATTTTGCCAAACATTTTTTTAATTAAGTGTTTTATAACAACTTTTTAATATGTCTAGACTATAACAAATTATACTTAAAACACTATTAAAAATATTATTTTTTTACATTTTTTTTGCTTTTTTGTCTTATCTTGTCATTTTATATGCATCAAATTCGGCTAACATTGATTTATCCTTATTTTTATCAAGCAAACTTACAACTATAGCTACAAGACCACAAAGAATAAATCCTGGTAAAATCTCATACAAGTCAAAAATACCACCATGAAGCTCATGCCATGTAACAACAGTAATTAAACCAACAATTATTCCTGCAAGAGCTCCATTTCGAGTTGCACCTCTCCAGAACAATGCTAAAAGCACAAGAGGACCAAATGTAGCACCAAAACCTGCCCATGCATAACTTACAAGACCAAATATTGAACTGTTTGGATTTAATGCAATTACAAATGCAACAGCAGCAATCATAAATACAGTAAGACGACTTGCAAACAAAGTCTTTTTTTCATCAGCATCAGTATTAAACATACCTTTGTAAACATCCTGACTTAATGCACTGGCAGCAACCAAAAGCTGACTGTCAGCAGTAGACATTGCTGCAGCTAAAATTGCACAAAGAAAAATACCACCGATAAAAGCAGGGTACATACGCTTAAAGGTTTCAATTATAACAGTTTCCTGCTCCCCCATTGATAATGCAGGATTAAGATATGCAGTTGCAAATACACCAATAAATACAGCACAAACGAAAGCAATAATTACCCATACAGTAGCTACACAGCGACTCAACCTTACATCCTTTTCGGATCGCAAAGACATAAAGCGAACAAGGATATGAGGCATACCAAAATATCCAAGACCCCAGGCTAAAGCACTAATAGCATTCATAACACCATAATCTTTATGAAACGGATTTAAAAATGCTTCGCCATCCTGTCCAACTGTGGCTGCAAACTCAACAACTTTAACACTTGCTTCATGTGGTCCGCCGAGAACAAAAATCATAATTGAAGATGTAATTAAAATTGCAATAAACATTAATGCTCCCTGGATAAAGTCAGTAGAACAAACTGCAAGATAACCACCTAAAAGTGTATAAGATAAAATTACAATTACACCAATCACAAGGGAAGCATGATATGGAACACCAAACACACTGTTAATAAGCTTTGCACTAGCAACAAAACCTGATGCAGTATATATAGTAAAAAATAATAAAATACAAATTACACTGACAAATGCAATGGCGTGTTTATCATCTTTAAATCTGTTTGTAAAAAACTCTGGTATAGTGATTGAGTCCCCAGCCATAGCCGTATAGCGGCGTAAAGGTTTTGCAACAATAAGCCAGTTAAGATAAGTGCCAAGAGTAAGACCCAACGCTGTCCAGAATGCATCATTTAATCCACCAATATATGCAACACCCGGCAGCCCCATCAAAAGCCATCCAGACATATCCGATGCTTCAGCACTTAAGGCTGTCATAAAAGGACCAACTTTACGTCCACCTAAAAAAAAGTCTGCTGCGCTGTTATTTTTTTTAACATTGCGTAAACCAATGTAAATCATAAATGCAAGATAAAGCACAAATGCAGTAAGACGAGCAATAATTACACCGTTCATAAAGAGAACTCCTTCGAACCTGCTTTACATAAAACAGCATTGCAGGCTTACAATTTTTTAATATTACTAAAAACGCTTAACAACAGTTTAAGAAAAATAACAAATTATTACAACAAAGAATAGTAAAAATATTTAATATTTATGCATATTTATTCAAAAACAACATAAAGCATTCGTAAAAAAAAGCAGCACTCCAACAATTATCAGAGTGCTGCTAAAAAGTAAAGTTTCTCCTCTCACTACTTTTTATAATAAGTTAACATAAGAAAAAACAGGAAAAATCAATCTTAGCCTTTGACCAGGAGGAACAAGTCAAAGACTAAGGAAGTTACACTTTTTATTTGTTAACACCTGCATTCACAGGTACAGTTTCTGCAAGGGCAGAAGCATCATACTTAGTCCAGCTGTATGGAGGAACATAGCTTGATGCATTTGCTGAAACAGATCTGTTTTCATCACCATAAACAGCGATATTGCCATCTACAGTCCAGTATCCAGTTTTAACGCCAGTTGTATCATTATAGTATCCAACAGGAGTCTTGATATTAACAAAGCTGTTATTATCGATATAAAGTTCACTACCTGCACGACAGTTAATACCTGTACTTGAGTAGTTACTGCTTTCAATTTTGAGAGTTGAGTAAAAGTAGCTGCCGTAAATATGAGCCTTACCATAGCGGAACAATGGCTGACGTGAGTTTATGTTTTCCCAGTAGTTACCAAAGAAAGTCAGACGCATAGCTGTATCCCCGTTTTCACTTACATCACTTGAGCCACAAAGACAAGCCTTGTAGTGATCGTGGAAATAACAGTTGCTGATAGTGATATATCGGCTGCCATTTTTAATATCTAAAAGACCATCATAAAAGTCTTTTGCCCATTCAATTTCAGTAGTACTTGTATGACCTGCAGCATATTCATCTGCATAAACAAGAGGTGTACCGTCATTGTTCTGTGGAGTTAAATGAGACTGGAACTCACAATGATCAATCCATGCATATTCAACACCACTTAAGCCTAAAGCATCATTTGCACTACCTTTATAGTAGTCATCAGCAATAACTTCGCCAAACATAATGTTTTTAACAATATAGTTTTTACCTTCAAGGTTAAGCTGAATATTCTTAAAGCGCCCCTGTGTGCTGCCTGAAATAAATGTCTTGTTTGAACCGATTGTATATTTAACACTAACATTGTCTGCTGTTGTGATTGTACCGTTAACTGTAACAACATAAGGCTCATTGCTGCTTAAAACATCTTTATATGACTCAAGGTCTTCAAGGCTTGAAAGTGTAATTTCAGTACCACCTGCACCACCTGTTACTGTATATGTAACTGAACCATCATCATTTGCAATTGTTGCATAACCTTCAAGTCCTTTAAGCTCTGTAGCTTTATCAAATGAAGATGGGATAAAGTGTGCATAAACAGTTTTGTCACTGTCCATTGTAATTTCAAATGAGCTTTCATTGCTTGCATCATCCCCATACCAGCAGTCAAATACATATCCATCTGCAGGTACTGCTTTTACTGTAACTTTAGCACCCTTTTTATAAAAATCCTGAGCAGGTTCCAGCGCAACTGTACCATTTGTTCCGTCTACACCAACTGTAGCAGTTGAGAACACTGTACTGTTATTACCGGCAGTAAGACCTTTACCTGTAATCTGAAGATAGTCCAGGTTAGGAAGATTTCCATCACAAGTCTTTATTTCTTCTCCATAAGCGCCACCCCAGTTTGCATAATCAGCTGCAGCTCCTTCTGGGAACCAGTATCCAGGTGTTTTTACAGAACCATCTTCATTGTATGTCTGAGCTGAGAGCTCTACATCTGTTGCAACTGATGTTAACCTAATCTGGTTATCACCTTCATCAAGATGAACTGTTATTGTATTTGTATCCTGCCAGATTGCAACTGATGTACCAAGTGTTGTCTGTCTCTTTCCGTTTGTCCAGTTACAGTATAAAATTTCTTCATCTGAAGCACCGTTTACAATAACTTTTGCTGCTCTAAGCTTACTTTTAGCTCCCCAATATCCATAGCGGATTAAAAGCTGTGCATCCTGTTCAACAGGTGAATATATAGAATATATTACAGTTCCATCTGCAAGTGAATCATAGTATCCACTGCCTGAAAAACCGTAATAATTTGTTTTATCACTTTTTACAGACCCTTTTGAAACACTTACAAGAGCTTTATTTCCTTCATTTATAGTAAGTGTTACTTCTTTATTTTCAGTCTCCGAGCCAGTATTACCGCCAGTGCCGGCACTGTCATCAGTCTTATTATCAGTATTTTCAGTAGTATTTGAGCTCTTTGAATCATTTGAGTCCATTGAGCAGCTGATTGAACCTAAAGAAAAGATGAGGAGAGAAGCTGCAGTAAGAGCTGCAATTATCTTTTTCATTATGTACCCCTTTTTTAAAAAAACATTTTGTTATTTCTAGTGTAAATCTCATTTAATTTACAAAACATACTCAAATATGTAAAAAACAGATATTTTTACAATAAAATGAGACAACAGTATTATACAATTTTAAGTTTTTTTATCATCGCTACAGCAATTCAGGGATAAAAAAACCAGCAGCACATTATTGCACTGCTGGTTATGACAAATGATTTTTTTATTTATAAAACTGAGTTTCTTTTATACTCCAGGCAAGGTTCATTGGGCCACGACCTTTACCTATTATAAGATTATCACCAATCGCCCCGGAGATATAAACTTTTGCCCGCACAATACTTTGTGTCAGTGAATACCCCTTTGCAAGATTTGCGGCAATTGCACTTGATAATGTACATCCTGTACCATGTGTATTTACATTATCAAGTCTGCGACCTTCAATCCATCTCCCCTGAACACCATTGTAAAGATAGTCATTTGCTTCTTCACTTGTGAGGTGTCCGCCCTTTATAAGCACAGGACAGTCAAACTGATTATTTAAAGCCTTTGCAGCTCCTTCAACACTATCACGGTTAGTAATCTTTATTGACGACAGATATTCTGCTTCAGATATATTTGGTGTAATAACCGATGATAGTGAAAATATTTTGTTTTTCAAAGCAATCATTGTCCCATCATCCATAAGACGAGTTCCATTTGTACTGAACATTACTGTATCAACAACTATGTTTTTTAATCTGTATTTTTTTATAGCTTGATAAATAACATCAACCTGTTCCGGATTATTTATCATACCGATTTTTACTGCATCAACCTTTATGTCGCTTAAAACACTATCAAGCTGATTTGCCACAAACTCAGGCGGAACACTAAGAACATCTCTAATACCAGTTGTATTTTGTGCCGTTAATGCAGTTATCACACTTGTAGCATAAATACCATTACAGGTGATTGTTTTTATATCAGCCTGAACTCCTGCACCACCACTCGAATCGCTGCCAGCGATAGTCAAAACAGTTCTCATTTTTTTTAACCTACTTTGGCAAAGGCATAAAAGTTGCCCTGCTGTTTTTTATATTTTTTACCCACTGAGCTTTATTAAAAGCTTCTTCTGAGCTGAATATCCATAAAATATGCCTTTTGTCATTTACAACAGGGACATCAGCATACCCATCAGTAAAAATTATCATACCATCATACTGACTTTTGTTTTTAAACCAGTTTATCGGTGCCTGTAAGTCAGTACCGCCAAAGCCATAAACCTCAATCTGTTTACGGGCTTTTTTCAAGGTATAAACTATATCTTTTACTTCAGTATCAAACTCAATAACATCAACAGTTTTTATTCCGTACTTAAAAAAAGTATTTATGACACTAAAAAATGCACTCAAAGTATGCTTTGATATAGAACCACTGACATCAACTGCAACACATAAGCTTGTTGTAAAATCATAGCGGCTTCCCATGTAAGCAAAGCCGTACCGGCGGTTAGGCTTTGTACGAGTAAGCCTTCGACTTGATGACAATATGCTGGATCTGAACATTGTCAGCACCTTACGATAATCAAGTGCAACCTTTAAGCCAGAAGTAATCAATGCAATAAGGTTTTTAGGCAAAGTACCCCATAAATCCCCTTCAATTGCCTTTTCAATTTCTTTGTTTATCTGTTCGATACTTTCATCATTATTGTTCCATAATAAAGACTTTTCTTTATTATTATCTGTAAATATCTTTAGTTTTATATTATTTTCCAGTGACTGCATCTCATTAGAGCTGTTTTTATCTTCAAACATCCCCTTTAAGCCTGCATAATATGACTCATAGCTTAAATTACGCTCCAAGCCCCAGTCACTGCTTTTACTTAGCCCTGTAGCAATACCGGTAACATCATTAACAGTTATGTCACTAGCCATAGAAAGAGCAACATTATCCGGATACTCCGGCACTCTCTGATACGGATGCTTTAAAACAATACGTATCAGTTCAACCCTCAGATAATCATTAAGACTCGCCTCTGACAAACCGTCGATTATCCCTGGATTATACTCAATAACCATATTGCCTGTGCGCATAGGATTTGCAAGAGTATTATTTACTTTTAACGTATGAGTGCAAAACACATTAAACAGTAAAGGATCTGCTAAAAACAGATACTCTGCCGCCTTATGAATGCGCTGTGACGCACTCATTTGATTGCTCCAACAAAGGAAAGGACATCATTGTACAAAGAGCCGCATTCCTGTAATACAAAAACAACAGCCTGTGGATACTGTGTCCCTGTAAACATATTTGCAAAATGAGCTAAAACCTCAGACATTTTGTTTATTTTTAAAAACTCATAATAGAGCGTCAGGTTACACCTGATTGTAGCAAAATCATGTGATTTGTGTTTACCATTTTCAATAAAGCGAAAAAGTGAATCATTTATAACAGCCATATCAGAGGTTGTATACTGCGACAGCCGTTCCTTTACTTTTTCAAAATCATAGCACAAAATCTCCTTTGCACTAATTATACGGCTTTTTCCCTGAGCTTCATAAAAAGCAGATGCAGCATGCATACCGACAATACCTGCAATTATCTTTTTATCAACAGCACTTAGCTCATCCACACCATTTATTACAGCAGATACTCTTTCCCAGCCTCGTCTATCCGCAAACTTTTCAAGCCCCGCATCTTCTCGGTCTGTACCCTCATCATCCAAAAAACTATTATTTTCGGATATAAACTCAATAATTCGCTCATCAATATTGTTTTGTCCTGCCCACAAAAGCCACTCTGAAACAGTAGGAACAAACTCATACACATTAAAGCGACTTACTAAAGCAGGATCCAAATCAGTAAGCTGATACTCTTCACCATTATTCACAGCACTAATAATGCGCGAACCTTCCGGAAGCCTTTTACCAGCTAATGTGCGATTTAACGCCAGATCCATAATAGTCTGCAAAACTTCAGGGCGAGCCCGGTTCAATTCATCTAAAAATAAAACAACAGGAGTCGCATCTGTAGGAAACCAGTAAGGTGGCATAAACTCTGATTTACCAGTTTTTTCATTCTTATTTAAAAGTCCAATCAAGTCACCAGGATCACTCATCTGCCCTAAAAACAAAGGAACAACCTTAAATCCTTTACTACTGTAATAATCACTCAAAATTTGTGACTTACCGATACCATGACGGCCAATCAGCATAATATTTTGCTTTGCCGGAGTCCGGTCAAGAATTTTAATTAATTCGTCAGTGTTAATTTTTACAGACATACTACCTCTTTATACTGGCAAATGTCGGGTTATTACTCAAAAGTAAAGCACCGTCAATTGCCTTTTCAATATCTTTAACCTGTTGTGTAAACTTTGAGTAATATAAATCAAGAATAAGTACCTTTTTTTCAGATAAATTTACCTGAACCTTACTCTTAGCTTTGTAATCTGTAATTGTATACTCAAGCTTACGGGTCATACACAATACCTTAATGTAGTTATGTATTGATGCTTTTGTAATCTCCTTTTGCTTTGCCTTAACCGCAAGCTGAGTTTTTACTTTTTGTATTTTGTTAAACAATGGATCAAAATTATTACTTAAGTAGGACTCTATTACAAAGAGAGCCTTTTTATACTCAAAATAATTACAGTTTAATGGTTTACAGTTGCTGGATATTTTTATTTTTTCAACTTCAGGTAAATCTAAATGCTCACTGTAATCAATAATATTTACCCAAAAGCTCAGCGGATTAACACCACCTTTATCAAGCTTGATGCTTATTAAATCATAATCCAAATTATTAGTCTTCAGCATACTGTCGAAAAACGGATATTCGGTAGCTTCAAAACGAGAGTCTTCTCTTGTATAACTAAAACCATACTTTTCAGCCATACTCTTTATCCCGTCAACAACAGCATTAAAAGCTATTTCACGATCAATCTCAGTATCAGCCTTTATCAACTGACATTTAGCTGCAATCTGATTTTCAAGTGCTTTATAATACTTGTAGGCTATATTGTCTATCTTATCCACAAAATCATTATATACTCGTGCTTTACAAAACAAAATAGGTTTTGTATCTTACCATTATGACATTTCTTGAATTCAACGATGTTACATTTGCATACCCTCCTGTTGAAGAGGGCGAAAATAGCAAAAACGTATTTGAACATTTCAGTGCACAGCTGCCATCAGGCTTTGTAAGCTTTGTAGGACAAAACGGCTGCGGTAAAACCACTCTTTTAATGCTTGCAAGCGGAAGACTCGCCCCTGAAAGCGGCTCAGTTACACTTTTAGGTCAAAACCCATTACTTTTAGATCAGGAAAGCAAAAATCTTTTAGCGTCAGTTATTTATCAAAATATGGAGTTTGAAAGTGACGACTCAGTTTTACAGCTTTTAACTCAAGTTTATAAAAACGGAGCCTTAAAAGGTAATGCAAAAGGTATTGCCGACAGTTCAAAATCCCTTATTGACGAAGTAATACAAACATTTGAACTTACTGATGTTTTAAATCACGGCCTTACAAAGCTTTCCAAGGGTGAAATTCAGCGAGTTCTTTTAGCCTTCAGTATTCTATACGGCAGTTCATCAATATTTATGGATGAGCCTTTATTTGCCATGGAAAACAGTCAAAAAGAAAAAGCTCTTGCTTACCTTAAAGATTTTGTGCACAAAACTGGTAAAACAATTTATATATCAATGCACGAGCTTGATTTAAGCCGTAAATATGCAGATCAGGTACTGTTATTTTATCCTAACAGAGATATGTCTTTAGGAAGTCCTGAGGAAGTTTTAACACCTGAAGATCTTGAAAAAGCTTATGGTATACCAGCTGCTATGCTTAAAGATAAAGAAACCCTCACTCGTGACCAGCTCAAAAACATATCTGATATGTATAGCCATCAAGGCAGCAGTAATCAGTAACATGATATAAAACAAAAAAGACTGAAAGCATCAGGCCTTCAGTCTTTTTTTATACCATGTCACTAAAAGTTTGCTTCGTCAGGATTACTTGCAGGTCGTATATCAAGCCCTCTCAGTTTACCAATTGCATCACAGTCTTCAGCAGACAACTCAAAAGCAAATACCTTTGCGTTTTCGCGTATACGGTCAGCTGTAACACTCTTTGGTAATGGTAAGTAGCCCTGCTGCAAGCTCCAGCGGATACATATTTGAGCAATTGATCTCTCATACTTTTCAGATAACTGCTTCATAAAATCATTGTTAAATATGCCGCCAGTACCTAAAGGACTATAAGCTTCAACAACCATACCAAGGGACTTACTATACTCAACAAGCTCCTGCTGAGTCTGTCCCGGACAAAGCTTAATCTGATTTACCATCGGTGCAATTTGAGCTGCATCAAGCAAAGGATCAATATGTCGCTTACAAAAGTTACTGATACCTATAGCAGATAATTTACCATCATCGTAGGCTTCTTCCATTGCCATCCAGCTTTCACTGTTCTTTTTTGCCCAACAGTCCCTGAACTTTATTGGGTTAGGCCAATGTATAAGATAAAGATCTATATAATCTAAACCCAGCTTTTTTAGCGAAGTATCGATTGCACTTACAGTTGCATCATACCCATGATCATTATTCCAGAGCTTTGTAGTAATAAATAAATCTTCACGCTTAACATCTGATTCAGCTAAAAACGCTTTTATGGCTTTGCCGACACTTTCTTCATTACCATATGCAGCGGCTGTATCAATATGGCGGTAGCCTTCTCTTAATGCAGTAAGCACTGCATTATAAGCCTCGTCTCCATCAGCAGACTGCCATGTTCCAAAACCAATACAAGGTATGTTTATACCGTTTGAAAGCTTATATGTATCTTTCACCGAATTCACTGCTAAAGGCATAATAGACTCCTGGGTTTTTATTAAAATCCTATAAGTTATTATAGCACATAAAAATATGGAGCACGAACAACAACTTAAGAAAACTTCAATAATAATAAAAAGTTATTGTATCACAAAATAAGTTTTTTGAGATGTATTACTGACAGCGCTGACTTTGATATCAGCACTTACAGAACCACTATCTATAGTGCCAATTTTATAAATATACATACCATAAGCAGGCAATGCAGAGGAGATTTCATTTTGAGCAAGATAATAAGGTCCTGTAAAACTGTAGTAATCAGTATAATCATATCCGTATGACGAGTAATACTCATCTATTTCTTTTTCAAGCACACTTAAATCTTCAGATAAGTTCCACAGGTTTATTGCTTTTATCGGATAATCATAACTTGCATTATAACTGCTGCAATTCAGCTCCTGATTAAAGCCGCTTCCGGCTCTGTTAATGATACAGGCCTTTGCATAAAACTTAAGCAGATCCTTAACTGTCAAACTTGTACCATTCAATGTATTAACAGCATTTATAACACTATCAAAATTTACATATGAGTTTTGGGACATTTGCTGTATTAAAGGTATACCGCCATAGCTGCGTATAAGCCAGGCTCCAAAAGCATACAAATTTGCATAAGATAAGCCTGTATACGAACTGTTTGAGCTGTTATATGAAATTCCCAGATTATAGTAATTGCGCTCAAAAAATGGCAGTCTCGCTTCAGGACTGTCTTCATTACCAATTTCAAGATATGACTGCATGACATCTTCGCAAATCATGCTCATCATTTCGTTATACCAGGTGCTGGACCATAATACGTTACCTATATACTTTTGGCCAAAGTTAATCATATGCTGAAACTCATGAGCCAAAGTTGAGTACACAGTATCTGTATAACTCACTGCATAGGCTGCATCTATATAAAAATACTTACCCTTATTTGAAGCATCAAGGTCTTGTCCTGATGTATCAGTGAGTGCATAGTAGTCCTTACAGTAAAAGTAACCTACAACACCAGTCTGATTTGATGAGCCATAATCAGCTCCAATATCATAGACAACAATATTTATCTTGTTTCCCGTTAAGCTTTGACTGCACATATCAACAAGGGATGCTGTATTTGAGCTGTATGAACCATACAAAATTTTGTCCGACTCGTTACCAAAAATACCCGTAATAAGCGGATACATAGCTTCAAATTTTTTAGCTATATTTTGTGCTATTGTACTGTCAATTTTACACCCTGCGGCAGTATCCTCAGTATAGTTTTCACCTATAACCCACACATAACAGTTATCTGTTAAAGCCCGTAAATATGCAGTCTTTTGCTCATAGCTGCCTATATCTGAATCAGTATCTACATAAATAAGTCTTGAGTCCCCTATCTCATAGGTCTGTTCAATTGATGAAGCTGTCGACAAAGAACGTGCATAATTTTGCTTAATTGAAAATGCACTGGCAAACATAGATCCATCTTTTACAAAATGATTAGGTGCGCTGCCACCAGGAACACCTGAGTTACCTCCACCAGAAAAAGATGAAACTGTATACTCACTTATATTATCAGATACGCTACTTACCATATTTAATGAAGAAAACGGTATCGATGCCGACGTTGGATTTGTTTTTATCATATACAGAGTTTTACCACCTATATCCCCTGTAATAGACACACTTGTTACATCACTTTCTAACTCAACAATTTCGGACATTGTAGTGTATGCCCATTCATTGTTTTCAGCAGATAGCTGAGTTGTTTCAGTTGTACGAGTTTTAGCTTCTGAAGATGAAGTGGAAGTACTGCACCCTGTAAAATAAATCAGTGATGCAAAAAACAGCAGTAAAAGCTTTTTGATGTTAATCATTTTTATTTCCCTTTTTTGTAAAAAAAACATAAAAAAAAGGGTTAGGTTACAAAAAAGTTATAAACCTTAGTTAATGATTACATACATTTTTTGCAAAGGAGAGCCTTCGCTGTTAAAGGTTAAAGTTACCGAGCTTACACCATCTGAAACCGTTTCAACAGACGAAATAAAAAAACCAAAGGGGCGCAGCTCATAATGATCCGAAGCTTTAAAACGAACCGGGCCATCGTACTTATAGTTATTGCCGCCAGATGGACTTGAGTACATACTACCAAGTGTCCATAAATCAATTGCAGTGAGAGGATAACTGTACGTTTGTAAACTACCGTCTGTATCTGTATAACTATAAGTAAAAAAACTAGCAGGACTTTGATTAAAAGTCGGAAACTCATATTCAATATTTGTAGATGCCTCTATAGTACAAGCCTGTACATATTCTTTAAGAATATCTTCCATAGTATATGAAAGCCCTGTTGTATAATTAACCCCATCAGTGATTGAGTCAAAATCAACATAGGTTGTACTTGCAAGCCTGTGTAAAAGCCTTGTCCCGCCATACTGCCTTATAAGCCAGGCACCAAAAGCATAGTTATCAGCATAGGTTTGTAACACAAGGTTTGTTGTGTTTGATAAATACTCTAAACCTGTAAGCCTGTAACCGCGGTTAAACCATCTTAACCGGTCTTTAGGGCTTGCTTGAAAGCTTGCCCTAGCAGCACTTGTATTTTGAGGATCATAAGGAAACAGAAACAGCTGCATGGCATCTTCACAAAGCATTGCCATCATTTCATCATACCACTTATCAGGGACTGCTTCGCCTTCCATATATTTTGTTCCGTACAAAATCAAGTGGGTAAGCTCATGGGCAAGGGTCGAGTATATTTTATCTCTACGATACATAACACTGTAGGATGACAAGTAAAGATACTTGCCTTCATTTGAGTAGCTGTAAACCTGTTTTGACGTAGGATACTCATAGCCCAGCCGGCCAATATCAGTTTGATCAGGGTAATAATCCTTACTGTAAAAATAACCTACCGTTGACGAGTCATGTATATTACAGATGACTAAATTAACTGTTGTACCTGTATCACTAAGGTAAGTCATAGGAACCTTAAACCATCTGCCCTGATAATACCAGACTTCATCTGACTCACAGCCAAACAGATTTTGAACAGCCATATATATCTGATCAAATTTATCTGCAATAGCCTGTGCTGAGTTAGTACCTACAAGTATCGAAGTACCATAGGATACATCGCTTGTACTTTTACTGTATGACTCATCTGCAATCCAGACATTGCAGTAACTGCCTTTTGCCGCAAGGGTACAGCTTTTTTGACTATAAACCTGCAAAGTAGCATCAGTATCTAAATAAAGATACTTTGAGTCCCCGACTTTATAATCGACCTGTTTTACAGGAGATCCAACCCAGGTAATGCTGCGGTTTATATTATTATTACTGCAGGCTTTTAACGAAAAATCAGCTTTTAAAAAGTTATCAAAGCTGTTACAGCCTAAAGACTCATCACAGTCATCATAAGCACTAATATCATCACTACTTTCAAATTCATTTTCACAAGCACTGCTTCGATTTGAACTATTAGCTATATACCGCACCTGTGCAGAAGGAATTACACTCCCTGTAGGATTAGTATGAACAAGATAGACAGTTTTACCTGCCAGACTGCCGTTTATAGTGAGGTTTAAAACATTGTCATTAACCTGATATACTGGCATTGCATCAGTATATGCCCATACTTCATCATCACAAGCTTTTGCCAGTGATGATGAGGAGTCATCATTTAAAAATGTACATGAACTTATCAGCAGGGCAACAGCAAAAAATGCACTTATAGCCCGGAAATATATCCTCATATACAAATAACCTCTCGACATGACAATTCAATTAATATTGCCATCGAACGGCTTTTAAGACAAAAAAAAATTGTTATATTAAGACAAATTTATGCTTTTATCTGTGGATAACTATTCGTTTATCATGGCATAAATTATTGATTTAACAGATTTTCTATTATATGATTTTGCAGTCCATGAATATTTGTCTTTTTACACAGGAAGAACTTAATAAGCCTCTAGCAAAGCACGACCCTAGAACAGAACACATCGTTAAGGTTTTGCATAAAAAAGCAGGAGACACTTTTGATGCCGGTATCATCAACGGCATGGCAGGCATTGCTACAATCACAAAGATTGAAGGTGATTTATACTTTACCTTTGAACCTAAAACCGAAGGTAAACCTTTATACCCTCTTACTTTAATAATTGGGTTTCCGCGTCCAATACAACTGCGCCGTCTTTTGCGCGATGTTGCAGGGCTGGGAGCATGTGCAGTCCACCTTACCGGTACTGAACTGGGAGATCCTTCATACTTAAAATCAACAGTTGTGGATAAAGGTGCTGCATGGAATATGCTTTTAGACGGAACTGCACAGGCTGCAGGTACCCATGTACCAGAGCTTATAATGCATAACACTCTTAAAGACTGTTTAAGCATACAGGACAAAAACTGTACCCTCATTGCTTTAGATAATAAAAAAAGCACTCAAAGCCTGCATTCACTTTTATACTCTGAAAAAGTAAGCAGTGACACACCTGTTATCGCTGCTATCGGCAGTGAACGCGGCTGGACAGACAGAGAAAGAGACTTACTGCAGGCTAATGGCTTTACCTTGTGTTCAATGGGACCAAGAGTATTGCGCACCGAAACAGCTGCTACAGTTGCATCTTCAATCATATTAGACTTTATGGGAAAACTGAATTAACCTATAATATAAGGAATCATTATGGATAACGAGAAAATTAAACAGATACTTTTAGACATCGAAAATACAGAGCTTGATTTTACAGTTACAATGACTGGTAAGGAAAGCACACGTGTAAACGGATTATATAATCCTGAGACCTACGAAATTTTATTGCACAATAAAAACTTTAAAAACGATAACCAGCTTATATATACGGCAATTCATGAGTACACACATCACCTTATCAATGAACAGTCTTTAGCTCAGACAAAGTTACCTGTAAAAGGCAAGGCTCATAATCAGGCTTTCTGGGCTAAATTTCACAGTTTAATCGAAGTCGCTGAACAAAAAGGCTTATATAAGCTCAGTATCGATGATTACCCTGAGTTAAAACAGCTTACTGACGATATCCGTAAAAACTACGTTGAAGTAAACGGTAAACTTATGCAGGAGTTCGGCAAGCTTTTGTCAAAAGCACATGCTCTTTGCGAAGAGTCTGGCATCCGCTACGAAGACTATCTTGACCGTGTACTGTGCCTACCACGTAACTCAGCAAAAGATATTACTAAAGTTGCAATGGTCGAAATAGATCCATCAATTGGTTTTGACAACATGAAAAAGGTAGCCTCAATTAAAAAGCCTGAGGACCGCAACTCTGCAACACAACAAATTAAAGCCGGTAAAACACCTGACACCGTAACAGAGCTTATGAAAAAACGAGCTGCAAATGATGATCCAAAAGCAAAGCTCGAAAAAGAAAAAAACAGACTTACAAAGACTATCGAAGCTTTACAGCAGAGATTACACTATGTTGAAGAAAGCCTTGAAAACCTGTAAAAAAGGTGCTGCTGTGCTTTTATGCACAGCACTGACATACTCAATAGCAGCCCAGGACTCACTGCAAAACAGCATTACACTGCCTGCCTCACCCTCGATGCCAAGCCTTAGTATGCCTAAGGTAGGTAGCGGTGAGTTTTACAATCCTTCATCAAGTGACTTTTATACAGGGCAAATACCTGCAGCCAGGACAACAAACAAAAAAAATACAGAACAAAGCCCAAAAGAAACAGATGATACACAAACAAAGACAGCTGCTGCACCTGTTACCCCAGTAAGTCCTTCAGTACCTTTATACACACCTGCTGACAGTAATACCCAGACAAGTATAGCTCAAAACATAAACACACTCACCGCAGACAACATAAATACACTCAGCAGACTGGGACTTTTAGGCAATCTTAACAGCACTTTTAATAATAAGACACAAGACAACGTGCTGCAAACAATTCTTGATGAACTTGACTCTCTAAAAAAACAGGTAGGGTATGAAAAACTGTCTGCCACCGAAAAAGACAATAATAAGCTTTCACAAATACTGCGTTTTAAGGTAAACGGATACGATATAAAGTCTACCTGCCGGGACGTTTTTATTTCAGATGCACACGCTGACTCAGCCTTTATGGTTTCAGGCGACAGACGATACCAGTCTGACGGCAAAAGCAGAACCGAAACATTTTACATGCTCTTTGTACCACAAAACACAACTGACGGTATAACGCAGTACAAAGTAACAACAGAAGTATCTCAGGACGCTCTTAATGAGTATTCGTTTTTATATCAGATGAGTAAACGCAATGATATATTAGCAAACCGCACAGGAAACTTTGTATCACTACGTACAAATGACACAAACTGGCGAATGGATTTGCTGATATCACTAAATTAAAACTATGGGAGTAAACATGTCAATTTTACGAGACGGACTTATACAGCTCGGCTTTGAAAAGGGCGAGTTCAACGGAATAAAAACACTTGATATTGATTCATTAGAATCAAAAATGCTTACTTACATTGATACCCTAAAGGAATACAATGCAAAGTTTGACCTTATTAATACTGACGAGGATGATGAAATTGCCATCCGTCATATTTTAGACTCATTAAGTGCCATAAACAACGTTACACAGTTGATAGCCAGACGCATGTCTCAGTCACCACAAATAAAGCAGGACTTTATCATGGCTGACATAGGGTCTGGAGCAGGACTTCCGGGTATACCGTTAAGTACAGCTTTACCAGATATTAAGTTTGTACTTGTTGAGCGTATGACAAAAAGATGTGCTTTTTTAAACCACTGTAAACAGACCCTTAACCTTGATAACGTAACAGTACAGGAAAACCAGGCTGAACGTATTGATCAAGAAAGCTTTGACCTTACAGTATTTAGAGCATTCAGACCACTTGAAAAAAAGATGATGCATGTCCTTGTTCGTATCCTGAAACACGGAGGCTCTATTGCCGCATACAAGGCAAAAAGTGATAAAATAAAGGAAGAAATGGACGCCCTTGGAAAAAACGCACCTGTGTATACAGTAGCACCATTGACAGTCCCATTTTTAGATGATCATGAACGAAACCTTGTAATAATCACCCGTGACTAAAAAAAACGCACACTTCAAAAAAAGTGTGCGTTATCTTTATATATTATCAATGCGTTTTAAAAGTTTTATTAAGCCGTCTTTTTCAACAAGGTCAATTGGGCGACCTTCCGAGTATCGCCGAGCTTCATCACTATAAACACCAGCAGTAAAACATATACCACGATCAGCTTTAGAGTCTGAAACCCTGCCATGAAAATCTCTGACCATAAGCTCACCAGTAGCACCCTGAGACCTGTAAAAACGAAATACTTCAGTGTCTTCCCATTTGGCAGTCTCAACATTAACAAGGATCTCAACATTATCAGGCTGTACGTTAATATCCTGTATTTTAGTAACTGATCCTTTGTAATAGTTCATGACAATATTACGGCAAAGGGCAACAAAGTCACTTGAACCTGACATAAGGTATGTCTGTAAGTTTTTGTTCTGGTTAAGCTCCTGATATCTGGATATTAACTGAGGCACATCCTTATACTGGTTGTTTATAACCGAAATATCCTGCAGGTGCTGCAAGCCTAAACCAATATTTTTCAGCGACAGATAACAGTTTGCAATACGATACTTAAGCTCAAGATATATATCCTGCGGAATATTTTGATGCTTTAATCCGATTTCAAAATCTTGTATTGCCTTTTCAACCTGATTAGCACGTGAATGGTATATACCAGCTGACAGACACGACTTTGCTCCAAAGTTTGGATCAGGGCGCAGGTGTAAAAAGACTTTTATTGCCTTTTCACCCATTCCACATTCCTGCATAGCATCAGCCATTGAAAATAGAGCTTCTTTATTATCAGGATTATCATCAAGACTGCGTTTCAAATATGGTAATGACTCTTTAAAATGCTTAGCTTTGTAAAGGCTCAAACCTAAAGGTGTATTTATACTCGATGCATCAGGCTTAATAACAACAGCCTTTTTCAAACAAGGTATTGCTTTTTCAAATGCATCATTTTTGTAAAATGCCTGACCTAAATAATAGTTTGCTTCAAAATCACTAGGCTTAATATTATAGGCAGCCTGCAGACCTCGCATTGCATCCTGAGCCTTACCTATCTTAAGACCACAAATTCCCTGTCGTAATGCTGCCTGAAAAGGATTTATCTCTGAATGAGCTGGAGCAATATTAAGCATAGTATCATACAGACCATAAGCTTTATCAAAGGAGTGCTCACTAAAATAAAGCTCAGCCAACGGAATAAGGCCATCTGGATTGTGAGGATCTTGTGAAAGTTTTCGAGTTGCATCACGAATTATCGTTGCACGGCTTTTTTGTTTTTTACGTCCGCCTTTCTTTGACCCTATTGAAACAAGGATGGCAGCAAAACTAAAAACAATTACACCGGCCAGCAGATAAGAGATACTTGCGTCCATACGTATATATAGTATCGTATGAAATTTAAAAAAAAGGGAGTAAAAATACTCCCTTATAATAAACATTTATTTTTTTAAGATTATTTATTGGTTGTAAGTTCTTCAACCATCTCCTTAATGCGCTCAAGTGCAATCTTTATTTTATCAACACTTGTGGCGTAACAGCAGCGTATGTGACCTTCGCCCCCTAGACCAAACACGCTGCCAGGGACAACTGCTACATTATGCTTTTGAAACAACTGGGTTGCAAACTCTTCACTTGTAAGCCCCGTCGGAGTAATGTCCGGAAACATATAAAAAGCTCCTGTTGGTTCAGGAACTTTCAGTCCCATATCGGTAAAGGCTTTAAACATAAGATTACGTCTTTGCTGATAGCTCACTCGCATTTTTTCAACGTCTTTCCAGCCAGAACGAAGCCCTTCAGTAGCAGCATACTGACTGAAGATTGGAGCACAAATTGTATTGTACTGATGCAGCTTAACAATCTGAGCCATAAGGTCTGAAGGAGCTGCAATATATCCAATACGCCATCCTGTCATTGCAAAGCTTTTACTAAAACCATTAAGAATAATTGCATAGTCCTTCATACCTGGGAACGAACCTATAGACACATGCTTACTGCCGTCATAGGCAAGCTCACAGTATATTTCGTCACTGATACACCATATCTTGTTTTCAACAATAACTTTGGCAATCTTCTCAAGCTCACTGGCAGGTATCATTGTTCCTGTAGGATTATTTGGTGAACATAACATAACAGCTTTTGTTTTTTCAGTTACCAAATCCTTAATTTGACTTGCTGTAGGATAAAAACCATTAACACTCGTATCGAGGGGTACAATTTTTGCACCTGTCAAATGAGCAAGAGGTGTATAGTTTACATAGCAAGGCTGACAGACAATAATTTCATCTCCAGGATTAAGGATAGCCCTTAATACAGCATCAACACCTTCACTGGCACCCACAGTAACAAGGATCTCGTTTTGAGGATTATAATACATGTTATAGCTTTCCATGTATTTTGAAATCTCTTCTCTAAGCTCAATAAGCCCCCAGTTACTTGTATATGATGTATGACCTTTTTCAAGGTGATAAAAAGCTTCTTCCCTCATTACCCATGGAGTTGGAAAATCAGGTTCTCCAACTGACAACGAAATTACATCATCATGGCCAATGAGCATTTCAAAAAACTTGCGGATACCACTTGGTGGTGTCTCAAGCATTGATTTTGAAAATCTATCTTCACGATCGTTCATTTATGCGTTTACCTTTTCACGACGGTCTGTTTCGTCCTCAACGTACAGTACGTCGTTTTCTTTATATTTTTTTAGAATAAATGATGTCTTTGTTGAGCGTACTCCTTCAAGGGTTGAAAGCTTACGGGCAACAAAGAAAGCCACATCCTGAAGGCTGTCACCTTCAATAATTACCTTAAAATCATAACCGCCACTCATAAGATAAAGACTCTTTACCTGAGGGAATCTGTAAATACGTTCGGCAAGACCGTCAAATCCGTGTTCCCTCTCAGGTGTGACCTGAATCTGTATCTCAGCCATTACCTTACCTTTAGCATCTTTATCTTTTTCAGGGTTTACTATCGCGGCATATTTGAGGATTATTCCTTCATCTTCAAGACTTTTAATAATCGCCTTTACTTCGTCTGCTGTTTTTTTTGTCATCGCGGATATATCTTCAACTGAAAGACGAGCATTTTCGCGTAATAAGTCTAAGATTTCTTCTTTTCCATCCATATTATTAAATCCTCCAATAAAACATTTTATTATATTAAAACAGATAAAGGCATTTTTCAACTAAACTTAAGGGCTAAATCCTCAATAAATGCAAAGTACCCCGTGTTCCTTAATGTATAGTTGAAACAATCATAATATTAACATATACTAAGAAATATTTATTAAAAGTTGCATAAATATACAAACCTCAGAAAATCTGGAGTATTTTATGGAAAAATTACGTATCTTATTAGCAAAAGGAAGAATCTACGAGTCTGTTTACAAACTGCTCAATGATGTAGGCATTACAATAAGCCTTCCAGACCGTACATACTTTCCTACAACAAACCAGGACGATTTAGCTTTTCAGGTAGTAAAGCCTCAAATAACAAGTGCTCTTCTCGCAGGTGGCAAGGCTGACTTAGGCTTTAGTGGTAAAGACTGGGTTTATGAAAACGGAGTTCAGGATCAGGTTGAAGAGATAATGGACTTAGGTTTTGACCCAGTACGCATTGTTGCTGCAATTCCAAACACAGTAGACTTTGACAAACTATTGCAGGACAAAGTAACAATTGCTACCGAGTATCAAAACCTCAGCCGCAAGTGGGTTGAAGAAAAAAAGATTGACGGTACAATTTTTAGAACCTGGGGCACAAGCGAAGGCTTTGTACAGGACAATGACCAGTCACTGGCTCAAATTCTTATTGATAACACAAGTACAGGCTCAAGCCTCCGTGCCAACAACTTAAAAATTGTTGATACAATTATGACATCAAGCACACGCATGTATGCATCAAAAGAAGCTCTCAAAGATCCTGTTAAAAAGCAGAAGATTATGGAGCTTAAGATGCTTTTTGAAGCAGTTCTTAATGCCCGCAGCCGTGTAATGCTTGAAATGAATGTTGCTAAAGAAAACTTTGACAAGCTTGTTCAGGGCCTGCCAAGTATGCGTAGCCCTACAGTTTCGCCACTTTTTGGCGACAATGGTTATGCAGTAAAGATTGCAGTTAAAAAGAGCGAAGTACCTGTTTTACTGCCTAAGCTTCAGCAGCTTGGTGCAACAGATATCCTTGAATACGAATTACGCAAGGTAATGCCTTAACAGGAGTAAGTTTATGGCCCGCACAGCAACAGTTGAACGCATTACAGGAGAAACTCAGATAACACTTACATTGAACCTTGACGGTTCAGGCAAGTGTAATGTTGAAAACCCTATTGGTTTTTTTGATCACTTGCTTACGTCATTCTGTAAGCATGGGCTTTTTGATTTAACAGGAACAATAAAAGGTGATTTGAACGTTGACCAGCATCACACCATCGAAGATACAGGCATTGTTTTAGGACAGTGCTTTGCAAAAGCCCTGGGAGACTGTGCAGGTATCTATCGTTCAGGCTCTTTTTTGTATCCTATGGACGAGTCTTTGCTTCGTGCAGCTGTAGACTTTGGCGGGCGTCCATACCTTGTCTGCGAAGCACAGCTTTCAAATATACCTCTTGTAAGTGTGCAAAACGGTAAACAGGGAACTTTTCAGACAGACTGTTTTGATGACTTTTGGAACGGCTTTGTACAGGCTGCAAAATGTAACCTGCATTTAGATACAATACGCGGAAGGTCAGATCATCATAAGATGGAGGGTCTTTTTAAAGCTGCAGCAAGAGCAATACGCAGCGCTGTCGAAATTGACAGCCGCCGAAACGGTACAATACCAAGTACAAAAGGTGTAATCGTATAAATACGTCTTTATAACACAAAGGCTGTGCCAGACATTAAACTGATAATGTGGCACAGCTTTTTTTTTATCTGTGATTTGGACCGTTATTTGTCATATCATTGCTGGCAGATAAGCTGTATACTTTTGTTGAGCTTGTAACACTCTTACTTACTTTACCAGAACCTCCACTCACTTCAGGCATCTCATAATAAAGGCCTTCAAAACTAGAGCCACCACTGGCAGTAACACCTGTATACAATGTATAAGTATCACCACTTGTAATCTTTGGACTTGAGAATACTGCATATAGTGTACCGCTTGCAGTTACTGAAGGAAACTCAAAGGCAAATACAGGAGCTGAACTTGAGTTTTTAACGGCAAAAGTACCGCTTGTGCCAGTATAGCTTGAGCTTGCAACAAATACATTTTGAGTGCAGGCTGAAGATGTAGGAGTACTAAAGTTATTAGTACCTAATCCAAAAAATGTACCGCCTTTTACCGCAAAAGTATTATTATCACAATCAAAGGCACATTCTGCAGTGCTTACACCTATTGCAACAATATACCCACCTGATATAGTAAGGTTTCCATTTGAGTCTATAGCATCGTTTTTACTTGAATATGCATAAACATATCCGTCACTGATTTCGATATATTCTCCAGCATTAATGGCATCATCAGTAGTATTAAGATACAATGTGCCACCACTAATATACACACTGTTTTTACCTTCAATACCTTCAGGACTAAGCTTTGTAGTTTCAGTTACATATACACCGTCAGCATCAATAAAAGTTTTTGTGCTTGAACTTTCGTCAGCAGGGGTTCCTGTTGTATTAATTACAAAAGTACCACCTGTAATATAAACACTTGCATCAGGATCATCATCTGTAGACAAAGTTTCAGCATCATCATCCTTATCCCATTTTGCAGTAATTGCCTTACTTACTGTAGTAATATTAAGAGCACCTCCGTTAATAGTAACCGCACCTACACCCGATGCCTCATCACTTTCAACGCCTTCAACAACAATACCGCGGCTCTGATTATTTGTGTTACTGCCTGTACCTGTGAGGTTAAGGGTACCACCATCCATTGTAAAACCATTTACACTCTGCATACAGTTACGGCCAGTGGAGTTTACAGTAATAACTGAGCCAAAAACATACATTGCACCTTTTGAGTATATACCGTGCTTATAGCCTTCGTTTACAGTAAGGGATCCTTCACCACTTATGCGCAAATCCCCTTTAGTGTATAAACTACCTTTAGTATCTTCACCGTCTGCAACATAGTTTACACTTGGACTTATCCCATCTGAAGCGTATTCTTCACCGTAGCCATAACCATATACGCGTCCATCAGTTAAAACATTGCCCCCCTGTACAGTTAAGTAAGTTACAGCCCCACCAGTTACTGTAAGACAAGGATAATTAGTACTTGTGATATATGTTTCGTTAAGAATAACATTTACAGGATAAGATTCATTAGTTTTAATTTTCAATGTACCAGTCATATTACCTGTAACATTCACTGATACCGGAGCTGAACAGCCTTCCGCATCTAAAGTAATATAGTTGTCTTCGTTTTTGATCTTTATACCATCAGTAACTGTTGTTTTTGATGATGTAATTGTGCTGTAGTTTTCGTTATCAGTACTGAAACTAAGTTCTGTAAGGTTTAAATAAATAAAAGTGTTAAAGGTCTCTGATACAAGCAGGGCATCTTCAGTATTTTCGCCACTGGCATTTGACCTTGATGAGTAAGTAACAGTCCCGGAACTTGATGAGTCGGTTGTACTGTCTTCAGTCTGCACTGAGCTATTTTTATTGCCAGAGCTCTCCATACTGCAGCCTGAGCAAAAAATGGCTGCTGCAAAAATAATTAAGCATACATTTTTAATATTCATATTTACCTCTTTATATAATAAAAGGAAAATTATGAAAAAAAGGTTACAAAGGCTTTTTTATTTTGTAAGTCCGGCTTGTTTTAAATATAAATAAGGGGAGTTTACTTTATAAAACCCCGTACTTTACATAATAAAGTGCACTGATATAAAAAATAAAACCCCCTTATATTTAAATAAGACAGATTCAGACAGGGAAACAAAACTCAATTCTATAGTCTATTCAGAACTAGGAACTGCGTATCCAACTGGTTGTGGTCCAACAGCTTTAGCCCAGTTGCTTGCAAATATAGAGTATCAAAAAAGTAACCAAGAAAAAGATTTCCGCAAGAATTCAAGCATAATGTATCTAGCAAAAACAATGGAAACAATAGCCATCATAGATTCAGAAGAAGTCGTTCTAAATACTCTTTAAAGATTGAGATTTTGTTTGCAGATTTTGAAAAAAACTTCGATTTTCCATCTATAAGTGTACTTTTTTTGGATTTCTTCTTTTATTGTTTTTGTAATTTCTATTTCTTTTTCAAAATTTTCAATGGGATTTTTTTATTTTGTGTTATTGTTTTGATAATTGTTGTCCTCTTTTGTTTAGATTTGGTTCAATTTTATTCTATCAAATTTGGACAACATTTTTTTATCTAGGAAGTTTGAGTTAATTCTATTTTTTCCAATTAATAAATTTGCTTGCGTAACTGTCTAAATCGGAATGTTTTATGCTGATTTGCTGTGAGTCGGCAGAAAAAGGAATGCTCATCGGATTGCAGCCGCCTCGTTGTCTTCCGATGCTGTTTATTGTAAATACATTTCCACAGTTCTGGCAGACAAGTCTTCCGCCTACATCTTTAAAGTATGCTCTTGGAGAAGGATTGCAAGATTGGCAAGTG